>JBILXT010000467.1:0-5331 GCA_044378235.1 Planctomycetaceae bacterium
TTTGCCGTGTTGACTTTCGTCGGAACCTTCGTTGTTCTGCTGGATGCTGTTATTCCCGGTGCTCATAGTGACCACACAACGCATGGTCAGGAGTTGCGGATCCTTCAGTTGATTTCTTCCATCAGGACGCCGCATGTTGCAGACTCACGCAACTTTGCACGAGACAGTACGTCTGCTGATCTTTCGCTTCAGATCGCTACATGCGTCGCCTATATGCTGATGACGTTCAGTATTGGACAGCTCACGGCCTGCTGGATTCAACGCCAGATTTTGGCGTTTGCTGCGTCTCTTTTGCTGTTCTCTGGCGCAGGATTCTTGATTAACCGGTGCAGCTATCTTGATTTCTCCGTTTGGATCACGGTTGTCCCTATCGGTCTGTGTCTTCTTCTGGCGACGCTCTTCACGGCCCGACGATGGATTGATAGAACAGCCACATGGAAGTTGAGGCTCGTGCATGGAGCTTGGATTATTCTTCCCTGCTGCGTCTTCGTCAGCGCGGGACGGATTTTTTGGTACTTCGAACCAACGTTTGTCAAATTGAAGAACATCCGCCATCTGTCGTTTCATATGGATGACAGAAATCCTTTCGTCAGAGAGGTGTCAGAGCCGCTCGAAAAGACCATGATAATTCCGGTTCAACAACAAATGAAGTGCGCGTTTTAGAAATCGATGATTATCCGATGAGAGCGAACTTCGCGAGATGTAATGCGTAGAGTTTTGCGATGAAATAGTCGTGGTCTCGGTAACCGTAGGCCATTCTCTGAAGAGCACCGATCTTGTTGTTGATGCCTTCGAGAGGTCCAGTCGAGATCGGGAAGTCGTACCAGTTGAGGATCCCGGTTCGGTGGCCCTCCAGAGTATTGGCCATCGTCTGCAGGACCTTTATTCCTGACGCCCGAGCACGGCCGCACCAGTCTTTCAGAAAGTTGCCGGCAGCAGCCTTGTCTGATTGTTGCCAGATCTGAGCGAGGTCTTCTTTAAGGTAGTAGGCAATCGCCAGCGATTGATTCAGTCCCAGAGCGTCCATCAGTCGTTTGCGTTCATTCTTCGATTCATCAAGGTTCCCCTGGAATTTCAACAGCAGCCAGCGAAGACCCTTTAAGACTTTCCTGCCCATCTCATTGGCTTCCCGCTGAAGGTCGCGACGCAGTTGGGTGAGCTTTTCATTCATCAATTTCACGATGTGAAAGCGGTCGAACACGTGCTTCGCATTCGGAAGGTTTTTCAGCGTGGCTGCATAGTACGCACTGGCCATGTCAGTCGCGACCGCTTTGATCTTTGCCCTTGAGCCCCGAAGCCGTTTCCAGAATTGCTTCAGGGCTTTTTCTCCTTTTCCATCGCCCACATAGACGATTGCTCCGGTGATCCAGTTGATGACAATCGTGAAGAATTTGTTCTTCTTCCCAACGTAGATCTCGTCGATGGCAATGATCTCCAGATCTCGCAGGCGTGGCTTGCAGAAGTGCTTCTGAAGGTACTTCTTATCAATACTGCGAATCATCGTGTCACTGACACCCACGTACCGAGCCACATCCCGAATGGTCATCATCTTTCGAAGGTCGACCACGAGACGAGCAAGGCTCTTCGTGTAGTTGCACAGTGGCACAACATTGGGAAGAACGCCATTCAGCACTCGTTCACAACGCCGACATTCCAGCCGAGGAACCTTGATAAACAACTGCGTCCGTTCCATGCCGATCGGCGGAGCATGGACAACTCGGTCGACCGTTCCCCGACGGATCACGTCCCGGTTGCCACACTGAGAACACCGGTAACACGAAGCCGGAGCGGCCATCCGCAAATGAAATACTCCGTCCTTTCGCCAACACTGTTGATGTTCGTAGCCTGAAACACCAATCGAACTGTACAATTCTCTTGTGGTCATTTCGGAGTTCCTGATGAATGAGTGTGGTAACTCCTCATCAGACCGACTTGACCACCTCTTGTAAATTCAAACGCGACCACAGGTTACGACGCGCACTTCATTTGTTGCTGAACCATAATTCCAACATCGGAATGGAAGACTCTGGACAGTCCTACGAGTCGTCAGATCTGGTCGAAGTTTGACGTGGCTCTTGCTGCTTCTGCGTATAAGTCTCGCCTGACGCCGCTTCATGGTTGGCAGACTACACGCAACGAGTCGTTGCCGATCTACGTGATTGCGAACGAAGATCATTATGGAGTTCGGGAGCTGCTGCAGCACTTCGAAGAGCACCTGGCGGTCCACAAAAAATGGCCGCTGCTTCCGATCTCGTGGACAGCACCATGGTCAAATACACCGGCACCAGCAGTTACATTTCTTTTGCTGGCTGATGCGGTAGACCGAGAAAAACAGGGAGACGTTGGTGGAGCGATTCGTCAGCACATTAGCGCCATTCGCCTCTGTAGATCCCTGGCCAACCAAACGTCGTCGTGGAACAACTGGAATGCTTGTGTGACTTCCGAAAAGGCCGCACTCAGTAGCTTGCGACAGGTACTGGGGAGTGCTGATTTGACTGGAGTAAATCTGGATGTGGCCTTCGAGGAACTTAACCAACTGATGGGGGTGTCAAAGAGTACCGGGTACTCGCACCCTCTGGATCCTCGCATCATGTTGCGACGACGCCTTGTTTTCTGGGGCCGAGTTGCATCCGAGAGAAATGCCCTCAGCGAGATTCGCGGTAATTCCCCTGAACAGAAAGCTTTTGCCGGTGAATTATCCGCTACTCAAGATCTCGAGAACGAAATTGCCGACATGAGTGAGGCGTCGCGTTATCGAGCGCTCTCGACGATGAACCTGTCGCTTCTCGTTCAGAACACAGAGTGGGCGGGAATGAACCTCCTTGGTCGAGTAGCTCTGTCGGACCACGATGATGCCAGCGTTGTCGCGTCAATCGTATCCACGTCGCAGGCGGTCCAGCGATTTGCGGCGACATCAACGATTGGTGATCTCAATCAAGATCCCACGATGTTCAGTGATCGCCTGAATCCCAGACTCTTTCCAGCCACAGTGGATTTGATGGCCGAAGAACGGGCCACATCAGTCACGATTCTGTTGCAGCGTCACCGGATGATCCACGGAAAATTTCCGGATAGCCTGGTGGAGCTTGCATATGGGGACGAGATCATCTCGATGCAGTTGACAGATCCGTGGTCGGGGACTCCATTCTTCTATGCTTCGAAAGGTTTGCCGAAGCCTATACGACTCGGCTTCGAGAATGAACAGTATCGGATTGCGGCCGGGCAGCCTTTGCTGTTTTCTACGGGCCGCTTCGCGCGACCATTGCATCAGTATTTTCAGGATTCGCAGAGACTAGACCGAACTTGAACAGCATTGCTAACGTTTTGGGAGGGAGTTAGCTGGGATTTAGTGGCGAATGGCGGCGAATTAAATGTGGAATTGTAGCCAGACAATTTCCAGAATTTCCTGGACCTCGGTTTGCCCGCTGCTACAAATCCTGCATGAGCAAATCAGAGCCACGCAAAGTTCATATTGCTGAGGTCAGCAAGACTCGCAACGGCGTCACGTACACCTCGTTCTATCTGCGGCGGACTTTTCGTGAAGACGGAAAGGTCAAGCATGAGACGCTCGGCAATCTCAGCGACCTGCCCCGTGATCTGATCGAATTCATGAGACAGCGACTTGCTCAGAACGAACCGCTCAGCGGCATTGGCGAGAAGATGTCTATTCTGCGAAGTCTGCCGCATGGAAATGTGAACGCTGTGCTCACGACACTGCACAACATCGGTATGGAGCAGTTGATCGCATCACGCCCGTGCCGCGAAAGAGATCTTGTCATCGCGATGATTGCTGATCGAGTCATCTCACCCGGCTCGAAACTAAGTTGCTCACGTGGCATGAATGATGAGACCGCTCAGAACACGCTCGCCGAAGAACTGGGTCTTGATGATGTCGATGTTCATGAACTCTACAAGGCGATGGACTGGCTGCTGGAACGACAGAATCGCATCGAGAACAAACTCGCAAAGAAGCATCTGAAAGGCGGTTTGCTGGTGCTGTTCGATGTCTCGTCCAGTTACTACACCGGCAGGAAATCAAGCCTTCGTCAATACGGATACAGTCGAGATCATCGCACCGACCGACCACAAATTGTGTACGGTTTGCTGTGTGATGCGGAGGGTCGTCCGATCTCGATTGAAGTGCTGCCCGGCAATACGGCCGATCCGAATGCGTTCAGCAATCTTGTGCAGCGAGTTCGCCAGCGATTTGGGATCGATCGCGTCATCTTTGTCGGTGATCGAGGCATGATTACATCGAAGCGAATCACCGAAGATTTGCGTGAAGTCGACGGTCTGGACTGGATTTCTGCATTGCGAACAGAGGGAATTCGTTCGCTTGTGGATGCGGGAAAGGTCGATCGTTCGCTGTTCGATGAGAAGGATCTGGCGGAGATTAGTGCTGAAAAAATCTTCCCCGGCGAACGTCTGGTGGTATGTCGCAATCCGATCCTCGCCGACGAGCGTGCTCGCAAGCGTGAAGAGCTGTTGAAGGCCACCGAGAAGGATCTGGATGTGATCGTTCGCGCGACTCAGCGTGCAAACAATCCGTTGAAGGGAAAGGAACAAATCGGCCTGCGAGTTGGTCGGGTGATTGGTCAGCGCAAGATGGAGAAGCACTTCGAACTGACGATTACTGAGACCAGTTTCAGTTACGCTCGCCGTGAAGAGAAGATCCATGCAGAAGCGGCGCTCGATGGCTTGTACGTGATTCGTTCGAGCGTTCCAAAAGAATCGATGACGGCCGATCAGTTAGTGTCAACCTACAAAAGTCTGTCTCGCGTGGAGCGTGCGTTTCGGAGCATGAAGTCCGTCGATCTGCACGTGCGTCCGATCTATCACTTCAACGACGATCGTATTCGCGCTCATGTGTTTCTGTGCATGCTGGCCTACTACGCCGAGTGGCATCTGCGCGATCGGCTGCGTGAGCTTCTGTTTGATGATGACGATCACGAGGCTGCTCAGAAGTCGCGTCGTTCGGTCGTGGCTCCGGCGAAGCGATCGAAGTCAGCTCGTGAGAAGGATGCGACTCTTCGCACAGCATCCGGTCTTCCGGTGCAGAGCTTTCAGGATCTGCTGAAGGATCTGGCCACACTCAATCGCAACACGGTGCGTCTGGAATCCAGCGGGGCTGAATTCAACCAGCTCACAGAGGCCACACCCCTGCAACGCCGCGTCTTCGAGCTCCTCTCAACGCCGTTGTAACCGCCGCGTAGCCAAACCTCTGCATTTGCGCATGCAGCATTCCATCACAGAAACCCCGCAATTCATTGCTTCAAACCCCGAAAGTAACTGATGGAGAATGGTTCAAGTTCGGACTAAAACAACTCGTGA
>JBILXT010000468.1:0-5300 GCA_044378235.1 Planctomycetaceae bacterium
GTTCATTATCTGCCAGATCCCGCCCCCTCATCCGGCTTGGCGGCCACCTTCTCCCCCAAGGGGAGAAGGGCTTTTACTTTTGTCCCCTCGCCCCTTTGGGGAGAGGGTTAGGGTGAGGGGAGTTCAAAATTCTCTCGATACCACGAGCAACGGCATCAGCATCCTGAAAGACTTCTTCGTTTGGAATTCTAACAACAAGGAAGCCTCTCTCCGCTAGAAACCGGTCTCGTTCGATGTCTTCTTCAATTGTCATGTCGTGATAACCACCATCCAGCTCCACGACCAAACGTTGCTCCAGGCAAACAAAATCCACTATTAAATGCTCAATCGAAAATTGACGCCTGAATTTGAATCCTCCCAACCGACGATTTCGAACCATTGCCCAGACAATGCCTTCTGCTTTCGTCTGCGTGGTCCGAAGTTTCCGCCGATACTCCAATGAGTAAACAGGTTCACCATCCCGATGCGATGGCGAACCGTTTGTCATGGTTTTGTCCTTCCGCCTAAATCTCTGGCCCATGGGCTGTGGTTAAATCTGCTGTTCTCGGAATGCCGCGTGGCGCCCCCTCATCCGGCCTGGCGGCCACCTTCTCCCCCGAGGGGGCGAAGGATGTTTTTTTGGGGGCGTGGTGGCTATTCATCGTCTTCATCTTCGTCGTTGTCTTCATCGAACACACCACGTTTCGCACGTTCGATACGAGCACGCAGTTCACCAGGGTTGTTAGACTTGTACAGCACGTCTTTCTCATCACACAACCCGCTCTTCCACAGGTTGAACAATGAGTCGTCCAGAAGAATCATCCCGAACTTTCGCCCGGTCTGAATCGAGCTGTTAATTCGGAAGGTTTTCCCTTCGCGAATCAGGTTCGCAATCGCCGGAGTCACCACCAGCATTTCGTAGGCTGCCACGAGCCCCTTGGGCTTGCGAGGCAACAGGGCCTGGCTGAGAATCCCGATAATCGCATTCGCCAGCTGAGTTCGGATCTGTTCCTGCTGGTTCGTCGGGAACACGTCGATAATTCGGTCGACCGTACCCTGGGCACCGGTGGTGTGCAGAGTTCCAAACACCACGTGGCCGGTTTCCGCCGCCGTGATAGCCGCCGAGATCGTTTCAAGGTCTCGCATTTCGCCCACGAGAATCACGTCCGGGTCCATTCGCAGTGCTCGTCGCAGAGCTTCCGGGAAGGTCGGAACGTCCACCCCGATCTCGCGCTGGTTGATCGTGGAATGTTTATGTTCGTGATAGTATTCAATCGGGTCTTCCAGCGTGATGATGTGATGATCCATGTTGTGGTTCATCCAGTTAATCATCGACGCAAGACTGGTGGTCTTACCGGAACCCGTCGGCCCCGTTACGAGGAACAGTCCGCGAGGACGCTGAATCAGGTCCTTGCAGACCATTGGCAAACCCAGCTGTTCGAACGTCAGGAACTCGTTCGGAACTCGCCGGAGTACCATCCCGATCATCCCGCGCTGCTTAAACACCGCGACACGGAAACGAGCTTTGTCGCCAAACGCAAAACCAAAGTCCGTACCGCCTCGCTCCTGCAGCTCCTGCTGATTTCGCTCGGGCGTAATACTCTTCATCAGGTTGGTCGTATCATCGGCCGTCAGTGTTCTGGTTTCCAGACGGACCATGCGACCACCGGAACGCACAACAGGCGGCTGCCCAACGGTAATGTGCAGGTCGCTCACTCGTTCCTTAACAACCGTCTCCAGCAACTTGTCAATCTGAAAGCTGCGTACTCCACCGGCTGGACTTCCGCCGCCGCCACCACCGCCTCCGCCTGACATAGTTATTCCTTTATGTTGAATCGTAAATGATCAAAGAGTCGTTGATGGTCTGACAGTCACCAGGAGGCTGCCATGTATTTCGTAGTGCCGACTTCAGTCGGCTATGTTTGGAAACCCGGCCACGAATGCTGGCTGAAGCCAGCACTACAAGTTTCACATCATTAAATCAACACGACCACTAGTGTCCGCCCTTCGACAATTTGTAAACCTCAGCCAGAGTCGTCATTCCCTGATAAGCCTTGTCCTTCGCATCCTCAACCAGGGTTTTCATCCCCAGCAATCTCGCCTGTCGACGAATATTCTGAGCAGGCTCACTGTTGAATGCCATTTCTCTCAATGTGCTGTTCATCGTCATCAGTTCAAACACTGCTCGACGCCCCTTGTAACCCGTATGCTTGCAGTGATTGCAGCCCTTGCCGCGAACCCATTGGCCTTCAGAGACTTCGTCGGGCGTAATATTGAACACATCCACTTCTTCAGGACTTGGTGTGTACGGTTCTTTGCACTTCGGACAGACGACACGCACAAGTCGCTGAGCCATCACCGCCATCAGAGAACACGCCACAAGGAACGGCTGAACTCCCATGTCGATCAAGCGAGTAATCGCACCGGGAGCGTCGTTGGTATGCAGTGTGCTGAAAACAAGGTGCCCGGTGAGTGACGCCTGAATCGCCATTTCGCCGGTTTCAGTGTCTCGAATTTCCCCCACCAGAATTGCGTTCGGGGCCTGTCGCAACATCGCCTTGATGATCTTGGCAAAGTCGAGCCCGATGTTGTGTCGCACTTCGACCTGATTAATCCCGGGGAGGTAATACTCAACGGGGTCTTCGGCAGTGATGATCTTTCGGTCCGGGCGGTTCAGTTCTCCCAACGCACTATACAGCGTTGTGGTTTTGCCTGATCCAGTCGGACCCGTCACCAGAAAAATGCCGTTCGGCCGACGAATGATATTCTGAAAGGTTCGATAGTTATCTTCACCGAAGCCGAGGTTTCGAATACCAACCTTGATGTTGTCTCGGTCAAGAATTCGCATGACCACCGCCTGGCCATGGTTCGTTGGAAGAATGGAGACTCGCAGGTCAAACTCTTTGTTCCCGGAACGAGTTTTGATTCGCCCGTCCTGTGGTCGGCGCTTCTCCGAAATGTCCATCTTGGCCATAATCTTGAATCGCGACACCAGAGCGCCAAGCAACCGCTTGGGAGGACTGTCACGTTCAATTAAGGCACCGTCAATGCGATAACGAATTCGAACTCGATCTTCGAACGGCTCAATATGAATATCGCTGGCTCGTTCCTTCACTGCTTCAGAAATAATCAGGTTGGCCAGTCGAATGATCGGTGCGCTGTCGTCTTCATCACCCTGCATTGCAGACGCCGCTTCGACGTCTGTAAAGTCGATCTGCGTTTCTGTGAACTCCGAAATCATCGAGTCGACGGACTCGGTTTCAGACTGTCCATAGTGACGGTTAATCGCCGCCTGAATCGATTCCAGAGGTGCCATAACCGGGCGAATTTCGCGATTCAGCACGAACCGTAACTTATCAATGATTTCAATGTTGTTCGGATTGTGCATCGCAATCACAACCGATTCGCCGTCCGACTCGATCGGGATAACAATGTTTTCTCGCGCCATCGATTCTGTGACCAGTTCGATGACCGCATTTGGGATCTGACGTCCCTCCAGCTCGATGTAGTCGTAGCCAAACTCTTCGGCCTGAGCCCTCATCAGGTCTCCGGCGGAGATATAGCCCAGTCGGATCAGGGCATCTTCACAGGGAATCCCGAGATTCGCGGCCATGCTGCGAGCCTCTTCCAATTGAGATTCACCAATGGTGCCATCGTCGACAAAGCGCTCCAGCCAGTCACGCATGCTCAGAACTCCGAATCCGCAATCTACAGAACCTGAAAAAACAGGAATTTTCTCACCACTGGATTGTGTTCACTTCGGAAACGCAACACAAGCCCCGGGTTCCAGAGAAGTTGGGTCCTAACAATGTTCTTTCCGGAAAACACCCCACGACGGACAGAGGAACTTGTCCCGATGTTCCGCCATGACGTCTTTCCTCAACAGTCAGGTATCCACTTCTCCACTGCCCAAAACCCAATTGACGACATCAGTGGAGTTCTGTCGCCCTCGGCTCTGAACCTGAATTTTCCCGGGGCTATGCCATATTCTCCACAAGACGACAAACTACAGCGGCCGGGGCGCAATCGGTCACCCTCAACTCAAAGTTCGACTTTTCTGGTTAGGGACTCCCACAAACGACGGGAATCCCTGCGGAGAATTGGGATTATCACGAAAGAAAGAGTTGTGCCTGTTTATGCCAGAACCACGATGTTTCGAAATCGTGAGCTTTTCTGGAAAATTCGGCCCGCCAGTCATTCGCTGCCAAGTCAATCAGGCGACCTGCCATTTTTTTGGGGTGAACTGAAACGAAGTGTCTCCCGGTCCACACTCCTGGCAACATCACTACAGGCCAGACACTACGAATCAGCCCGCAGTTGAGTCTTCAGAGATCTCAGGTTCAGGCCGTGGGACCGGCTTAGAAGCAACAGGCAGTGTAATCTTCGGCGGAGCAGGGCGGGGCAGGAGCTTTTCCGCCTCTACAACCAGTTCCAGTAATTGCTCCCCAAGAAACTTCGCCGCAATCGCCGCCTGCTGAAAGTTTGTGTGCGTCGACGCGTGCCAGGCGTCTTTCTCAAATTGCTCGGCCGCAGCAGAAAGCTTTGCAAGCTTCTTTCGGACCGTTTTGAAGTATGACTGAGGATCCTCGACCTGCGTCTCAACAGCTCGAAAGACGTCGAATATCGTCCGAGCCATCTCGTTTAGCTCCGGATAGTCTTCGACCTCATCAGAATGCTTGATGAAAGTGCGGATCATCCAGCCGTGAGCCATCACTTTCTGGCTTCGACTCACCAGCGACTTCAGCTTTTCATGGCTTTCGGGCGTCAGTTTCAAACCCGCATCGTTTTCTGAATCTGACATTGCATGACCACTCAACTACTTCTGAAGTGGCGGAGCATTTGTGTCCCACTTCAAATCAGCCGGGACATTGTCCCCAATCCATGCCTTCATCTTCGCAAGTTCAGCAATGACCGGAGCGTTGAACTTTCCCTTATTCGCGATCAGCTGCAATGCGACGGTGGTCACAAATGGTGAGGCATCGGAGACTAACTTCGAATTTGGAGCTCGATTCATTATCCCCTTGCATGCCGGAGGAGCCGCTGTTGCTTCCGCTGCAATCGAGTGTCGAAACGTGAGAAGCAGATCAATCCCACACCACGGCCATTTAGGGTTACCAGCACTGTTGTTGTACTCGGAGGCAGCTTCAAATGCCAACTGGGTCACCTTCCAGGCAATCGGCTCAAACTTCGTTCCCGCGACGTCGTAATTGCAAATGCCGAACCCTCTGGCCGCGTGACATCGCACTTCAATCGGCTTGGATCGATCATCAATCACTGCCGCGAAAATCTTCAGAGCTGTAGGTTCCGGTGTACCAACCGTC
>JBILXT010000110.1:0-18858 GCA_044378235.1 Planctomycetaceae bacterium
GGAGGCTTTGGTGCCCGTCAGTATCAGAGACGCCCCGGCCGCAGTCGATGTCTGCAGGAATCCTCGACGAGTTACTCTGGCCATCGTTGTCTCCACTCACGTTTGAAAAGTCAGGAGTTCGTGAAATCGCACGACCGCTCGTTCCGGGCGGCACTCCGATTGTAATTCGGACGAGGATCTCTCTTCAATCGTCATGCCGGTATCACCCCTGAGCAATCTGCAATCATCTCCCTACAGCCGCTTGCCTTGCACAGAACAACGCGGAGAACTTCCCAAACCGAGTTCAAATGAAATACGAGTCTCCTGGGCAAGGATGCACTCCTGAAGCCTGATTCTGAATGGTCCACTGCATCATCTCGTCAGACACAAATCGGACTGGATGTAGCGATTATGCGGGCTTGTGATGTTTGCAACGCCAGGGACATGGTCAGAAAACAACGGCCTGCCATTTCAGGACTTCAATTCAGAAAAAAGTCCCTACAAGTCCTAAATATTCGCCAGCAGTGTCAATCGTTCACCGGGCATGTGTTAGGTTCAGATTGTCGGACGACAAGACTTTGTCTGACAACGGCGATTCGCAATGGTCTTCCTTTCGAAGGCATCTCGTCTCGAAGACGTAATGTTGCCTTTTATCAACACCACCAGAACACTCATCTGAAGAATCAGGTCATGCTCTCAACTGTAGCTGGAACCGACTCTGCACATGCAAAGTCCTCTGACAACAGCAAATCCAACCTGGCTCGTTGCGTCCTTCTCGCCGGCAGTGCTCGCGGAGGCACGTCATGGGCTCTGAAGGTGCTGGACTCCCACCCAGCCGTCTGTGGCAGTCACGAGCCCTTCTATCAGCTGACCAAAGATAAATCACTGGTTGATCTGCTGGAGCGTCTGAAGGACGGCAAAGGAACTGACGCCGACGCGCAGTTCCTCATTTCGACAGCCATCAAGGGTTGTGTCGAAACACATAAGCCGCCATTTTTCAACAAGGACTTCCTGAAAACTCCGGCGTCGATTCGAACAGCCGCCTGGATGTCTGCTCGAGCCTGCAATGTGCTGAAACCAGCGTTCGAATACATGGCGACCGGGAATCTGACCAGCGACCATCGGCTGGTCATCAAGAATCGCCCGTTCCCACATCTTGACCGAGTTCTTGATGCGATCAATGCGGACGCCATTCTCCTGCTGCGGCACCCATGTGGCGTCGTCAGTTCATGGATGCGAGGTATCAAGATGGGAGTCATGGCCGCGGATAGTGCGGATCCAGCCAACGTCTGGGCTCTCTATTCAGAGTACCTTGAGCCCGTCGGGATTACTCCGCATGAACTCTCGCAGATGTCTCCAGCAGGCGTGCTGGCTGTGAATTGGCTGGTGGATACTCTGATCTTCCGCGAGTATCAGAACAGCCGGATGCGTACTCGTACGGTCGTCTATTGTGACCTCGTTCGAAATCCACTGGTTGAATGGGCCAAAGTCTTTGAATGGCTGGGACTTTCTTTCGATCCTGCCGTGGAATCCTTCCTGCTGAAATCTTCAAAGCCGAAGTTCGATATCCGCAGCCTTCTTGGCAAAAAGTACACCTACTTTTCTGTTCGAGGAAACGAACAGTCGCCAATGGACGCGTGGATGAAGAACATGTCGGAAGATCAGATCCATGAAGTCATGGAAATCGTACGTCCCCATTTTGCCGTCGACGAACATTGGCCAGGATTAGTTCCGGCTCAAAAACTCAGCGTTGCAGTTGGCTAATCGCAGCGCTACGATGAGTGAGCGGAATGGCGCTAGCCACCGGTGATTGTATTACTGAGGAACAATCCCCAAATAAGTAGCGTCGACCCCAACCCGTCCGGTGCCTCGCCGGTTCGTTGATTTAATCCCCCCTGAGCCTGCCTCAGGGGCCTGCGGGCTTTTGCACCACTGAAAATCAGTTGTTCTGTACTGGTGCAAAAGCCGTTAAACCCCCGACGCGGGGTCGGGGGCGGTTAAATCAACACGCCGTCACGCCACCGGCAGAGGATGTGACGGGCTTCCGGCCCTACGCGGCTTCTCGAAATCGCAACGACGGTTTCTCGATCGTTACGATGGTATTCGCAGGAATACTCCGGCTCAGCGTGACGCTGGAACCGATCTGCGAACCCGCTCCAATTACTGTCGTACCCCCCAGAATGGTCGCGTTACTGTAAATGGTGACGCGATCTTCCAGTGTCGGATGCCGCTTGGTGCCTCGGATCAACTGCCCGTCCTCGTCACGAGGAAACGACCAGGCTCCCAGTGTGACGCCCTGATACAGAGTCACCCCGGAGCCGATATCGCAGGTCTCGCCAATGACCACGCCTGTGCCGTGATCGATGAAGAACGCAGGACCGATCTTTGCCCCCGGATGAATGTCGATCCCGGTCTCGCGATGAGCCCACTCGGTCATGATCCGAGGCAGATAAGGAACACCCAGCGTAAGCAGTTCGTGAGCAATACGATAGATCGTGATGGCTTCAATGCCCGGATAACACAGGACGATTTCTTCCGGAGTTTTCGCAGCCGGGTCACCATTAAATGCCGCCGCGACGTCGCTGTTGAGCGTCTGCTGAAGTTCGGGAAGTCGATTCAGAAACCTGTCCGTCAGAATTGAAGCCGCTGGCGCAGCGGAGACTGCTTCGTATTCGTGATGCAGACGCAGTTGAACCTGACGCGAATGAACCAGCGCACGGCTGATCTCGATTCGCAGTCGAGTCTGAATCCGTGTGAGTGAGGCCAGATACTCTGAAGTCGCCGCGCCGGGCTGCAGTCGACGATTGCCATGCACGCCGGGAAAGAGCAACTCACGAATATCGTTAACCACTGCCATGACGCTGTCCACGCTCGGCAATGGAGTCGATTCCGGACACACACCGCCGCAACAACCCAGCTGTTCCAGCAGAGTGTTGGCGATCTGTTCCAGCGACCTTTGCTCTGAAGCGTTGTGGGACATGGTGTTTCTCTGGGGTTCCCGAAAAGCGAGTTCTGTGGAATTTGGTGGCGATGGAGGCGGCAGGTTGATTTTGTTGCTCCATCAGCCGCTGGACGTTAGCCGCCGGTTGTAGCTCAGCGTTCTGCAGGGAAAACCGGACGTTAACGCGTTCCGGCTGATCCGTTTCGATAGCAGCCGCCCCAGCAAGATCGGCATCGGGGTTGTCTGTTCTGCATTCTCAGAACAACAGGTGCAGTCGGTTCGTGCGTCTCAGCCACTACGTCACGCGCAGATCTGTTCATCGTGTGCATCCTGCCAAACCTACTTCATCGGAAAACTTTGAAGGCTGGAGAAAGCCTGAACCGAAACCCGGATCTGGGTAAGGCTGCCCATCTGAAACCGCCAGCTTGGCTCAGGAACATGGATTCTGAGCGGCTGAGAAATGTTGTCTCTGAGGTCTGATGTGGCTCAAGCTCCCTGTCTGTCCGCGTCCGCGCAGAAGTATCTGGGCTCCGCGGAATCTGTGAATCGCTCCCGTCGGCTGAGTTTGCTGCGTGAGCAATTGGTGCGTGAAAATCGTCGCTCGGCCGCGCCATTCAGTCATCCGCTTGCCAGCCGTGGACCTCTTCAATCACTTTGCAATCAAATCCGCGATGTCTCTCGAATCGCCGATGCGATCGCGATCAGTGCAGATTCTGCCACAGAACACCGCCTGCAGGAATTATGCGCCGACCTGCGACGTCTCCTGCAGACTCAGCAACGCTGGACAGAACGACTGGAGAATCAAATCTGGCGTCTGGAATCGCAGGGAAAACTGATGCGGCGTCTGCAGCAGGTGCTGCAACAGGGTTCGCCGGGAACCGACCAGATCTGGGAACTCTGCGAGCTGATTGCCCGGGAAACTCAGGCGGTGCCAGAGGGAATTCTGCTGCTTCCCGAACCCGGCCATCGGATCGCAATCGCTCAGGACGGCACCAGTGGATTCGCCGCCAACACCATCGAGAAAGCTCGATTGTGCGTCTACGCGGGCATGTCCGTTCTGCCGGATGTTCGTGGAGCCGACCTTGCCGCCGCGACATTTCTGGCCTGTTTCAATCGCCAATCAGGCTGGTTTCCCGTGGTATCAGAACCGCTTCCTGATGAGGACCAGAGAGCGATCCTGGAACTGTCGGGGGCATTGGAATCATCCTCGGCTTCTCGGCCATGTTCCTCAGACAGCGTCAGACTCATTGACGTGGCGGCTGAGTTCTCAGAACAGGTTGAGTTGCATTCACTGAAAGCCGCCGACAGTCTTGTTCCGCCAGCCATTCGCGAATACTACTCGGAACTGGCCGCATCATGGCCATCTGCGTTGGACCGTGATGAGGCGTCGCGGGAACTTGCTCGATCGTTCTGCTCCGCACTCGGACTGTCAGCCCTTTCGAATTCAGCAACTCCGACTATTGAGGACGAGGAAGACGAAAAACTCGTCCTGTTCCACAAACTGCGTTGGCACGAAGGTGAGATTTGCAACGATTCAGACAAAGGTTCTGACATCGATACGTCCGGTCGGACCGAGCAGTCAGCAAAGTCGATCCGTCGTCCTCGATTTCTGCAACCGCCGACAACACAGGGAACGGGAACCCGGTTTCGAGTGTTTTCCGACGAATGAGTCTGATCACATCATGCGGCCAACTTTGCCGATTGGCATGACGGTGAAGCTGGCGGAATGATCGTCAGGATTAGCGAAGACCGGTTCAA
Organism: Planctomycetaceae bacterium; assembly: GCA_044378235.1. Lineage (GTDB taxonomy): Bacteria > Planctomycetota > Planctomycetia > Planctomycetales > Planctomycetaceae > SXXK01. The sequence continues at coordinate 4,679 of JBILXT010000110.1, forward strand.
ACGACCGATACAACCGATACAAGCCTGCAGGCTGTTGAATGTGACTAGTGCTTTGTCAAGATTTAAGTTTCGGGTAGTGGACCTTGCTAAAGGTCCTGCAGGCAAGGGATCTTTAGCAAGATCCACTACCTCCAACCCGAATTCCTTATCTTGACGAAGCACTAGCAGGTCCGAACGAAAGTCGTCGTTCAAGAAAAACAGCGGCCGGGCGCGAGCCCTCCGGTTTCGCATCACCGGATGGCTTGCGGCATTCCGGTATTTGAGCGGGGCCTTTCGGGACTGTTGGTCAGTGAAGTGTTTTGAGTGTCAGTGAATGTGAATATCAACTGAAACGGGAATCAGAACTCTCGTGGATACGGAACCCTCCGACAACCTGACCGACGACTACTGGAGCGAGGCTCGTACTCCGCTTTCCAGTCTGTTGTTTCTGTTGCCGTGGATTGCCATCTACGAACTGGGTGTGATCGCAATCGGTCAGGATCAGCCGGACGCCGTTCGAAACGGAGCCGATTTCTGGATGCGATCGTTGCTGATGCGTGCTGGTGTCGGGCAGATTCTGCTGCCTTTGATCGTGATCGGCATGTTACTGGGCTGGCATCTGGCACGACGTAATCCGTGGCGAGTGCGTCTGGAAACGCAATTCGGAATGTTGGCAGAGAGCATTCTTTTGGCGATCGTGCTGATTGCCGTCGGGCAATTTCATGATCTGCTGTTTCGTCAGATGAATGCAGCCCCGCATGCGGATGCATTGCTGTCCCACGCTGTGGGTGGCTCCATTGGTCAGGCGGTGTCCTTTATCGGGGCCGGGGTCTACGAAGAGGTCATGTTCCGATTGCTGCTGGTCCCGGCCGCGTTTCTGGCGTTTCGAATGTTTGAATTTCCTCCCAAATGGGCGGCGGTGATGGCCGCAGTGTCCACCAGTTTTCTCTTTGCACTGGCTCATCATATCGGGCCGTCGGCGGATGCGTTTAATCTGTTCGCGTTCTCCTTCCGAGCAGCCGCGGGGCTCTTCTTCGCGACCGTGTTCCTGTTGCGAGGCTTTGGGATCACGGTTGGTTGTCACGCAGCCTATGACTTATTTGTGGGAGTGCTGCTGGTCGCTCCTGCCGAATGATCTGCGACGATTATCGAGCCTTGATTCGGCAAAGATGGCCACGGTACAGTCAGCATATCCCCGATTACGCCGAACAAGTTTAAGACGACTTGTCGTTGGGACATGAAAGATTCAGGTTCGACTCAACTGTACGGGATTATCAGCTCACGTGTGCCGATGAAACTTGTATCCTGTGTTTTGAAACGATCTTCTCTCAATTCTTCTACACATCGAAGAAGTCCCGATCCTGCCGGGAAGCAGGCGACACGCCGCGAGGGGACGCATCAAAGATCGCTTCAAGACAAAGAACTTCTAGCCCGTGATTCGTCACGGGCTTTTTTTATGCGCGGAACTCGAAAGCGTCGTTACGCATTGTTTTGAAGGGAGTGAACCTTGCTAAAGGTCCTCCAGTGTTGGGATCTTTAGCAAGATCCACTACCTCGTTTCTCGTGCGAGATGAACGGTTCCAGGATTGGCGCGATGGACTCCGCCGGAGGGCGTTTGCGTTTTGCAGATCGACGTGTCGCAGAAATCTCAGCAACCTGCCGGTTCGATCAGGAAGAAATTCTGCAGCACGCTTGATGTTCTGGATTGGTTTGTGACCATTCGTCCTGAAACAAGGTTTTGAACCACTTGCTTTTTAAGGCGACGCGCAGGGCTCCATCAGCTACGGTTCGATGGATGCAGGCCGAACCAAGCAGAGCGAGTTCCAGCTTTTTCCTGAGTCAATCACATGCCGAAACTTGCTGGAACTCGGTTTTGCCTGGCAATCAAACCCCTCAACGGATTGCTGACAGGGCATTGGTTTTGACGCACAAAGTTTGGTCGTTCGATCGAATTTGTTCGCCAGGTTTTCAGACAGGGAAGTTGCTTTCAATGGCTCGCGGTAAAAATTCCAGAAGTCGCCGAGATCCCCGTTCAATCTCTCGGTTTGCCGATCCCGAATTACTGGCACAACTCATGGCGCGTCTGGACGGAAAGAAAGGCGCGGCCAAACCTAAAGTTGATCTGGATCTCGACCCGGAAGAGCTGCACGAAAACTGGGGCGATGCGCTGAATTCCTTTCTGGGTGCTCATGACGACGAGGTCGCAGTTCTTGGGGAAAAGCTTCGAGCGAATCTCAAGGTCAAATCGATCGATCGCCTCTCCGGGGTGGAATGTTCCGTCACTCAAGGCTTCGATACCTTTCAATGTTCGCTGGTGCTCAATCTCGGGAGACACTCCTATGATTACAACTGCACCTGTGGAGATCCCGAGCTATGTGAGCACACCTATTTCATGGGTCTGAAGCTCGAAGCGATGCTTGAGGACCCGAAGTCGGCTTTGTCGAAGGCCATACTCGGAGATTCGGCAGACAATCCCGACAAGGATTTTCGCCAGACACTTTCTCTACTGAAGTCACTGACTCAGAACGCTCAACTCGAACAGGCGGTCCAGGCCGAAGTGACAGTCGAAGAGAAACCGCAGACGCGTTATGTCTGGAATTTGGCCGAGGATGGTTACTACGGTTCCAGTAGTCTGTTTCCCTGCATCCAACAGGAGAAAAAGGGCGGCTGGACCAAAGGCAAAGAAAGTTCGATAGAAGCCTTCCTCAAAGCAGCCAGGTCGAATTGGTCACCCATCGACCACCAGTTAGCAGATCTGGTCAAGCAGGAACGCTGGCAGCCTCCCACGATTGAAGTCGCAGAAGGATTGCGAGTTCTCGCTGGGACAGACGTCTTCTGTTACGATCGCGAACCCTGTGCCCTGAAAATGGAGCCGCTGCAGATCCTGGTGATTGAGTCTGAACAGGGCCTGCAGCTTTCCACCAGTGTTGGCGACTACGTCACACGGTTGGGGAAGATTGGTGAGATCAAGCTGTTAAACGTGTCCCGAGGCGTCCTGGTCTACGTTCAGGCACTGAAAGAAGCGGTTTACTTCCGCGGGCCGTTACATTCGTTCGAGATTTGCCGCCAGCTGCTGGAGAAGAATGACGTCGTCCCGAAAGACAAGATGCCGGCCCTGCTGCAGCAATTGGAACCGTTGCGAGCCTGCATGGCGGTGCGTCTGCCGGAGTCTGTTGCAGGCAAAGAAGTTCCTGCAGAAACTCAGCCGGTACTGATGCTGCAACTTCGCCGCAGCGGTGCACTGGATGTCTCAATGCAGGTTCGAGATCGCAACCAAATGCTGCACGCTCCTGGAGAAGGGCTGGCACGAATTCACGAGAAGGTCGATGGCGAACCCGTGCAGTTCGTTCGGGATATCCCAGCCGAAGTACGACGTGCTCAGGACCTTGTGGCAGAACTGCAGATCAGTCGAGGCCTCCCGCTGAGCCGCTGGAGCTGGCGTATGACCGATGGCGACGCGATCAGCAATCTGCTGACGGACGCCGGTTCGGCGGTTGAACGAGCAGAACTGACGGTGCTGTGGCATAAGGATTCCGTCAGTCGGTTTGATGTGATCGGTCGACTCACTGCAAATAACGTCCGTGTCGAAGTGTCGCGCCAGCGAGACTGGTTTGGACTGAGTGGAACCTGTCAGATCGGTGATCAGGAAATTCCGCTCAAGGAGATCCTGGCCGGAATGCATGGCCGCCCCATGAACGGACTGATGGAAATCTCGCCCGGGAAATGGGCAGCAGTAGCAGCCGAACTGCGAGATGCTTTGAAGCGTCTCTCCGACGTCAGTCAGGAGAATCGAGGCAAGCTCCAGTTAGATGCGTCAGCGGCTCCGATTGTGAATGTGCTGGAAGCAGCCAAAATTCAAATCGAAGCGGACAAGCATTGGGAGAAATGTCTCAAGCGTCTGCGAGATGCTCAGGATACCAATCAGGATCCGCCAGCCGGCTTGAATGCAGAACTGCGAGATTACCAGCTCGAAGGTTTTCGCTGGTTGAGTCGACTTTCTCAATGGGGCGTCGGCGGAATTCTGGCCGACGACATGGGGCTTGGTAAAACCGTTCAGACGCTGGCTCTGCTGCTGACTCGAGTTGAATCAGGTCCCACGCTGGTGATTGCACCGACCTCGCTGGGCTTTAACTGGCAACGTGAATGTGAACGGTTCACTCCGTCGCTGACGCCCATCCTGTTTCGCGACATCGATCGCATCGATTTGAAGAACAAAGTCGGCGAAGGGGATCTTGTAATCTGTAGTTACGGTCTCGCCCTTCGTGAAGCGGAACTGCTCAAAGAGATCAAGTGGGGCACGTTGATTCTGGACGAAGCTCAGAACATCAAGAACAGCAACAGCAAAACGGCCGCACAGATTCGCACCTTCGAAGCCGAATGGAAGATCGCTCTGACCGGCACGCCCATGGAGAATCATCTGGGAGAACTGTGGAGCATCTTCCACACGGTGGCTCCCGGAGTTCTGGGTTCGTGGGAACAGTTCCGTCGCCGTTTTGCTGCTCCGATCGAAAAAGAAAGCAACAGCGATCGCCGTCAGGCTCTGTCACAAGTCATCGCGCCGTTTATCCTGCGTCGTTCGAAACGCGACGTATTGAAAGATCTGCCAGCACGAACCGAAACAAATCTGATGGTGGATCTCAGTGCCGAAGAACGACTGCGGTACGATCAGATGCGACTAGCGGCAGTGACTGAACTGGACCAGATCGGCGACGAGAACCTGTCGCACGATCAACGCTTCAAAGTTCTCCAGATGCTGACTCGACTTCGTCAATTGTCTTGCCACATTGGTCTCGTGGACGACAAATGGAAGGGTTCATCGGCGAAGCTGGAAGTGCTGATGGAGCAGTTGGAACAGCTGAAAGAACAGGGCAATCGGCCTCTGATCTTCAGCCAGTTCACGTCTCACTTGGCATTGATTCGAGAAGCTCTGGAGAAAGCCGGCTTCAGCTATCAATATCTCGACGGTCAAACGACGCCAGCTCAGCGACAGGAACGAGTCGAAGCGTTTCAACGCGGCGAGAGCGATGTCTTTTTGATCTCACTGAAAGCCGGCGGAACCGGCTTGAACCTCACGGCGGCCGATTACGTGATTCATATGGATCCGTGGTGGAACCCCGCCGTCGAAGATCAGGCGACCGACCGAGCCCACCGTATTGGCCAGACAAAGCCGGTGATGGTGTATCGCATTATTGCTCGCGGCACCATCGAAGAACAAATTCTGCAGATGCACGATGAGAAGCGAGATCTGGTCGATGGAGTCCTTTCCGGAGCCGACGCGGCCGGTAAACTGTCGACCAAAGAACTTGCGGATATGATTCGCCAGGGAATTGAGGTTCCTGGTCGGCGATAGCCACGATGATACGGAGTGACTCGGTGTTGTCGATCCGGAATCCGGATCAGTGTCAGCCAAAGTGCGGCGTTATTCGAATTTGCCTTTGCCTGTGATCAGGATTCAAGCGAGCAGATACTGCAATAACACGATCAGCATCGGCAGGCCGGAAAGAATCAAGGTGGAAACGACGAAGAGGGCCGCGTACTTCCAAAGGGTTCGTTGTTTCTCCGCCGCAGCAGCTACAGCGATCATACTCAGCTGAACCTCGGCTTTGTGGATCAAAGAAGCGTAACTCAGCAATTGAAGGCCGATCGCAATGTATCCCACGATCGCAAAGCCCCAGCTGGTGAGCATGAGAATCCGAAAGGAATTCGCTCGCACAGCACCAAACTGCAAGAATCCTGCATAAACCCAACGCCCCGCAAAGAAGCTCATTATCGCCGCAAAGATCAGCGTGTATCCGAGCAGCCTGACCCACGGGCGTGTCTCTTTAAGGGCCAGCAGAACTCGTCCAAAATCCGGGTGATCGTCCGGGGCGTCCGGCCGAACATCAATCGGGTTAAAAGCGTACGGATTGGTCGCAGACAATGTTATTGCCTCCTTTGCTAATCGATACCCTGCATTGGAAGCGATTTTTCCCTCATGGCCAACCCTAAAGAACGGTTTCGATGCGAGTATTTCCTGCAGTTCTTGACCATCATCGGTCGACATCGTTAAGCTGGTGCCTCGATTCATGCTGTCCGGGTTGATTTTTGTGTCCGGGCAACGCCTGAATTCCCGCCTCGAATTTGATCGCCCCGCCTCAATCTTCAACCAGGACTTTTCGCATGCTCACGATCTTAGGGCGAAAGAACTCCGCACGCCGTGGCTTTTGTGACGGGACCTCCCGCCGCGACTTTTTAACCATTGGCGGCATGGCCATGGGCGGCATCAGTCTGCGGAACACCTTGCAGGCTGAAGAAGAAGCTAATACCGGGCGATCTCACAAAGCCATCATCAATATTTATCTGCCTGGCGGACCGCCGCATCTGGATATGTGGGATCCCAAGCCGGATGCTCCTCGCGAAATCCGCGGGGAGTTCTCCGCCATCGCGACAAAGGTTCCGGGCATCTTCGTCAGTGAGATGTTTCCGAAGATGGCAGCGATGATGGACAAGTTCGTGCTTGTTCGATCACTGGCCGATTCCGATGGTGCCCATGATGCCTATCAGTGTATGACCGGCCGTCGCAAAGGAGCTCGTCAGCCTCCCGGTGGCTGGCCATCCGGCGGTGCCTGGGTTTCGAAGATGAAGGGACAGGTGACTCCAGCGATCCCGGCCAATGTGGCTCTGATGTACAACACCGGCAATCGAACCTGGGGTGAAGCCGGAACAGGCGGATTTCTGGGAGTGGCCCATTCACCGTTCAATCTTGTCGGGCGAGAAGCTCGCAGTCGTCCCGACAACATGATGCTCAACGGGATTACTCTCGATAAACTTCAGGATCGCACTAGCCTGATGAAATCGCTCGATCGCTTCCGTCGCGATGCCGATCAGCGAGGCCAGATGGAAAGTCTGGATGTCTATACTCAACAGGCCATGGGAATTCTGACGACATCAAAGCTGATCGACGCCCTGGATCTGACGAAAGAGGATCCTCGTATCGTCGCTCGTTACGGTCAAAGCAGCGAAGCCTTCCAGCGCGACGGCGCGCCGCCGATGGTGGAGAATCTCTGTTTGGCTCGACGGCTTGTCGAAGCCGGAGCCAGATTTGTGTCTCTGAACTTCAGCCGCTGGGACTGGCATGGTCCGGATGGCATGAACTATCCGAAGTGCCGCGAAGAATGCCCGCGACTGGATGAGGGACTCGCGGCACTCGTCACGGATCTGCACGAACGAGGTCTGGATCGCGATGTTTCGATTGTGGTCTGGGGCGAATTCGGACGCACTCCCAAGATCAACACAAATAACAGTCGCGATCACTGGCCTCAGGCAAACACTGCGGTGCTGGCGGGCGGCGGAATGCGAACAGGTCAGGCGGTCGGTTCCACCAATCGCTACGGTGAACAACCTCAACTGCGCCCCGTGACGTTCCAGGAAGTCTTCGCAACGCTGTATCACTGTGCCGACATCGACGCTCAGAATACACGCGTCTTCGATCTCTCTGGCGTACCGCAGTATCTGGTCGACCCCGGCAGCAAGCCGCTGCATGAAGTGATCTAAGTAATTTGAGTACTTAAAGCGTAAGGGCGCAAGCCCTCCGGTGAATGACACTGTTTGGCAAAAGCCGTTTGTGCGTGTCTATTCGGACACTCACCGTACGGCTCGCGCCGTTACGCTTTTTGAGCAGGACTAACTACCGAATCTTCTGATCCGGCAGTTCAGCCTTGATACCCTGATCGAGCGGCATCTTGTCGATCTCAACCGTCAAGCCTTCGGCCGCCAGCAGATCGGTCAACTCCTGAGCCAGCTTCTGCTGAGTCGCCATATGCTCCGGCTGGCCCGCGAGATTTCGCAGCTCCAAAGGATCTTCTTTCAGGTTGTACAACTCAGCCTTGTGGCGATCTTTTGATCCATCTCCGTGTGGATATCGGATGAACTTCCAGTCATCGGTCCGGATGCCTCGTACGTTCGGCGTGTATGGAAACTGCTTCTCATAGTTGTACTCGTAAAACCACGCCTTGCGCCAGTTGGGATCGCCATCGTTAACCAGCGGCACCCATGATCGTCCCTGGATTTTCTCCAGTGATGGAGCACCGCAGAGTTGCAGCACACTGGGAGCAATATCCATCGTCAGAGTTTGCGCCTGCTCGACCTTTCCCTGAGGTAACCCCGGGCCACACGCAATGATCGGGATACGAATGCTGGGCTCATGCATCGTGCGTTTATCCACCATACCGTGTTCACCTTCCAGCAGACCATTATCGCCCATGAACACGATGACCGTATTCTGCATCTGACCGGTTGACTCCAGGTGCTCCACAAGTCGTCCGACGCTGTCGTCGACGCTCAGGACTGTGCCCCAATACGCGTGAACCATGTTCTCGAAATCCTTGACGGCTTCCGGGCGATCATCCGGGAACTTCTTTCGCCATTCAAAAAGTGGACCATAGATTCCGTGCCACGTCTTCAATCGCTGACTGATCCACTCGGGCTTGTCTTTCAGATCAAAAGCACTCGCCGGATACGGCACTTTCACGTCATCAAAGGCATGAGCGTATTTCTCTTCGGGAAAGTAAAACGAATGCGGAGCTTTCTGGCCGATGCAAAGAGCCCAGGGCTTCTCCGAACTTTGCTGCTTCAGCCAGTCGATCGCATAATCTGTGACAACGTGAGTGTAATAACCCTCTGGAGTTTCCGTGCGTTGTCCGTTGACGTTCCATTCGGTGTCGAAATACTTCCCCTGACCTTTGTGAGTGACAAACCAGTCGAAGCCGGGACGTGGCTCATCGTTGTTTTCTCCCATATGCCACTTGCCCATGTAGGCGGTTGAGTATCCTTCCTTTTTCAACTGACCAGGCCAATGCGGCAGCGTTGCTGGCAGTTCGGAAAAGTTATCCCGCACGCCGTGTCGGTGAGCATACAAGCCGGTCAAAATGCTGGCTCGACTTGGAGAACACAACGACGTCGTGCAGAACGCATTTTCAAACCGTACACCTCGCTGAGCCAGTCGATCTATATTAGGCGTACGAACATGTTTCGATCCGTAGCAGCCCAGAGCATCCGGGCGAAGATCATCGCACAATACAAACAGCACGTTGGGGCGTGGCTCGTTCGCAGAGACAACCGCTACCGAAAGAAACAGCAGCATCGTCAGGAAAGCAGGAACTCGCATGGTGGTGTGTCTTTCAGGGGAGATCAGTTTGCGAGGTTTCAACATTGTCGTTAAACGAAATACCGTTAAGGAAATGTAGTGGAAGTCGCTAGACTTCCCCAAAGCAAAGGGATCTCTGGCGAGATCCACTACATCGTCTACGTTCGTGATTCACGGCTTGCCGCAAACCTTCAGAATCGCTTTGCAGAAATCCGGCAGATCATCCGGCTTACGGCTGCTGACAAAATGGCGATCGACGATCACCGACGCATCTTCAAAGATCGCTCCGGCATTCACGAGGTCATCTTTGATTCCGGGTGAACCAGTGACTTGGACACCCTTGTAGACACCGGCTGAAATCGGCATCCAGCCACCATGACAGATCGCGGCGACCAGTTTTCCGGTCTGAGCGAACTCACGAGTAATCCGCAGCACTTCCGGATCACGACGCAACTTGTCAGGCATCCAACCACCCGCGCAGATGAGTCCATCGTAGGCTGCGACATCAATCCCTTTGATCAGAATATCAGACACGCACGGATAGCCGTTCTTGCCGATATACTTCTTCCCGGCTTCCTGCCCAGCGAGATGAAACACGGCCCCGGCTTCGATCAGTCGCAGCTTCGGATACCACACTTCCAGATCTTCGTAATCGTCACCAACAAAGCACAGAAATTTTTGTCCAGCCAATGTCGTCATGGTATTTCGTCCGTAGTTCACGAAGTTAAAAAGTTTAAGGAGTGCGAATCCTGACCAACGTCTCCAAATTCGCAAGCGTACTCCGGTTCAGTATCTTTGCATGGCGTGACGCTGTACAGACACCCCTGACGTCACCAATAATCTCGCACCCTTTCTTAGCTTCTGTCTGATGCAAGATCCCTGTGGCGACTGATCTGTCGCTGCCCTGTCTCATTTGGAAAATCGTTCATGTCGGCTCCCGGTAACGAATCAGAAATTGACCAGCAACTTCGCGATCTGCAGGAAAAAGCGGGCGAACTGATTCCTCTCTGTCGTTTCGCCAGTTCCTCACGTCTCTACGGTGAACTGCGTCGCCGAGGTCGCACGGAACATCGTGCTCATGCTTATGTCATGGGCACGTTCTTCCAGATGGACCAGGCTCAGTACCTGCTCGACTTCCAAACCATGCGTGAGCGAGCCGTGGAGCTGATCGCATTGCTGGAAGACGAAGAACAGCTGCGGCAGATTCAGTCCGATTTTCCTCGTGACCAGTACGAGTATCTCGTTTACTCCATGAGTTCCTGCGCGTACGAGAATCTGGCCGAAGCGACGGGCCAGCTTGAAGGGTACAACTCCGAAGGCATGCACGCCTGCATTGCCGACGGCATTCAGATCTGTCGCCGCACCGGAAAGACTGGCTGCGTAAGCTGTTTTCGCGAATACGCCTGCGACGTTTATCTGGCGGCCGATGACCCGGATATCGCCGGACATCAATGCCGCCTCGTGATGGAACAGGAAAGCGGCTGGTCTGATCGAGGTGACCGGCGTTGGCTGGCGTCGACGAAGCTGGCCTGGCTGGAAGCCATGCAGGGCCGATTCGACGAAGCTCTGGCAACGATCGACAAAGCTCTGGAGTTTACCGATGGCGAAGCTGTCTCGCTGAAGTACGAAGGTCGCATTCGCACTCTGCTGGTTCGTGACTCCATTCGTCTGGCCGCGGGGCTTGAACCGCTGTTGCCAACCGATGCGGCGTTTGCGGAAATGCCATCGGCCGAAGAATGCCCGGTCTTTGAGAATGCCATGGATCTCAACACCGCGCTGCAGTTGGTGCGTGAGCAGCAATGGGAAGAGGCTTCTCAATTGCTGACCAAGTGGGATCAGCGTCTGCAGAAGTGTAACGGGACTCATTTGTGGTTTGAGACTCGTCTGCGTTTAATCGCTTTGAAGCGTCTGGCCGGACAGCAAAAGCAGGCGGAGGCTTTAGCGAAGCAACTGGAACAGAGGGCTCGCACGGCCAACGACTATCTGACGCTGCGACGACTCGAACATCTGATGGACAGCGATGAGCCTTCGCCGCTGGCCATTGCGGCACCCATTCGTCGCAACTCTAAAGACACGGCGATCACTGGGAGTTCAGCAACGGCTGACGATATTTCCGCGACTGCAGCCGCTGCCAATGACATAGGAGAATCGGAGGAAACTCCGGCCGAGTCACCGTCACCTCTGGCTTCGACAATCGCTGAACTTCGAGAACGCATGACGGACCTGATGCAGGATCCATCCGACGAGAAGTTTGATGCTCTGCGAGCCGATGTACTGGCTCTGGATTCAACGCTGGTCTCGCACAAGGACGACACTGCCGGAGTGCTCCATCTGATGGGTTATCTGGTTGGATCGGGCGACGACGGCGAAGAGGTCTGGAAGTGGGCCAACGCGCTGGCGGCGTCACATCGCGAGAACTCCGTTGTGCTTTCATTGCTTGGTACGCTGGGCGATGAACTGCGAAACTCCGGCAATACAGCGATGGCCGAAAAGATCACGCCGGAACGTACGGAACAGCTGTTTCGTAAATCGATGGAACTGGACCCGACAAAGGCTCGCAACTTTCTGCGAGCAGGCAACCATTTCGCCAATCAGGACAACAACGGCGAAGCCGAACGCTGCTTCGCGCGAGCCTTCCGGCTGGATCGCACCGATGGCAATATCGTTCGCAGGCTGGCAGATCTCTACAACAACACGGACCGACCTCGAGATGCTTTGAACGTCCTGGATGTTTGCCTGCGTGAAGGAAGTGACGATGCTCAGGTCGCCTTCGATGCCGCAATGCTGGCGTTCCGACTGAAACAGTATGACGCCACGCTGACGTATCTGGAGAAGTTCGAACAACTGGCTGGTGAGAATCTCTGGACGAATTACTATCGCGGCGTGTGCTATTACGAGCAGGGCGAGTATACAAAGGCGCTGGAGTCGCTGGATCGAGAAGAGAAGCTGGCGGAAGCCACTGGCTGGCATCTGGAACTGATGCGAGCCATCTCCAGAATCCGACTTGGCGACGTGACCGGAGCTCAGCCGCATCTGGATGTGGCGATGGAAACCCCGTTTTCAGAAATCGATTTTCTGTCGTCGACCGGCTTGATGGAACTGATGCAACGCCTCGCCGTTGTCGCAGACGAGGTGATGAAGGATCAGGCCCTGGTCGCTCGCATCGAAGCGAGACTGCTGCGTTCCGGTCTGATGCCGGAAGTCTGGTTTCAGTGGCAGCGAGAATCCGGCGATGCGAAGCCCGTGGAGAACGTCCGGCTCTATCGTTGCCTGATCCATCAGCCCCTGGATGAGACATGGGATACCGATCCGGATCGTCTCAGTGATCAGCAGGGCTGGACTCAGTACGTGACCGAATGGGCGATTCTGGCTCAGTCTGAGGATGAAGCACGAGAAACCGCTCTGAAATATCAGGCCATGTGCTGCTCGCTGGAAGCAACAGTGCAGGAAGTTCTGGAAAGCGAAGAATCTTACACAGATGCCACTGGTCCCGTCTGGCAGGGAGCTCGCTATCCGGTTGGCGATGATGAAGACGATCTCGGCGAATTCTCCGAGGACGAGAACGACAGCGAAGAGGATTTCTAGAACGGTTTCGGATAAAAAAAAGAGTGGGCCGGCGATTCGCTGGTCCCACCCTCTAAAAACTCACAAACCACAAGTTACGCAATCGTCTCGTGAGGGCCCCTGCTCTACAAACCCAGCACATCCGCCATCGAATACATTCCCGCGCCTTTTTGTACAACGTACTTGGCAGCAGCGAGAGCTCCGTAGGCATAGCTGTCTCGGGTATGGCCACGCACCGTCAGGTCAATCGTTTCGCCCATCATGCCGAACACGATTGTATGCTCACCGACATTGTCGCCGGTTCGAACGGCGTGGTAACCAATCTCATTCAGCGGGCGCTGGCCAACTCGACCTTCGCGACCGTGAACATGATTCTCCTGACCCATCTGTTCGGCCACAATTCGACCAAACTGAAGGGCCGTCCCGCTGGGGGCATCTTCTTTGAAGCGATGGTGGCGTTCGATGATTTCCACATCGACACCATCCGCGTTGTTGCGCAGAACACGAGCGGCTTCTGAGACCAGCTTCATGACAACGTTGACAGCCATGCTCATGCTGGGAGCCATGACGATGGGAGTTGTCTGAGCCGCCGACATCACCATTTCACGCTGCTCTTTGGTGATTCCTGTGGTGGCAACCACGAGAGGAATTCGACGCGATTCGCAGGTCCGCACGATCGCTTCCAGACCGGCTGGCGTGGAGAAATCGATAATGACGTCGACGGGGGAGCCGAGTTCTGAGGTAATCAGCACCCCGGACGTTCCTGCACCAGCGACTTCTCCGGCATCGCGTCCAATAACGGAGCTACCGGACCATTCCAGCGCCGCGGCCAGCGCCAGCTCAGAATCTTTCATCGTCAGCGCGACAACACGCTGCCCCATGCGACCACCCGCACCATTGACACCAACTCGAAGACCCATGAACAGGAACCCTGTTGAAGAAAGAGAAAAGAAAAGTGCCTCTGTGAGCGGTACGGCGCTAGCCGCCGGTGCCTAGTGCTCCGTCAAGACAAGGAATTCGGGTTGGAGGTAGTGGATCTTGCTAAAGATCCCTTGGCTGCCGGACCTTTAGCAAGGTCCACTACCCGAAATTCAATTCTTGAAAAAGCACTTTGGCCATTCCGCTCACGAATGCAAAGCCACCGAGGTAAACCCGGTGGCGAAGAATGACTGGACTCAATCAGCCCACGGCTTCAACTTCGAAGCCCTTGCGATAGGACTTGGTCAACAACTTATTAGCCGCTTCGACGTTGGTAATTTTCATCGCTGCGGTATCCCAATCCAGTTTCTGACCTGGCAGGCGAGCGGCCACGTTGCCGAGCTGAACGGTTTCGGACAATGGACCGGCATAATCAAAGCCGTCTGTTGTCGTCTTACCGGCCATAGCAGCATCCACCCAGTCCAGCCAGTGATTCCCAGCTGTGACTTCGGGCATCTTGTAATCAGCGAACCTGGCCTGTGGATACAAAGCTGGCTTGCCCACGTGAGGCAATATAATCACGCCACCTTCACCA
>JBILXT010000469.1:0-5290 GCA_044378235.1 Planctomycetaceae bacterium
TGAAGAAAATCGTTTTGGTTCGTCATGGTCAATCGGAGCTCAACGCCGTCTGGAAAGAGAAGGCGATTTTCTGCGGACAGATCGACACGCCGCTCACTAATGAAGGACGCGAGCAGGCTCGAACCGTCGGACGACTCCTGGCTCAGTCCCCGCAGTTTTCGTTCTCACATGCCGTCAGCTCAAAACTCACGCGTGCTGTCGAGACGCTGGATCTCATTCTGCGGCAGTTTCAGACTCAGCCAACGTTGATTGCACCCTTGGCAGCGTTTAACGAAAGATCGCTCGGCGTGTTCGAAGGGCGAACGAAGCAGGAAGTGTATTCTGAGTTTCCCGCGTATCGCGATGATCCGAAATTACAGAACTTCCGTGATGATTTCAGTCAAAGAGCTCCGGGCGGCGAAAATCTGACCGACGTTACGCTCCGAGCCTGGCCAGCGGTCGAATCGTTGATGGGAACGGCGACCGCGGATCTGCTGATTGTGGCCCATTGCCAGGTAATTCGTTGCCTGATCGCTCGCGCCCTGGGACTTGACCAGCCGATGGCGACCCGCCTGCAGATTCCTCATGCGGTGCCTTTGGTGCTGGAGATCAATTCAAGTGCGGAACATAACCTTGTGCAGTTTCAAAGTGCACAGGAGTTTCCCGCAATCCTGACGGGTTCGCGTGAGAATTGAAGCGGTGTGTCACTCCGTCATTGACTTCTGGCAACTTGAATTCGCTGGAATTCTCCTACACTGGCGAGATTTTACCAATTGGGTTCCATCTTATTGCGCCGGGGGCGTTGGTCCTCTAAATCTTTACGCGGTAGCGGATTGCAAAGTCTTACTTCATCGGAATAACATCACCACGCAGGCAGATGTCAAAGAGCGGTTCGGCAATTAAGATTGGCCTGACGTGAGTTCTCGAACCAGCACTCTGCTCAGTTCTTTTCCCACAAGTATCGCAGAGATTCGCTCTGCATTTCCTGACACTATTGCGGACGTCTTATATGAAAACATTTCTCCCCGGTGTTTTGGCTCTTGTCGTAATCTGTTCGACGTTACGGGCTGAGGATGCAAATGATCCCAAGCTTGCGATCCTTGACAGCTCCAGGGCAGGTGTCGAATTTGCTCTGCAGGGAGAGTATGCGGGAAGCTTCAAAACAGGCGACGGCGAAGTAAAGATCGGCGTTCAGGTCATTGCCGAAGGTCAGAACAAACTGGCCTGGGTGGCTTATATCGGTGGACTGCCTGGCGACGGCTGGGACGGAAACACTCCGATGCGCGGTTCTGGGGAGATTCAGGGCGAGAAAGGGATTCTGAAAGGTGATGCCGGACGCGGAGAAATCAAAGACGGCAGCCTCGTGATCTTCACGGCCGAGAATGTCAGGATTGGAGAAATCGCTAAGACGACTCGTGTCTCTTCAACGATCGGTCGCAAGCCTCCCGAAGGAGCAGTTGTGCTGTTTGATGGCACAACCGCTGACCATTTCGACGGTGGCAAGATGTCGGACGACAAACTGCTGATGCAGGGAGTGACCAGCAAGGAGAAATTCCCGAGCTGTGAACTACACGTGGAATTTATGCTGTCCTTTATGCCGAATGCTCGCGGTCAGGGACGCAGCAACAGCGGATGTTATCTGCAGGGACGCTACGAAGTGCAGATGCTGGATTCATTCGGACTCGCTGGCGAGAACAATGAATGCGGCGGCATTTATTCAATCAAAAAGCCATCCGTGAATATGTGCTATCCACCGCTGAGCTGGCAAACTTATGACATTGAATATCACGCCGCAAAGTTTGACTCCGCAGGCAAGAAAACTGCTGACGCCTGGATGACGGTCAAACACAACGGTGTCACGATCCATGACAAGGTCAAGCTGCCTCACGGAACCACAGCAGCTCCCGTCGCCGAAGGACCGGAACCTGGCCCACTTCATCTGCAGGACCATGGCAATCCGGTTCGCTATCGCAATATCTGGATTAAGCCACTGGCCGAGTAGTGGCTGCGGGGCAACAAGCCGTCGTTCGGACTTTCTTCGGTCTCGTTTGTAGATCCGACAAATTCAGTAATCGGTGACGCGTTGCCGATGTCGGAGCCCCCCCGCCATCGGCGGATGCCGAAGACAGGCAAAAAACCAAATAATCCGGCGAAACAGGATAGTGCTCCGTCAAGCTTTGATCTGGGGGTAGTGGACCTTGCTAAAGGTCCTCCGGTGTTGGGATCTTTAGCAAGATTCACTACCTCCGCGCCCGTCTTTTATCTTGACAGAGCAATCGCTGAGGAAGTGAGAATTCTGACAAACCTTTGAGGCTTCAAAGGCATCCCCAAATCACCGTAACTCATCGTTCTCAAAACAGCTCGTCGGAAACCCAGCAACGAGCTTTTTCTTCAAGTCGCGGTGACAAGACACCGTTAGAACTTTTTCTGGCCAGGCTCGCCGTCTCGGATGCGAAGCGATGGCACCTCGCTTTCAAAGGAAAGCCATAAATAGTCTGCATTGGGGATCTTTGAAAACGATTCTCCGTTCGTCGCGAGCTCGGTTGGCGGCAGCTTGCTCCCCAGACGCGTCGGTCGATGTGACCTGAGCAGTGAACGGCGGGATGCAAACTCGCGTCGGTCGGTTTTAATCCCCGCCCGATGGAGCCCCCTGAGAAACACTGTACAGAAGGCGACTCCTGAAGATCAGATGTCTTCGCGTGATTGAATCGCCCAAAAAATCGCGGGGGTAATTCTGCGTGGCAGCTTTTCGCCGCGTGATCTCGTTTGAACTGCACTACGACACCAGCGACGTCTATCGAACGTCTGGACGATTCTGCGTTTTCAGGCCCGATTGATCAGAAAGTGTTTCCCAACGTTCCGGTTGCGTTCCTGTTACAGCAAAGCGTTGTTGTCTATCAAGATCGGATTCAACTCATCCTCAGCCAGGCGTTCTCGGGCCTATGCGTTGTTTCCCTTCCTGACCTGCGATCGCTCCAATATCCTGCCCACATCATTTTCGAAGTAGTATTTGGACCAGAACAGGGATCGGCACCTTCTGCAGTTCAAGCCTCTTGCGTTTGCGAAGATAGCGCGTTGAATCCGTCCCACTGTTTGTTGAGTGTCCATAACCCAGATCACGCAGTGACCGCTCGCTGATTTCAGACAAGAGTCAAACCATGACTGATCTAAATTCTCACGTGTCTGAAATCCTGAACAGTCTACGTGGACGGCAACGTCAGGCGTGGCAGCGTGGTGAGCGACTGCTTGTCTAGTCGCTGGCCAGTGCGGCTCCGACTCCGTTGCAGGAAAGCGAACTTCATGAATTGATCGTGGCCGAAGTGACGCTGCGGCAAGAACTCGGGGAGACCTGCACCTCAGTGGAATACGTACAGCGATTCCCACAGCTTGCAGAGGCTTTGCAGCGACTTTTCGATAAGAGTAATCAAAACGCTGGCGGCGAATCGCATTCTGTAGAAACGAATTCGGTGATCGCTGGTGCCAAAGGCAAATCGCAGTCGACAATTGACCCGATGAAGCCGGACGTGATCGCTGCCCTGAATGTGCAAAACGTTGTGAAACAGGCTGCAGCTCCCGAGCCACCCAAAGATCCGCACAAGACCGACTCCCGGGTGGTCGTTGACCCCTTTTCTACAGTCACTTATATCAACAGCAGCGGCATCGGAGTTCAGACGAAAGGACGCTACCGCCTCGATCGCATTCTTGGCGAAGGAGCGTTTGGTCAGGTCTACCTTGGGTTCGACACCGAATTGCAGCGACAAGTCGCCATCAAGGTGCCCACGGTCGCTCGATTCCAGAAGCCGGAAGATGCCGAAGCCTATCTCGAAGAAGCCCGAACCGTCGCCCGTCTGGATCATCCCAACATCGTCTCTGTTTACGACATGGGACGCACCGAAGACGGATCCATTTATGTCGTGTCGAAGTTTGTTGATGGTTCCACACTGCAGGATCGCATCAGTGCTGGGCGACCAACCGAGCAGGAATCGGCTCGTCTGCTGGCCACCGTTGCGCTGGCTCTGGCGTATGCCCATCAGAAGCGGCTGATTCACCGTGACATTAAGCCCGCCAACATTCTGATCGAGAATAGTTCGAACACTCCGTTTGTCGCCGACTTCGGTCTTGCGGTACGAGAAGAAGACTATCTTAAGCAAAGCGTGGTGGCGGGAACTCCGGCGTACATGAGCCCCGAACAGATTCGTGGAGAAGGCCATCGGCTGGACGGTCGCAGCGACATCTTTTCGCTCGGCGTAATTCTGTACGAGATGCTCACCACCAAACGACCATTTCGGGGCAGCAGCATGCACGAAACACTGTATCTGGTCCTGAACCAGGAACCTCGGCCGCCGCGAGAACTTTTCGCGACAATTCCGGCCGAACTGGAACGCATCTGCCTGAAGGCCCTCTCCAAACGAGCATCCGACCGATACGCCAACGCGGCTGACTTCGCAGAAGACCTGGAACAATGGCTGAAGCCGACCGCCGCCAGCTCCCCCACAAAAGCCACAGCTCAGGTCGTTCCCAAGGGACTGCGATCATTCGACGCTAACGATGCCGATTTCTTTCTGGAACTCTTGCCTGGCCAACGCAACCGAGATGGCCTGCCCGAGAGCATTGCGTTCTGGAAACAACGAATTGAACAAACCGATCCCGAACAGACCTTTAGCGTCGGGCTGATCTACGGCCCGAGCGGTTGCGGGAAATCGTCGCTTGTGAAGGCCGGATTGCTGCCGAATCTGTCGAAGGATGCCGTGGCGGTTTATCTCGAAGCAACTCCGGACGAGACCGAGACGCGAATTCTGCGAGGTCTGGAAAAACGCCTGCCGGAATTATCGAAGGGTCAGAATCTGACCGATACGCTCGCCTCGCTGCGACGTGGGCACGGTGGGACGAAAAAAATCGTCATCATCATCGACCAGTTCGAACAGTGGCTGCTTGTGCATCGGGCTGACCCAGATGCGGAACTGGTGAAGGCTCTGCGGCAATGTGACGGGCGTCGATTGCAATCTATCGTCATGGTCCGCGACGATTTTGCCATGGGAGCTGCGCGGTTCATGAACGCGCTGGATGTCCCGATCCTACAGGGAGAGAACTTTGCCACGGTGGACCTGTTTGAAGTCGAACATGCGGCGAAAGTGTTGACGCGATTTGGACAGGCTTTCGGTAAGTTGCCTGCCAACGCCGGGAATCTTTCGGTCGACGAACGTCAATTTGTAAATGATGTCTCCGAGGGACTCGCACAGGACGGCAAGATTGTATCAGTTCGGTTGTCACTGTTTGCTGAGATGGTCAAGAGCAAGCCATGGACGGCCGC
>JBILXT010000470.1:0-5289 GCA_044378235.1 Planctomycetaceae bacterium
ATCGGCGGTTTCTGGCGTGCGAGTTATCCAAAGAATACGTCGCAATGGGAACTCAGCGACTGGATAACATCTCCGTCGGCGACAAACTGGATGGCGCTCCGGAACCCAAAGTCAGTGCTCCGTCGACAGCCGAAGGGAAGCCACTTTCCGCAAACAAAAGAAAGACTAAGCCGCCTCAACGGTCATTACTTCCCGAGTAAACATCAACGCAGTCGTTTGTAGATTCATACTGCTGTCAATCACACCGTTGAGGATCGCTTACGAGGAACAGAATTCATTCTCGAGGACATTCCATGCAGGAAAGTTTTGATCTGACAGGAGCCGTGTTGCAGAAGGAGTTCAGCCTTGGCTGCCTTACATTCCGTAACGCTCACCTTTGGCGGCTATCGCATTTCGTTTGGGACGTCACTCAAGATTGCGCCGGTGCGACCTTCTTCGGCGACCTGCAAGCACCATGGAATGATCGCAACCTCTTTCGAGTCGAGATCTATCGGCTCCCGAAGGGCCTCAACGATTTTTCTGAACGACTCCAATGGTACACCAAATATCGCAAAAGTCGCCGAATCAAGATCTCAGACGGACCTCTCTTCGACGTCAGTATGTTGCATCCCAGGGCCTTCGGAAACGATTGGGACGCTGAATCATTTGCTCTGTCAAAAGGAGAGATTATTCGTATCTATCGTAACCGGCAGTTTGCGATTGTTTTTCGATTTCTCGCCCGGTCTGGCACTCTTCTCGATCATCCAATTTTCAAACGTCTGGTGAAGGATATTTCATTTGACCCACAGTGCTGGGAGAAAAACGCGCCTGCGGTCACTGAGAAGGGTAAGCGAAACAAGATTCAAGATAGTCCACTATCAACAGAAGAGATGGATGAGTTTAAGCAGATCACGAAATCCGCCGCGAAGCGATTGGGCATCACGTCAAAGACGAGTCATACTAAACGACTTGAACTCGTTGAGTTGGAAATCGAAAAACACCGCAAGGTGAAAGGCTCAACGCAGGAAGCGAACGTGCAGTTGGCAATCGAACTGGGAGCTGTTATCGGGCAATGCTTCTGCGAAAAACTGAAGTGGGAATGGCGGCGGCTCAAGGTCGGCCGTGATTCCGCGACCGTGTGCGTGTGCTGCCCGGAGCGTCGACTTGTCCTGACTCCCGGAGCATGGATTCTGGGCTTGTTATCGTCAAAGAAACAACCTGTGAATTGCCTGCTGACATTCAACATGATTGACTACGGAAGGCTGCCACCAACTCGACCCGGCGCCTACATCAGAATCAACTAACCGGCCCCGCAGATCTGTGCTCCTTTCACGACGGGCTATACTGTGGACTCCGCGATTGAGAATGCCGTGTCCATACTTGGGTCGCAGTCGTTGTCCGACGAAGAACTTACAGCATACAATCGACGCCTGTGGGGCTGCCATGATGATGGGGCATTACGACTCCTCGTCTCAGGCTGCTCGCAAACGGGTAGCGAAAGCGGCCCGTCAGAAGCGTAGTTGTTTTTGTCCTCGAGGGTTTTCTTTCGAGTTGGGGAGCGTGGGTTACCTGATGAGAGCCAGATCCTTTTCCAACGCCTCACTCTTCTTCATCCTCTTCGCGATCGCTGCTGAACTTCGCGCGGAGGATGCCGCTTTCTTTAGTCGAGAAGTCCTGCCAATACTTTCGGAGAATTGTTTCTCCTGTCATGGACCAGATGAAAGTAATCGCAAAGGAGATCTGCGGCTCGATCTTCGCGACGGAGCACTGCAGGCGATGACGGTGGGTGAGCCGGATTCGAGCGAACTAATTGCCCGGGTCGTCAGCGACGACATTGAAACGCTGATGCCTCCGCCGTCTTCTCACAAGACGCGACTAAAACCTGCACAAGTTGAGACTCTCAGGACCTGGATCAAGTCCGGGGCAGCCTGGGGCAAACACTGGGCTTACGAAAAACCACAGCGCGGTCCTGAACCAGTGGCCATCGACAAGCAACTTGAGGCTGATTGTCCTGCTGACTTTTCACTTCGATCACCCATCGACCAGTTTGTCTGGGCTCGCTTGCGAAAAGAATCGCTCACGCCAGCACCGCAAGCCGAACGTCATACGCTCCTGCGGCGAGTGTCGTTTGATCTGACCGGACTTCCTCCCACGATCGAAGAGCTGAATGCCTTCGATGGATCGGACTCAAGTTACGAAGCGGCCGTGGACAGACTTCTTGCGTCACCGCATTTTGGCGAGCGGATGGCCATGTGGTGGCTTGATGCAGCTCGTTATGCTGACACCGATGGATTTCAATCCGACGCAAATCGTGAGAACTGGCCTTGGCGCGACTGGGTTATCGAAGCGTTTAATTCCAACATGAAGTTTGATCAGTTTACGCTGGAACAATTTGCCGGTGACCTGATTCTCAATGCAACGGCCGAACAAAAGCTGGCAACCGCTTTTCATCGGAACCACATGACCAACGGCGAAGGTGGACGAGATCCCGAAGAATCGCGTGTGGATTATGTGCTTGACCGAGTTAACACGACGGGCAGCGTGTGGCTTGGATTAACGTTGGGCTGCACACAATGCCATTCCCATAAGTTCGACCCGATTACTCAGGCCGACTATTACGGGCTGACTGCATTCTTTAACAGTATCGACGAGGACGGCAAAGCCGGCAAAGGGGCCAAGCCCTATCTGACATACGAGTCGAAGTATGTTGAACAGGCCATTAAGGAAGCACAACAACTCGTCGACAGTCGTCAGGGGCCGGAAGTCGCCGCGCGAGCTGCCGCTGAAGCGCCATTCGAAGAGTGGCTGGCCGCGCGAAAGCAGGATGTCCATCAGGGCTACAATGCCTGGACTCCGCTGCTCGGCACCCTTGAGAGCAGCGAAGGCACTCTGCTGACGCAATCGGACGATGCCATTGTTCAGGCAGATGGACCCAATCCAAATCAGGACGACTATCGACTCATCGCGCCAGTCAAACTGTCGCGAGTCACGGGCCTGCGACTTGAAGTGATGCCGCATGCTTCGCACACTCGAGCGGCTTTCTCACGCGGCAAATCGGGAGAGTTCATCCTGACCGATGTCAAAGTACAGGTTCGCAAGACCGGCAGTAGTCAGATCCGCGACATCCTTGTGAAGAGTGTTGTGGCCGACTTTATCCCAACAGACAAAGGAGGTTATGGGGATGTGAAGGGATTGTTGGACGACGATCCTCGCAACGGATGGACAACAAAGGGCGCGCCCGAGATAGGGCCGCATTACGTAGTCTTTGCTTTGGCAGAACCGCTTGTGCTGGCAAGCGATGAAGAACTCATCATCGAATTGCGGCAGCGTTCAACACTCGGCGATGCAAATCTCGGTCGCTTTCGCATTTTGGCCACGGACCAGCGTGGACCAGCCGTAACCGAAATTGGCCCGGCGCCTTTGGAGCAACTCTCTCAGACTTCAGCGATTGATGAAAAACTCCGAGCTCGCTTGTTTGAACAGTTCCTCACGGATTACGAAGCCTATCAAATCTGCAAACGTGCACTCGACCGCGCGGTGGCACAATTAAACGAGGCGAAAGGCGCGAAGAAGACCGAAGTCATGGTGCTCGCAGAAAAGCCGGAGCCACGTGAGACTCACATCCTTGTGCGCGGTGTCTGGGACAAGCATGGAGACAAAGTACTGCGAGGCGGTCTGACATCGATCGCGCCACTGGCGACGGAGAATCCAACTCGTGCGGATCTGGCGAGATGGCTCACGTCTTCTGAAAATCCGTTGACGGCTCGCGTGCTGGTCAACCACTTGTGGCAACTCTGCTTCGGCACAGGTTTGGTTAAGACGACCGAGGATTTTGGCTTGCAGGGTGAGCAACCGTCCCATCCGGAATTGCTCGACTGGCTAGCCGTGGAATGTGTCGAAAGCGGCTGGGATGTGAAGCACCTGCTCAAGCTCATCGTGATGAGTTCAACCTATCGGCAGAGTTCAAAAGTCGATGAATTGTTACTGGCTCGAGATCCGGAGAATCGACTTTTGGCTCGTGGAGCTCGTTTCAGACTGCCAGCATGGATGCTTCGGGACAATGCGTTGCGAGCTTCCGAGCTTTTCCATCCAGCGATTGGTGGCCCACCGGTAAGACCCTATCAGCCAACCGGTGTGTGGGAAGAAAATTTCATGGGCCGATTCACTTACGAACCCAGCGAAGGATCAGCCCAGTACCGAAGAACTCTGTATGCCTTCTGGCGACGCAGTATTGCACCGACATTTCTCTTTGACTCGGCCCAACGCCGTTCGTGTGAAGTCCGCACATCGCGCACCAATACACCGCTGCAGGCACTGACGCTGCTGAATGACGAAAACTACCTCGAAGCATCTCGTGCTCTGGCAGCGTTGGCACTCGGGAAACCTCAGCCGATGCAGGAAATGTCGCTGCGTGTTCTGTCGCGAGAACTTCGCGATGCTGAATTGACGGTTCTGACTCGCGAACGCGATCGGGCACTGGATCATTATCGCAACCATCCTGGCGACGCGGTCACGTTTCTTGCCCGAGGTCAGTTTGAGCCTGACCCTTCGCTGCCCGCGCCGGAGCTTGCGGCGCACACGATTGTTGCCAGTCTGCTCTTCAACCTTGATGAGGCCATGACACATGAGTGATGCAGCCGAACTGGATTCGACTCGTCGGTATTTTCTTGGACAGTGTACCGGCCTGTCGCTTGGGGCCATGGCGCTTTCTCAAATGGCTGGGCGAGCGTCCGCAAGCGACACTGAGTCGACACGTAACGGGATTGGCGGACTGACGAATCTGCCACACGCAGCTTCTAAAGCCAAACGCGTCATCTTTCTGACTCAGTCAGGCGGACCATCGCAACTGGAACTGTTCGATCAAAAGCCCGATCTCATCAAGTGGGCTGGTGTCGAGCTGCCGGACTCAGTGCGACGAGGCCAGCGCGTCACGACCATGACAGCGAATCAAAAGCAACTGATCATGCCCACACGCGTCAGGTTCACGCGATGTGGGTCCAGCGGTGCAACGATCGGAGAATGGTTGCCGCATCTGCAACGCGTGGCGGATGATTTGTGCTTTATCAAATCCATGCACACCGACGAAATCAATCACGCCCCGGCGATGACAAAGTTTTTGACGGGACATCAATTGCCCGGTCGTCCCAGCATGGGGGCCTGGGTCAGTTATGGACTTGGCAGCGAGAATCAGGACTTGCCTGACTACCTGGTGATGATCTCCAAAATGCAGCGGCCCAGCGATCAGCCTTTGTATGATCATTACTGGGGCAGTGGATTTCTGCCTTCCAGCTATCAGGGCGTAAAGCTTCG
>JBILXT010000471.1:0-5287 GCA_044378235.1 Planctomycetaceae bacterium
GTCGTGACGACTTCGCTCTCTGTGGGCTACGTGATCTGGATTCTGCGAGGCGGTTCGGTCTTAACGGCGTTTATGTCGGCCATGCCAGCCTGGCAGAGCTTCGACCCTCTTCCAATTCTGCAGTCATTTGAACGCCAGAATGAGGATGAAGACGACTCACTGCTCTCAATTGCGACCCAGCAATCGAAGAACCGCATCAAGAAGAAATAGTGTGGCTGTTGCCGTCGGTCGAGGATCGTCGAACTAAGTCCGCTCAGTCCTTGATCAGGCAATTCACTTAACACTTCATCGCAAGAATCGCATTCCGCTCGTCATCATGCCCGCCAAGATCATGCGATTTCCGGCTGATGCCAATTAACTATGGCGGCGATCGGAGATTCTGGCTGTGACCCGTATCGTGAGTCGACTGGTGTTTCCGAGTCGGTGCCGCCATAATCCGAGACGCCTTCACTTTATCGGACCTCATCGACAAATCCTGAATCGTCTGTGCCATGCTGTTCTACGGTCGAGTTTTCCTGACATTTTTTCGCAACTCGCTTATTCGCGAGATGATGTTTCCCGCCAACTTTCTGATTCAGGTGGTGACACGCCTGTTCTGGTTTTCCGCTCGTGTCGCCCTGTTCGGGATGATTTATGGAGAAGTCGATCAGATTCAGGAATGGTCGAAACACGAATACTTCGCGTTTATGGCGACGGGGATGCTGATCAATTCGATCGTCGAAGCGTTCTTCATGCCAAACTGCGCGACGTTCTGCGAAAACATCCGCACTGGAAAACTCGACTTCGCACTGACCAAGCCAGTCGATTCGCAGTTTCTGGTTTCGCTGGAACGAGTCAGCCTTGCAATGTTCAGCCAGTTGCTGTTGTCGGCCACTCTGCTGGGATGGGCTTTGATTAACATCGACCATGCGTTGTCAGTGATGCAGGTAGTGATGTACCTGTTTTATGTGCTCGTCGCGGTGATGTTCTTTTATTCCATGATGATCACCACAGCCTGCACAAGTATCTGGTTTGGGCGAAACCAGGGACTCTATGATTTCTGGTTCTATATCACGATCTTCGCTCAATATCCTCGCAGCATCTACGATGGACATGACGCCAGTCGACTCGAAACGGGCGAAGCTTTGCAGTTCGCCTTTTCCTGGATCGTGCCTATTTTGCTTGTCGTCACCGTCCCCGCGCAGATCATCACGGGAACACTCACGGATTGGCGTTTTGCAGCCGTCTGTGTCGTAGCGGCAAGCGTGTGCCTGTTGATTTCACGCAGCGTTTTCCAGTGGTCACTGAATCACTATCGCGGTGCAAGCAGTTAGTCGTCGAGTTAGAACGTAACTCCAGTTTGCAGCCCATTAGAAATCTTTGTCAGATTTGTTGTCATCCTCCCCACCAGGATTTCACATGCTTAACCTTCGTTATCTTCAGGCAGGATTTGTTGGCTTGATGCTGATGAGCTCAGTCGCCTTTGGGCAGTCCGATCCGAAACTGCCGTTTCCTCAGAATCGAGTGAAGGATTTTTACTCGCGGCAGGCCGAACAGTTTCTGGATCATCGTCCGACGGGGTCTGTTGACGTCTTGCCGCAGTTCCCAGGGCTTGATGGCGGCGGGTTCGGACACTGGGGCCAGAATCCGGAAGATGTCAGCTTCGACCACAGCCTGAATGACGTCGACACCGGAAACGTGGTCAGCCAGTTGACACGCCATTTTGGCCAGACGACTTTCAAAGGTGTCAATGTCGAAGTTGATGCCGAAAGCAGAACGACAATGCTATACGATCCCCTGCGGATCACGTTCGTTGATGCGTGGAAGGGCGGATTCGTAAAGTGGGGATTTGTCCGTTTTGGACTGATGGGCGGAGTCGAACCGGCCGGGGAGCGATTCCTTGATTTCACTCAGGGCGGCTGGCAACTTCCGCAAGGAATCAATAGCCGATATCTCGGTTTTTGCCGGCACGGAAAGCACGTCGCTTTCTCAACACAGATTGGTGATGCCACGATTCTGGATAACGTCTCGGTCATTGACGGACACCTCATTCGCACGTTGCAGTTTGATGGAACTCTGCCCGCATCGTTTTTGAAAATTGTTAGCTCACCGACAGGAGCCCGGATCAATGCAAACAACGACAAGGTCCCTCAGATCAGCGCTGAGATGCCCGACGGCAAGATGATTCGTCTTAGCCTTGCACAGCCAATTGCCGGCGTAAAGCTGGCAGAACGCGATGGCACTTTGGGCTTGGAATTCGCGGGCGGGACAATCAACGGAACGGTTTCCGTGCAGATTGCTTCAGGTACCACAGAGAGCCTCACGCCGCCCGCAAAGATTGATGAGTCCTCAATTGTCACAAAACAGCAGTACCTTGCCGGAACCACCGGGCAGTGGGCCACCAAGATTGTGGAGACAAAGGGTGAACTGGCCGATGATTCCGGGCCAATGGCTCTGGATTCCGTGACTTTGCCGCAGGTGGCATCCAACCCGTTCAAATCCGCGATGCGAATTGGCGGCGTCGGTTGTCTGGAAGACGGTCGAGTTGTCGTGTCAACGTTGATGGGTGAAGTTTGGATGGTCGATGGAATCGATGAGATGGAGTCCAGGCCACTCCGATGGCAACGCATCGCCTCAGGATTCTACCAGGCGCTGGGGATTGTCATCCAGAACGGAAGAATCCTGGTGCTGGGGTCTGACCAGATTACTCGCCTGCACGACTTCAACGGCGACAACGAAACTGATTTCTATGAATGCGTCACGAACGCATTCCCGACAACCGGTGGCCATGATTTTTGTACGTCGCTTCAACAGGATCAGACAGGACGCCTGTACTGGGCCATCTCATCAGGCGATTTCGGAGTAGCTCGTATGGACTCCGCGGGAGCGATTGAATCATTGGGAAATGGCTTGCGGAATTCCAATGGCATTGGCGTTTCTCCAGACGGCTCCGTTGTGCTGGCCAGCGTTCAGGAAGGCACCTGGACTCCAGCGTCGGCGATCTTTGAAGTCGCTGGCCACAGCTATCACGGCCTAAAAGGCCCGAAGCCTGATCATGGGAAATACGGATACGATCTGCCTCTGGTATTCCTTCCGCGAGGACTGGATAACTCCTCCGGCGAAATCGGTTTTCTTCCCGCCGACAAGCGTCTGGGGCCTCTCAGTGGAGCTGCCATCGGAACGTCGTTCGGCGCATGTCAAACGTATGTGGTGCTGAGAGATGTTGTGAACGGGAAAGCTCAGGGAGCCGTTGTGCCATTGCCCGGCGATTATTTCAGCGGTGTCTGCCGTCTCGCCTTTAATACTCATGATGGTTGCATGTATGTCGGCGGTACCGAAGGCTGGCAGAGCTACGCTCAGGAAGACGGATGCCTGCATCGAGTTCGTCTGACTGGCAAGCCGTTTCCGCTGCCGACGGCAATTGAGTCACACAATAACGGTGTGGTCGTTCGTTTCAGCGAGACGCTGGATCCGAGTTCTGTAACTCTGCAGAACACGTTCTGTCAGCAATGGAATTATCTCTACAGCGCCGGGTATGGATCGCCGGAGTTTTCGATTCGCGAACCGGGGCGGCAGGGCCATGATCTGGTGGATGTGAAATCTGTGCGACTTCTGGAGGACGCGAAGTCGGTCTTCCTTGAGATTCCTCAAATGCATCCAGCGATGCAGTTTCATGTTCATATGCGACTAAAGACTGCGGCCGGGCATGAGTTTAAGCCGGACGTACTGGCGTCGATTTACGAACTGCGTCCGGACTTTGACCAGTATCCGGAATACGCCGCAGTGCCAAAACGGCGAGCTCCGGATTTTCCGATCGCGGAAAAGTATGAGCAGGATCCGCGACTTGTGCAGCAAGAAAAGCTGGGCACTGATTTTGGTTGGGTGTCGAGTTCTCTCAAGATTTCTGTGAGTGCTTCAGCCGGATTACAGTTTGAACCTCGCCAATTGCGAGTGGCTCCGGGGACGAGAGTTTCTCTGGCTTTCAAGAACGGCGACCCCAGCATGCCGCACAATGTAGCTGTCGTGAAGGCCGACCATATCGATGAGTTTGGCGAGCAGTCGATGCAACTGGCCAGTAATCCACGAGCCATCGCGACTCATTATGTCCCGAATGATCCAGCGGAGATTTGCTTCTCGCCGATTCTGCAGCCCGGTGATCAGTACACAATGTTCTTCGAAGCTCCCAAGGAACCGGGTGAATACCGCCTTGTCTGTACCTATCCGGGGCATTGGCGAGTCATGCAGGGAAGCTTGTTCGTGATTCCTGATGGTCAACCGTTGCCCGAGTCATCGAATGCTCCTGTCCGCAAGTTTGTGAAGATGTGGAACTCGGCTGAGCTGGCTGCGGATGCTGACAACCTGTCTGATCGAAATTTTGATCAGGGTCGCAAAGTGTTCGAGATCGCCGGTTGCAGCAAGTGTCACAAGCTGAACGAGGTTGGCACTGTGCTTGGTCCGGATTTGACGAAAATCGCCGAACGATTCAAGGGGCAGAAGCTCCTGCAACAAATGCTGGAGCCATCGACAGAGATCAACAAACAATACCAAACCTGGGTGGCAGCGATGAACGACGGGCGAGTCATCTCCGGTATGATGCTGGAGCAGAATGATGCCTCAATCACGCTGTTGCCAAATCCTCTGAAGCCGGAAACGAAGGTCTCGATCGCTCGTGCGGATATCGAAGAACTGGAGGCCTCCAATGTGTCCACGATGCCGATGAGCCTGCTGATCACGTTTACTCGCGATGAGATTCTGGATCTGCTGGCATTCGTACAAGCAGGCGGACAAAAGCAGAATCCGGTGTTTGCAAAGTAGTCGGCGCATGCTTGTTACGTTTCGTTTTTTGACGCCATACAACTTGTCTGAGTGGTGAAACATTTGGTAACCAGAATATGAATCGGCCTAATTCTCTCGCACGACTGCGGTAGGCAGTCGTGCGAGAAAAACTACCGAGTCAACATCGAGCTTTTCTGGTTGCCAAACCATCTCACCTTCCGCACGAGGCCGAAGGGGGCGATCTCGAACCGTCGAGTGAGCCTTCGTTTGTTTTTTCTTGAATCCCGTTATCTTCTCTCTATGGTCCTGTTTCCCACACTGAATTTTGGCCGTACCAATATGACATCACTAAAAACTTCTCTTTGTGCTGCCATCGCGCTGACTGTTTTGTCGGGCATGCTGCTGGTGGCACCTGCCTCCGCTGACGAGGCATCAAAAGATTTCGCGGGGACCAGGGGCAACGGCGACTTCATCATCGGCCCCGACTACAAAGTCGATCCCGATCTCACGGACAAAGGCAATCCTCAGGGGC
>JBILXT010000111.1:0-18833 GCA_044378235.1 Planctomycetaceae bacterium
ATCTCATATTCGCGACTTTTTAATCTTGGGGTAGTGGACCTTGCTCAAGGTCCTCCTGTGTTGGGATCTTTAGCAAGATCCACTAACTCTGCCCCCTTTTCTTATCCTGACAGATCACTACGGACAGAGAACTTCCAGCAGTGTGACTGGACCGGATGGTGTCAGAGTTGTCATCCCAGAGCAGGCTGGCATCAGGGCCGTGGTTCCAATTGGCATGGCCGCAGAACCAAACCGCGTGCGAACCTGGACGTCGCCCTCGATTGCGATCAGGATCCGAAATCGTCCTTCGATCATCATTTGAGCCGGATCCATGAATCGATGACGACGTATCACAAAATGGTCGCACCGAACGAGCTCTTCAAAGGCATGCGACTGATCACACAACTCAATCGGCTTTACGGGAAAAACCGGGCCACGCTGAAAGTCAGTGCAACGAATGGATTCTTCGACATGAATCGGGCGAGGCTTCCCAGAGGCATCAACACGCCCCCAGTCGAAGAGTCGAAATGTGAGGTTACTTTGCTGTTGGACCTCCGCAAGCACAATACCCGGCCCAAGGGCGTGGACAGTACCTGCGGGCACAAAGACACAGTCACCGCGTTTCACCGAAATCAAATTCAGACATTCCTCCACCGTGCCGGCTATCAACGCCTGACGGAGTTGATCGGAAGTGACTCCTGCCTTCAGGCCGGAGCAGATCTGACTATCAGGCCGAGCTTCAAGGATCACCCAGGCTTCTGTCTTGCCATTCTCGTTGGCCTGAAACTGCCTCGCCAACAAATCGTCCGGATGAACCTGAAGCGACAGCCAGTCGTTCGCATCCAGAAACTTGATAAGCAGCGGAAACTGAGTCAGATTATCCTGATTCCCCAGAAGCTCCCGGCGATACCTGGTCATTAGATCCGACAGCGAGTGTCCTGCAAATGCTCCCGCAGCCACGATGCTCTGACCATCAGCGTGATCAGCAATTTCCCAGCTTTCTGCGTAATCGCTCTCATTGCCGATCGGTTTCTGCAGTAGCGAACCCAGGCGGCGTCCCCCCCATCGAATGCGTTTCATGATCGGCTGAAACAAAAGAGGTGGCAGCATTCTGAATGACGTACCTGATCGAATCGTGAGGGAAGAAATTCTGATGAGCCCGTGAAGAGTATCAGGAGCTCCATTCAATAGACCAGAGCAATTCCACCATCGCAGGGGCAGTTGTGATTGCCGAATCCCCTGAACCCGCCGACTTCGCCATTTTGGTCACTCAGCCTGGCCGCCCACTGCCGAACGAGACGCTGCACGCGGACAGAGCCAACGCCCAACAGCGTGCAAAAAGATATCCTGTCCCGAAAAGCAGGCTGGAGTTCGGGCTTTGTGGAAGAAAGCAATGCAACACTTTTTGTGCGGCTCTACGGAGTCAATTATTTGAAGGAGAAGATGTCCGCCGTTGGAAGGTCGCTGATGGACTTGAGACCAAAAAGTTTCAAAAACTTGCTGGTCGTCACATACGAAACGTCAGTTCGCCGACCACCGGTTCTTTGTAGCTCAACAAGCTGCAATCGCAGCAACTGTCGCAACAATGTCATGGCGTTTGGCCGATCGACGGTCTCCATGGTTTCCTTGGCGACCGGCTGATTCCACGCCACAAAGGCAAGGATCTCCAGAACATCCGGAGACAGCTTCACATCGCGCGGGCCCAGTCCGTAGGTTCGCGTGGAGATATCTGAGTACTCTTCCCGCAACTCCAGGCGATACCCACCTTCGTTCAGGCGAATTTCGTAAGGACGATTCTCACGAGCATACGACTGATTGAGCGAATCCACCAGGGAGACGGCAACTCGATTATCAACGTCATTGCCGATCAGCGAAGCCAGCTTCCTTGCAGTCAGAGCAACACTGCCACCCACAAAGATGGCCGCTTCGATCACTTCACGCGGTGAGACTCGCCGCACACCATCCACCAGAACCGCCTGGCTGGAGGCTTCAGCTTCGGCAGCCGTCGACTTCAGATCTTCGGCAAGCTGTGAGCCGATCGATAAACCCTGAGCGACCAGTTCCTCTTCGCCCGAATGACTTGCTGCACCTTCAGCAAAGTCCACGAAGACCGAACCCATCTGCCGTTCGGCCGCATCGAGTGCCTCCAGAGCCTGACGATACGCCAGTTCGATGTCTTCGACAGCGAAGTCATCTTCCGGCATATCGTCATCGTGCAGTGGAAGACCGTCCAGGTCATCAAATTCAGCGGATCCGTCCGTCATATCGAGCTTACTCGAAGTTCGCCTTGGAGAAGGCAGACATCAGTTTTCCAGCAAAACGCAGCAGACCGTGCTCAAGTAACAACTCACCAGTCACCTGGCCATTCTTACTGTGGAAATCAAGAACGATGCGATCTCCGCCGTCCTGGAAGGATGCGATCGCTCGAGCCCGTCGACGAGCCCACTCGCGCTGAATCTCCTGTTCTTCAGGAGTCTTTCCCGGAGGATCCTTCTTGGCCGCTTCTTCGAATCGCTGAACCCATGGCAGACACTGAATCTCAAGATGCACCGGATGATCGGTCGTCTGTGGTGCACCAAGTCCGGCGATCGTTTCTTTCAGTTTCTCTTTGCCGCCAACTCCTGAGGCCAACCAGACATGAGCCGGACCCACACCGACAAAGAGATCTTTCTTCGCACCGAAAACGCGGTCAACGACATCGATATAGCCTTCGGCCAACTGAATTCGATGAATAGCCACGTCGCCCTGCTTGTCGACATTCATTTCGACAAGATTACCTTTGCCGGCATTGGCGAGTTCAGGCAACACCGCCGTCAGGTTACCCGCCGCCGGTGCAGAGAATGCAGCGACTGAAGTAAAGTCGCCCTTCCCATCCGGAACAGATTCAACGAAGCCGTTCATCCAGCCGGCATTGATACTGCTGCGAATGACATCCAGTACTCCAGTTGTCACCTTCAGGGACGTTTGCTTCTCCGCTTCAGAGCGTTCTTTGGAACCCTTCAAACGGTCAGCCATGTCCTGTTCTGTCAGTGCGAGAAACGCAATGAAGTTGACCTGACGCATTGGGTCAACCGGATGATTCAGACGTCCGGACAAGGCTGAGCCTTCAAATTTCTTGAGTCCCGCAAAAGCGTCCGGCTGAGTATTGATCTGCTGAATGGCAGCATCCAGAGAAGTCCCGGGAATGGCAGAGGCAGACAACTTCAAAGAAGCCGTTGGTGCTCCGGGAACTTTCTTATCCAGCACCAGCGAGAGAAATCCTCGTCCCAGTTCGGCAAGAACTCGTTCGCCTTCATCCATTTGCTGCTTCACGGCCAGTTTGCGTAGCTCGAACTCAGTCGCAGACTCGGAAGGCCGCTTCTGAATGGCTTCCATACTGACTCGACGAACTTCCTGAAACGCTTCCTTGCGTTTAGCCTGGGCGGGCACGGTGACATCGTTGTTCAGCAGTTCAGCGTCCATATTGCCAACGACTTTATTGGTCGGCAGGACAGCCTTGAGGATCAGTTCTTTCAGACCCGGCAAGGCAGACTTGTCGGAGGTCAGCACCAGAGCCGCATAACGCTCTGTCGAGAGCACTCGAATCCAACCCGATTCGGCGTCCTGATTCAACATAAACAGCGTGACGTCTTTGGCATCACGAGTGACTTCATACCCCAGCGACTCGAGGTTCTCCCGAAACTCTTTGAAGAGCTGCTGTTTGGCCGTTAAGGGAATCCAGAGCAGAATCGCATTTGGTTTCACGCCGGTCAGTATGTTTACGTAAACAGGCCGAGCCTCATCAATACCGATTGAAAACGTATCGATGTAACCTTCGATGTTCTCCCATTGAGTTTGTTCAGCGGGAAGGGTCAGGTCGAGCACCGACTTCAGGTCTGCCTTCAACGAGCCAAAACCCGGATGCGAAATTGTGATTTGTGCGTCTTGCGGTGCTTGTGCCGCGGCAGGAGAAATCGAGATAACAGCAGTTGCCAGCAACAGCGCCAGATGATGGAAAATCTTCATGCGTTAATCACCGAATGGTCGAGTGGGATTTCTGCGCATCGTCGCGTCCAATGAATCAGGGACAGGACCTGACCTGGAAACACTCCATTGCACAGAATTGGGAAAGGATATTGATGTACAAACCAGCCTTTGGCTCTTCGGGAAGAGCCTTGCTCTTCAAAACGCCTATTATGCCAAGGGACGGGGCAACCCCGCAGCTTCGCGATTCTATCTTAACAAGGCAAAACGGGTAAAGGCAGGTTGGACAACAAGATGAGACGAAGTTGACATCAAACGGCAAGAACCGCAAAAAACTCAGAGGAGACGGGCAGTATTGGCAACTCCTGCTTGTAGTAATCAAGACTTGAAATGGCAGATAGGCCTCCAGCCAGGCGGTCACGCCAACTTTTCGACAGCCCCCATTGAGCGTGCTGCGACGATGAGATTTGAATTGATCACCATCTTTATGCTCAGGATTCAGGTGCCAAAAGCAGACTCATCGCTGTGGTCGGATTGCGAATCACCCAGATATTGGCGCCCAGGCGACTTCAAGAGGATGAAATCCCAGTCCAGAGTGACTTGGATCATTCCGTACTCGAAACTCTGCCTGTGCGAGAACGCAGCAATCATCAGCAACAGCAAGCTTGCCGGTCAGCAGACGTTTGAGTTCTTCATGCCGGGCGCGATCAACCAGCAATGCAGGGTGCGCGTCGTCCTGAGTAATCTCGCCACGATGAAATGCTGTCTCCCAACGCAGCCAGATGGCCCAGTCTTCCAGTGCCAGTTCAAGGACCTCGGGATTGACTGGAGACAATCGGAATACGTCGATGGCATCGTCCGGCTTGTCTCCCGTATCGGAATACGTGGATTCATAAACATGCGGAACTCCGCAAAAGTCCGCGATACCTCCACGAGGCCCATCGTAGTAGTCGGTCATTGTGTGGACGGTTTCGAAATTCGGCATCACGATGAGCCAGTATGTTTCAAATCGATTGCATGACGACATTCCATACAGGGGAACGGAATGAAGGTGAAAAGCAGATGAATATCCTCAAGGCGAATAAAGCGACTTGCGCTTGTGAGCCCCTGGAGTAACAACAGTAGAATGCGTCCATTGCTCTTTCGGAAACGGGAAGTCGTCATAAACTGTCGACAGGAATCTGGATAACATACACATCGAGCTGAAAGAACTCTGGCTTGTCGTTCGTGGCACGACAATTCTCGAGGTCTGACAAAGGTATGCCATCAAGGTAACGGCATCCCAGGAGTTGCGCCGCTATCACCCCCGGATCGTCTACAGTGCAAAGCCTACATGCAAATGGAAGCGGAAGTTTCGAAACTGCGCTGAACCTCAACTGCCCCGCCATTTCGTCAACCCACGCGTAGAGCAGCATTTTGTGCTCCGGTGATGTCGAAGTCAGATTTCTACTCAGCGCCAACGCAACTTCAAAGATGAATTCAACAATGTCCTCGACAGTGAGTCGTGCGGCTTCGGAATAAGAGACCGAGATCCTGCAGAGATTTGAATTTGGCTCAGTCTTTCCAGACGGATCGATCGTGATGGGAGTCGTCTCAACCTCTGTCAACACTTGTCGAAACTGCGGTAGCATGCTTGCCGAGAACTTTGCTGATTATTCCACCGAAGCGAAGTAGGGCCCGATGAATCCACTTTCAATCGAAAGCGTGGGCAGGCATCTTCGACGCTAGCCACCCACGTAGACCCAAAACACTGATGCCACATGGCCGTCTGGGACACAGTTTGGAGACAGTGCAAGACTTTATTCGGATTAAGGATCGACTCACCGGCTGTATTGAATCTCTGATCCTCGAACCGATTCATCCAGTTTGCCATCCGCGAAAACTGTCTTACCCATAACCCATGTTCGAACCGGCCAGCCGGTGAGCGTTGTTCCGTGCCAGGGCGACCAGCCGGACTTGGTCAATTGGTGTTCATTCAGAATCGTCTGTGTCTTGTTCAGATCGACGAGCACCAGGTCTGCATCGTAGCCAACTCGAATAGCTCCTTTATTATGCAGATTCCAGACTCGAGCCGGTGCTTCACACATCCAGGAAACGACCTGACTCAACAGACATCGACCGAGATGTACCTCGTTCAACAGCAAGGCCAGAGAGTTCTCGACGGCTGGCAAACCTGATGGTGACTTTGGATACGGCTGACGCTTTTCCTCCAGCGTATGCGGAGCATGGTCCGTCGCGATGACTTCCAGAGTTCCATCCATCAGTCCCTGCCAAACAGCGGCGCAGTCGGCCTTGGATTTGATCGAGGGATTCATCTGAATCAACGTGCCGAGCCGCTCGTAATCGTCAGTACTGAAAAACAAGTGATGTGGACACGCCTCTCCGGTGATCAGATCGCTGGTCCCCCGCAGAAACTCGACCTCTTCTGCCGTCGACACATGCAACACATGAAATCGATGGCGATGGCGTTCGGCCAGATCGACAGCACGTTTTGTCGCGATGATCGCCGCCTTATTGTCTCGAATGCGACTATGGTCCGAAATGGTGGTGCCGCCGCCCAGGGCTGCGGCGTTTGCCTTAACTGTTGTTTCGTCTTCGCAGTGAGCACAGATCGGCAGAGTCGTCTCGGCGAAGATTCTTTCCAGCGCGGCCTGGCTGTCGACAAGAAGATCGCCGGTGCTGGAACCAATAAAGATCTTGATCCCCGGAGTTCGCTGAGCCGCCTTGAGCACATCGATATTGTCCGGAGTTGCCCCGACGTAAAAGCCGTAATTGACCAGACATTTCTGAGCAGCGATGGCCAGCTTGTCATCCAAGGCCTGCAGAGTTGTCGTGGTGGGTTTGGTGTTCGGCATTTCCAGGAAGGATGTCACTCCGCCTTTTGCACATGCTCGCGTGGCCGTCAGCAGATCTTCTTTGTGAGTCAGTCCCGGCTCGCGAAAATGCACCTGATCATCGATCACGCCTGGAATAAGATGGAGACCAGCAGCGTCTACGACTTCGTCAGCTCGAGTGGAATCGGCCGCATCCAGAGACACAATTGTGTGACCATCAATCAGCACATTGATGCGTTCGATTGCGTCCGGCAGGATGACGGTTGCGTTACGAATGAGAGTTTTCATTAGTGGCTTTCAGAGCACTTTCAGGTAGATCACTTTCGAGTCGTCAGGACCGTAGAACTCCGGCAGCTCTGCGGCTTTTGTATATTCACACCGTTCGTAAAAACTTCGCGTGGGCAGATAGTCTGGGCGTCCCGATGTTTCCACATAAATCCGTCGGCCTTCTCGACGGCGAATCAGTTCTTCGGTCAGGGTCATCAGCCAGCGGCCAATCCCGTGCTTTTGTTCATCACGATGAACCGCAATCCAGTAGACGTCATAGCTGTTCGCCGTGCATGCGATCGGGCCGTAGCAGGAATAGGCAATTGCACGGCCTTCATGTTCCACAAACGCGAAGAAGTATCCGGATGCATCACCACGTCGCAATCGTTCTTCAACCAGCTCGACCGCGACATCGATTTCGGGAGGATGAAAGAACCCCGTCGAGTCCACAATCTCTCGAACCCGCTGAATATCTTCATCCGCGACTTCATATCGCAGCGTCAGCAATCTCTCGCCGGAAACTGTCTGTTGCGGTGGAAAACTCATGAAGAGACTTTAAGAGATCCTGGGAAGACAATAGCGTGGCAATCGTTAGCGGGAACCAGTTAAGCAAGTGCAGCAAAATTCACACGAACGGTGAGCCTGAGGCGTTAGCCGATTCTTGACCACAAACCGAGCAACACCATCGCCCAAGCTGGCACATTCCATACTGGAGCCCGCCTCCCGGCATGATAA
Organism: Planctomycetaceae bacterium; assembly: GCA_044378235.1. Lineage (GTDB taxonomy): Bacteria > Planctomycetota > Planctomycetia > Planctomycetales > Planctomycetaceae > SXXK01. The sequence goes on from JBILXT010000111.1 coordinate 7,779, forward strand.
TTCGATCCCGCCACGAAGAGAATTCCGCTGAATCCTGAATGGGACGGATCAGGCAAGATTCTTTTAGATTCCGTCGGGGAATTGGGAGTGCTTTGTCAAGCTTCAATTTTGAGGCAGTGGACCTTGCTAAAGGTCCTCCTGTGCTGGGATCTTTAGCAAGATCCACTACCTCTACCCCCGTTCTTTATCTTGACAGAGCAGTAGTCCGGAATGAGAGAGCTCTGATCCTTTACGGGATTAAGGCGACACATTCTCAAAATACACGTTGGTCCAAAGAACCAGCACTATTGGCTCCGCCCGCCTTTCGCAGAACTCGTTAGTCCGCTCGAAAGAAGAACAGTCGGCGAATCGCATGCAGGAGTCCCTCCGGCGTGCCTTCTTTTGCTTCGTCCTTCAGAGCTTCCAGAGGCGGATGCAGCAGCTTATTGACGATTCGCTGAATCGTCGCCTCAATCGCCTGACGCTGAGCATTGTCAAGCGTCGGGAGCTTACGATACAGCCGATCCAGTTCCGATCGACTGATGTCCGTCCAGTGTTCACGCAGTCGATGAATCACCGGACCAGTAGCGCGGTGATAAATCTCCTGCATGAATGTTCGAGTTTGCGCCGCAATGATCCCGCGAGCCTTTTCCACCTCCGCTTCTCGCGCGGCGCGATTGCGGCTGCAGGTTTCTTCTAACGCATCAAGGTCATACAGGAAGACGTTATCGTCGACGTTGCCGGCGGCCGGATCAAAGTCACGCGGCGCCGCAAGATCCAGGATAAACACAGGATGTCGCTGCGAACGTGCTCGAGCAGCCGCAAAGCGTTCCTTTGTTATGAGAGTCTGTGTCGCCCCGGTCGTGCTGACAATTACATCGGCTTTGGCCAGCCACTCATCCAGTGTAGAGAAATCAACCGCTTCGCCTTTAAACTGAGCTGCCAACCGCTCGGCTCGTTCGCGATTACGATTCGCCACGACAATTCGCTTAACGCCCTCGGATTGCAGATAAGTCAGCGTCTCTTCGGCCATCTCCCCGGCACCGATGACCAGCACTGTTTTGTTATCAAAGCGGCTGAAGATACTTTTGCCGAAATCGCCGACGGCCACACTGGCGATGGAAACGCGACCGTCAGCGAGGCCGGTTTCTGTCCGAACCTGCGCTGAAACTTTTAAGGCATGCTGAAAGAGAACATTGGTCAGAGGACCGCAGGCCTCGTTCTCCTGAGCAACCCGGTAAGCCTCCTTCACCTGATTCACAATTTGCGGTTCACCCAGCACCATACTGTCGATACTGCACGCCACTTCGAAAAGATGTTCGACGGCGGCTGTTCCCGACTGAGCCAGCACAGAATGCACAAACTCATCCGTGGGGACATTGTGAAAACGGCTGATAAAACGCGTGATATCGTCAAATGAGACACCATCGTCGTCTCGTTCATCCGCCGCGTAGATCTCGACGCGATTGCAAGTCGAAAGGACGACCAGTTCAGAATCCGGATGAATCTCACGCCATTGCGAATAGGCGTTATTCAGCAACTCCGCATTCGAAAAGGCAAGTCGCTCTCGAAGCTGAACGCCAGCTTTATGATGATTGCAGCTTACGACCAGAACGTTCATCGCGTCACCTCCGGGGGAGCATCCTCGGTGGATGACGGTTGCAGATCGTCTTTACCAGAATCCTTCGCTTCGACGGCAGAATCGCTCTTTGTTTCGGACGGCGTTGTTCGAGGCCGTCCGTGGAATGTATTCAGGTTCCCGGAACCAGCCAACAGCATCGGACCGAGCACTGAGACAATCAGAAATCCACCGCTAAGCAAGGACAGCTGAGCGACAGATTTCCCGGTCTGGTGCCCGCCCTTGAGCAGCCGAACCAGGAACAGGACCATGGCCAGCCACGCAATAACCGTTGTTACGATCGTTGGGTCCCACCAGGAAATTGATTCTGAAGACTTCGAACCACGGCTCCAGGAAATTAGCAGGAACCCTGTGAGCAGGCCGATCGTCAGGCAGGGCACAGAGAAAACAACCATCCAGCGATTCCAGGCCGTCAGATTTTCGAGGCTCGGCAATGGCAGCTTCTGAAGCCACTTCGAGTGTCCTCGAAGTTGCTGATGATGCAGCAGATACATCAGACCGGAAATCGCCGCACCGGCCACGGCGCCGATCCCAAGGACCAATGAAGCGGCGTGAAACATCCCCCAGCGCCGCATCGCCACGGCTTCAAGGTTACCGCTGCCTTCCGAACTGACAAACACCGCCACAATGACCAGAAGGAGGATTGCCGGCAACATGAATAACCCATGAGCCATCTGGCGATGAGTCAGCATCAGAATGATATACAGGAGACTGCCCAGCCAGGCCAGCACGAGTAACCAGTCCTGTTGACTTGTCAAAAGCGGCGGAAGCCCGGCTTTTTGACTGCGAGCAATCAGGAACGCCGTATGAGCGACGAAACCGGCGATGGAGAATGCAAAGATCGCAATTCGCGCGGGCGCAATCTGCCGACGAAACACCAGGAGAATTTCGCAGGCCAGCGAAACCATGTAGCTCAGCAGAAAGCAATAAATATGTACTTGCGCCAGAAATCCCAAGAGTCGCCTCAATCCCACCGCGTGAGTTAGTTCAGTCGATTTTTCTCACATTTTTCGAGCCGGTTTGTTGGATGTCAAATCGGGGAACTTGGTTGTACCCGACTTTTCACTCTTTCAGCCCGCCTGAAGATCCACGTGTGGACCTCATTCTCCCCTCGATCATGGCCGGGGTATCATATTCTGAGAGCCGAATCAAAACACTGACTCCGGGTAAATCCCTTGCCCAAAGTCCATAACAGCAGGAACAATGCCTGATGCAGGAACTGAGTTGTGACGCGGACAGCGTCCTGCTGAACCCGGACGATCAATTTCTCCGATGATTTTTCTCGCACGAATTCCGGTTTTGACGAATTGAGCAAATTGCGGGACAATAACAGGCGGCAAATGTTGTGTGAACGCCTGAGCATTCGTGCCACTACGACTAGAAAGACCGGTCGCATTGCCGAAATTGCGAGGATTTCATTTCCAACCGGTGTCTTCTGTTGGTTTTCTACACACTTGTGCGTCCGATAGCTGTGGATACAAACCGTCAGGGGAAATCCTGCACAGATTCCGTTGTGAGGTTGTCGGCCCTACCCCACTGAAAAGCGCTGGAAGCCAGAGGTTGATTTGATGAAAACGTCCGGGAAAATCCTGCACAGTTTCACTTCATTGTTTCACTCATCATCGACGAGCCACAAACGGAAGGCAAATCGCAAATCGCGACTTCTGGGGCTGGAAACGCTGGAAACGCGTCAACTCCTGACTGTGCCTGCGCTTTCGAGCAACCCGAACGCTCAGATGACTGTATTTCTTGATTTTGACGGTCAGGACTATGGAAATCAGGTGGTTCGCGTTCAGAGAAACCCTGATCTTGAACTGGAGAGGATGAGCGCCATCCCGGCATTTACGATCGACGGAACTCCGGGGCCCGATTCCCCTGCTGAAGAGAGATTGATTGAAGAGATCTTTCTTCGGGTCGCCGAAGATTTTCGCCCCTTCAACGTCAACGTGACCACCGTGGAGCCTCCGGCTGGCGCTCTGCAGATCAGGGTCTCAGTCGGTGGAAACGGTGTTGTTCAGTATAACGTTCTCACGCGAGTCTTTGATCAGAACGGTGCGTTGATCCAGATCCTTGTGGGGCCACCACAGACATACCGGTTTACCTCTCCCGTGTTTGCGGAACTCAACGCGTACCGTTCAAATCAAACCAACCCGGTTCTCGTTTTTCCTCAGCAACTCAGCAGTGCGGAGCAAAACGGAACAACGATTGCGCGATTGGTGTCGCAGGGCGTTGGTCGTCAACTTGGTCTCCAAAACAATCCGAATCTGGGGACGGCGGATTCCGGGCCGATTATGGGAGATTTCTCGGCAACAACGGTTCGAGATACATGGGCAAACTCGACGGTCAATCTGATTCAGGACGATATCGCGGGGTTGATCGCGCCGAGCGGAATTCAGACGCTTTTGAGTGACGTTGGCGACACACTGCAGAATGCTTCAAACGCATTGACGGACCTTGTTGCTTCGTCCGTCGCAAATCCTGTCGAAATCGCTTCGGGCATTGTCAATTACAGACCCAATGGCACGCCTGCCGACCGTGATGTGTTCAGAACCGTGTTGGATTTCAGACAGGCAAGCGGTACTGCAGAGCTTTCGATCAATGTCGACGGACTGGATTTGTCCAGCCATCAATTCCTGGATGGAACTACCGACGGCACCTTGAATCGTGGATCGAATCTGGACGTTGTTGTAAACCTGTATTCCGCAAACGGGACGCTACTTGCCTCCGATAGTCCGTCTCCGGAAATCGACGGCGAGATCGTCTTTGAGATTCCAAGCAATGCGATTCCGAGCAATCGCCTGCTTGTCTACTACATCGAGGTGACCACGACCTCGGAGTATGGTTCACTCGGCGAGTACACAGTGAACTGTTCTTTGCAGGAAGTCCTCGGAGCACCGGTCGTACTTGCTCCATTGAACACCATTCAAACCACATTGCCAGCTTTTAGCTGGACTTCTTCCCTGCGAGCAACTGGTTACATCCTTGAGGTTTCCAATGCGACCACAGGCGCGCTGGTCTTCTCGAAGACGACTTCAGCGGTCAACTATACATTGAACCCGGAAGATACCAGCCTTAAGCCGAATAGAATTAGTGGGCTACCGGAGGGAACCTATAACGTACGCGTGAAGGCACTTCGCGGCACTGGTGGACTAAATAATGAGTCGCCATGGAGCACTGCAACAACATTTACTGTAGAAATTCCGCTTCCTGCAAAACCGATTATCGTCAGCCCTAAGACAGCGACGGGAGAAGCGTTCCCGCTTTTCCAGTGGACGAAAGGCAACTTTGACGCGGGATACACCCTGCAGGTCCTGAAGAAGGGCACGACAAATCGTGTCATCTTCAAAACGAATTTATCAACAAACAGCTACGTTCATTTCGATCCACTGCCGGATGGGGCCTACACGTTCAATGTGCGAGCTTTCAATGCGGTCAATGAAGCAGGGGCTCTCAGCGAATCTGTCGATTTCAATTTGAATGCTCCCAACCTTGTGGCTCCAAGGTTGACAGCCCCAAAAACGAATTCCACCAGCGTGAAGCCGCGTTTCATCTGGACCGCCGTTAATGGTGCCGCGTATTACCGTTTGAAAGTCGAGAATTTGTCGACCGGGAAAGTTCAGTTTGTCACTGGTAACCTGCCGCGGACACAAACGTTTTACGACGGACCGGTTATGCCACAGGGGAATTTCCGAGCCTACATTCAGGCGATCGGAAACAACCTTACGGCAAGTAACAAGCTGGAGGAAGGGCCATGGAGTGCTGCGTACACGTTTAGGTTGAACCTGCTTCCGCCTGATGCACCATCCGTAACTGGTCCTCGTGGAGAAAATGACAGCCCGACAATCCAGACGACCAATCCGAAGTTCACATGGACCGTCCCGGCTCGTGGCGTGAAGTATGATCTCCTCGTGAATAACCTGACGACTCAGACTGCCGGAATCATCCGTCAGAATGGGATCGTAGGAACATCCTTTACGGCTCTGACCAATTTGCCTCAGGGCAGGTATCGAGTTTGGGTGCGGGCTTACAACAATGCCAATGAAGTGGGGGACTGGAGTCTGCCATTTGACTTCAATATTGATGAGCCTACACCATCGATTCCAACGATTACGGCTCCTGCGGTGAATTCCCTTGGGTACGTCGAAAATGCAAACCCAACATTCCGCTGGACAACAACGACTCCAGCTGCCGCTCTTTACGATTTCTCACTCTTCAACGTGACTCTCGGAAAAACCGCCTTCACGGAACTGAACCTCGAGAACCCCAACTACACGGTTCCAACAAACCGCCGATTGGGTGAATTCATCTATCAGGCGAAGGTTCGTGCGAAAAACATTTCGGGCGATACGACGGAGTGGAGTCCAGCCTATCGGTTCCGAATTAACATCCCCGATCCTACGACACCCGTGATTGTGGGACCAAGCAGCACGATCACGGATACGACTCCGACGTTCTCATGGCGGCATTCCGGCTCCACATTCCGCTATGAACTCCTGATTCGTGACCTGCTGAATAATGAAGACATCAATCATCAGGTGACAACGTTCTCGCTGGATCCTGGTGGGGCAACAGCCTCCTATACTCTTCCGGCCGCAAATGCATTAAAGGCCGGGACCTACCGATTCTGGGTACGAGCCTTCAATTCGCTTGGACAATCCAGCGGCTGGAGTACTTCAGTAACCTTTGTCATCACTGTTCAGCTTGACGAGAATCTGCAGAAGCCTCCAATTGAGACTACGGACGGACTGGAAGAATCTCAGCTTGCTTTGGCTCTGACAAATCGAAAGGTTATGCCAGTCAACACGACCGATGAAGTGGCGATGCCGCCAGAGGTTGTTATGACAGAAGCCGATTACGCAGCAGTGGTTCAATGGCCGACCGAGACGCAGACGTTGGTGATTCCACAGGCCCAGGGTGATGAGTCCTTGATCGACGCGTTCATGCACCGGATTGCGGACCCATCCTCTGACGCGGATTTCACGTTCTTACGATCCTGAACCTAACCACGGATCGGGAGTTACGGTAAGTTTGAAGAATGGCCCTCGGAGCAGCTCTCCGAGGGCCACTCTCGTTATCAGCAGCGTATCCCCGTTAGTTCCCCGTTTACTATAAAGTCGTCCTCAGGATCGACTACCGGGCGTCACTGCGGCTTCGCTTTATGTTCAGGGGGCGGCTGTGTTCAGGCACCAACGATGCCTCGAAGCTGAGAAAGATCAGTCAACAGGCGGTCTGGGCGAGTGACGGGATCTTTGAGCACGTCAGCGGAAACTTCGAGTCCTGATTTCTCCGCCACGAGCAAAGCAGTCTTCATCCCTGCGGCCTTTGCGGGAACAAGATCTGTGGACAGGCGGCAACTGACATGAAGAGTTTCCGCAGCCTGAATCCCGATAGAACGCAATTGCTGCACAGCCTCGGCAAACAGCATTTTTGAAGGCTTCTTAACACCCACATCAGCCGAGACGAGAATTGCCTGAGGACGAAACAACTCATAGAGCGGTGGAAGATCACCCTGCGTCGCGACAGCCCTCAAAGTCTGGACCAAAGTAAACGACTGCCCGTCCGTCAGCAGTCCCTGCGTAATCCCGCCGGCTGACAAATCACTCATGGCCTGAGCCGCGCCGGCTCGTGCTTCTGTGGCCTGCAGGCAGCAGTGAAAGAAGAACGCAACCTTCTCACTGAATTCATCCAGATCGCCGTACTGGCCTTCATCAAACGTATACTCTTTTTCAAACAATTTGCCGATCAGGGCTCTCCATGTGTCGACCACGTTAACTTCGGTCACATTCCCTTTGGCCGACGCCTGCATGGCCTGTCGTTCAATCGTGCTGCGATAGATTCCGATCATCGACTGCCACGGCGGTCCCGGCTTACGATACATGTGGTTCCACATGTTGAATTCATGAATGGTCTTGTCGAGCGCGATCTGCAGGCGAGCTTCCTCTTCGGGAAACAGCGTGAACTTGCCGTCGGAGACTCGCAGCAGTGTCCCGTAAACATCCCACAGCACCGCCCGAATGCCCGGCAGAGGCTTTATGGAAGGGTTCGCATTGACGGCCTTTGCAGCAGGAACCTTCGGCCAGATAAGTTTGCGACCGTCGAGGAAATCAGCGTATTCGGCGAGCGAAAGTGACATGAATACAGGCTTCAGAAACTATCAGGAAAAAGCAGGGAAGGTTGTAGAGTGTGAAGTACCAATGCCTCCTGAAGAAGGCGAATTCTGCCGTCACGGCTGAATTGTGCCAATTCCGGCGAGCCTGATTTCAACTTGCACCGGACATTCCGCCCGGAATCGGGTATCCATGCCGTTCGGCGAAAGACTTTAGGTAAGGGTTCAGACGCTCAACATACTCTGGGTCGAATCGATACTCGTTGTTCTTGTAACCAATCAGCGTGTCCGTATACGACTTCAACCGGGGCTGCATCTGAGTCCATGTCGTCAGTCCAAATTGCTGATAGATCTGCTGGACGATCTCCATGGGACGTGCAGTAATATCTTCATGACGAAGTTCGATCAGATTCTGAGCCGGAATCAGACTCTTGTCTCGCTCCCATTTTTCGAAAATCAACTGATGACGTCGCGCGCCAAATTCTTCAATCTCGCGAGGATCGTGACTTTGAAACGCCAGATTCTCCATAAAGCGTTCCATCAGTTTCATCGTCGAGGCGTGAACCAGATAGGGATTGCGATACACGTGGATGAATTTGGCATCCGGATATAACTTCAGAACTTCGGGAACTCGGCCCAGGTTGGGAGGATTCTTCAGCAACAGCCGACGACCTCGAGAGGCATAAGAAACCTTCCTCAACAGATACTCAAACATACTTGACCAGTGAGCGACATCCTTTGAGCTGACTCCTTCGAACAGCACTGTCTCGCGAAATGTCTGCTCCGCAATCCTCGGAAAGAAATAGTTCAGGTAATGACTCATATGAGTCAATCCGGCCAGAGCAAAATCTTCCGACATCGGTTCGTCGATGCCCAGTGGCACGGCGTCCATCGGTCGACTTTTCGGAAGTCGACGATTCAGAATCCAGCGTGCCAGCCATTCCCATGTCAAAAAGCCACTGGGGATGGCGCAGTGTAGCATGGTGACACTGGCAAACTGAGGATCCTGAAGCATCAGATTGTGCATGTTCGTCGTCCCACTGCGCCAGTGTCCAATGATGAACACTGGCGGTGCAGTGAGCCGATGACGACGAATCGACAGGCCAAATCGGAGTCTCTCAAAAACTCGAATCGGGATTGTTGCAATGATAAACAGAGTGATCCGGAACGCTCGAAATCGATGGCCCGCCTCGATCTGATTTCCATACCGCCACAACAACGTCAACCAATTGCGCAGGGTGGAAAAATGCAGAATGTGAGGAAGTCGCATGCGCGATTCGTCAGAGGCCATGAGTTCGACGGATCCTGTTGAGTGTGCTCTGTTTTAAGGAAGTTCAATGCTCAGTTCATTTTTGCCGTCTGTGATCTCAAACACGACTTCCACTGGCGATAACTTCGCATCATCGACGGTTGGACCTGGAGCTACGGCCCCCATGTCCGTCACGGCCACGTGATAATTTCCCGGAACCGGACCAGCGTTGGCAGGGATAGAAAATTGACCGTTGCGAACCATCGCCCAACCGACTGGTGCTCGAGGGTTGTCAGGCTTGAGTGCAACGGTGCCAAACTTGAGCGGTTCGCCATGCAGCTTGATCATTCCTGACACAGGCTGACGCGTGCCAGTCGTCAACAGGGCACTCTGTTTGAGCCATGTGCCGGCCGCATGGATCCACTGGCCCAAAGCGGGATGTTCGTTGGCTAATCCAACACCATGTGGCCCCTGCTGATAGATATGCAGTTCGGCGGGAACACCGGCTTTGTGGCAAGCCGCGTAAAACGCCAGACTGTTTTCAGGAGGGACACCGGTATCTTCGGACGTGTGGAACAGAAAGACCGGGGGTGTCTCTTTTGTAACCTGAGTATCATTCGAAAGATCACGCAATTGCTCATCGGTGGCCTGATCTCCGAGCAGGTTCTTCGCTGAACCTTTGTGAGAATAGTCGGCGACAAAACTGATCACCGGATAGCCAAGAATACCAAAGTCCGGACGGCAGCTTTGTTGATCCACTGGATCTGCCGCTTTTGCATCGCCCGCGTCAAAATGAGTCACTGCGGTTGAGGTCAAGTGACCGCCGGCTGAGAACCCCATGATTCCAACGCGGTGAGGATCAACCCCGAATTCGCTCGCGTTGGCTCGCACCATTCGCAGTGCGCGTTGAGCATCCCGGAGCGGAATCGGGTGACGATAAGGGCTGAGCCGATAACGAAGCACAAAGGCCGTCACGCCAATTCTGTTGAAGTATCTCGCCGGCTGAACACCTTCATGGTCAGTCGCGTGAATCGAATAACCACCGCCCGGGCAGATAATGACTGCGGCCCCGTTTGGATGGTCCGTCGCAGGATAAACCCAAACACCTGGCTTGTCTGCATCTTTATCGCCCATGGCCCCCGGAGCCCCGTTGGGCCACAACAACCGAAATTCAGGCTCGGCGGCACTGAGAGCGCGGCCATTCGTGAATATCATCATCGAAATCACAATCGCTGATAGAAACGCGGTTTTCATCGTGAGGGGCGACTCCAGAAACGCGGCCATTCGCAAAATCGGTCAGGAATTATCCGTCGGGCTGGGGCATCTTAGCCGCGATCAACGCAATCAGAAACGATCCGGCGTCTGGGAGATCTCACCATGCAAAGAATTCTGCGACACGATCGAACATTTTTCCCACTTGTGTCCCAGCCTTGTACTTTGCCTGCTGATTGCCACGCCATTAAGCGTCTCATTCGCGACACTTTTGGCAATTCGCCACACGGTTTTCTTCAGGCCTCGGTGACGGCTGATGTTTTCCAGTACAATGCGACGCCCTTTGAATCATCGTTTTTCGCGCAAGTCGTCAACGATGCCACCTGAATTCGCCTTTTTTCGCCGCATGCTGGATTGTCTGTCTGATGGACGTCAACGATTACCTGATCGACCACTCAAAACTTGAATGGCACAAAATGCTGTCGGCCTGGTCGTGGCTGCTGGACGACGAAGCCGAGATTGAACCGTGGTTGATGAATCGTTTCGGGGACCTGTTCTTTCTGGACGAAGACGGAGCCGTCCTGTGGCTGAATGTGACCGACGGCGAGCTGTCCGAAGTCGCCGAGAACGCCGATGAATTCTTCGCGCTGCTTGAGAGTTCCGTCGATGGAGCAGACGAGGATGACTCCGAGGACGCAGCTGACCTCGAAGATGAAGAAGAGACTGACGACAATGCGGAAGACTGGTTTCTGATGGGAGTCGTCGATGACGCTGTCGAGTCCGGATTGAAACTTGGCCCCGGTGAATGCTATGGATTCAAGACATTGCCAATTCTTGGCGGTGACTATGGTCCGGAAAACATGTACGTTT
>JBILXT010000112.1:0-18822 GCA_044378235.1 Planctomycetaceae bacterium
TTGTGTGGCGCAAGGAAGTGTCATGCCGTAACTACCAGGCACATCTGTTTCGGCTTCCGCGAGAATCGCCTGAGAGGCTTGACTAATTGCCGTGATGCGGACTCTTATGTCGGCGACGTACTCTGGTCTTTCATTATTGACGCGAACTCTCACAGTGTACCCCATAGATTCAACAGGGACATAGCCCATATCGGGAATGTCTTCCACGTCGTGGAGCGTTGGGGCATTGAGCGTGATCGTATCCCGAAGGGATTCGGCGTTTAGCCAAAGTCCAACATCATCTGGAGGATAGTTCCCCCAATCCCACGAGGCTTTCAACTGGGCTTCGGTGGCGATCTCCATCGCGACATTCTGTACCCCAGTGCTGGAATCTGCGGAGGTACTTTCTGCCCCACAGCCGGTAAGGAACACAAAAATGAGCATTCCATATCGCATGCGAAACCTTCATAGTCGACCAAAATCACCGGGCTGCGGCGAATGATTTGGTAAAGCGTAAACAACGCACCACCGCAGCGCCGGGTGAGTAGGGCTATTCTCTTGTGTTTAGGATACGGTTTGTTTTCCCTGTTGGCCACCTGGTTTCCGGTGATGGTGTCACAATATTTGATCCCTGCACAATTGAGGGCGCCCCCTCGTAGATCCGGACGTGCGCCGATAACGCATCCGGCTCCCAGCCGTTACTTGTCCACCTTTTGGCGTTGCCGCTCGTGGATGGGCTTGAGCCAGCCGAATTATCACCGTGCGCCCGTCTCTGAGTACGGACGGTCCTCGGTCTGGATCATGGAACAGCCTGGCCGCCTTCCCTGCACCGTGCGACTAAAAGGGGTCAGGACTCATTGAATTGAGACCTTCCCCCTTTTCTGCGGCCCAGGATTTATTCGGAGAGCTTAACTTCAGCCAGGGCCTTTCCCGTCTGTTGAAACACGATCACAGTGTCGGAGTCGCGGAGTTGGCGACCGAGCCGATTAACGGCTTCCAGATACCGCTCTGCGGTTTCCGTGTCGCCTTTTTGCCTGGCGTCATTCGCTCGATCCATCACTGTCCTTGTGAATCCCTTGATCTCGCCGACGCGATCAATGAATTGTTGCTGAAAGCGGGACTTCTCGGCAGGATCCAGGTTCGCAAAAGAAGCCTCTGACATTCGGATGTCTTCGAGGGAGGTGGATTCAATCCAGTTGTCCGGAGCACTGGAGACAAATCGTTGGATTGCGGTATCGATGTCACCAGTCTTTGCTAGTAGAAGTACATCTGCCAGAGCGTCTGCCTTAGTCTCAGCCGATGGCGAAGCAGCCGCAGTGCCAGGAGTTGAAGATGGGGGAACCGCGACCTTCGAATCTCCGCACCCAACACACGCAATCAGCGTGGATGAGAGCATGATCGCGGTCACGCCAGGAAGACTGCCTGAACGACTAAGGAATCGTCTGAGCCCAATCGCAGTTGTCATCGCAAACACGAACATCTCAAATCTCCGGTTCAGCATAAGTACAAGTCGAAGGATCCACGATATGAAAACTAACTATCGAAATCGCAGCACTGGCGGCCGGTTGTAAACTTCAGCGTGCACTTCGATCGACTTCAGAACGGCTCGGGATTTCTTTCCGGTGTTGCCTGTGTGAAGAAGGCACTGGAGGATGACTGGGCCGTCGAAGTGCTCGGCTTGATGGATCACGTCATCGTGTTCAGCATCTTTCTGCCGCGCCAGCATTGTGTAGGTCTTACCACGACGAGCGATTCGGAGTGAAGACACGTTCTTCACTTCCTGATCGCCGCTCCGTGTATAATCCTGGCTGCCGTCCGGGAGAAATCTGTGTTGTTGAGCCGTCACTTTATAGTCGGTCAGCGTTCGCAGGAATATGCTGGTGAATCGAGTCTGATCATTGCCCTGCTGCTGAACTTGCCAGAAGAGTCCCGAGTCCCTTCCCTCTGCTGGCCTCGCCAATTCCGTTTGGCCCAGATTTAGAGTGACGTCGAAATCGCCATCAATGGCTCGCCGGGACGACAACATACTGGCCACCCAGCCATCCTGGCCGATAGACTCAAGGACCAGTCCCTGATCGGCTGCGTTCCACTCGGGTTCGTCATCGCTGCGAAAGAACTCGCGCGGATCCGGAGCTGACCGCTCGAAGTCGATAAGATGATGAACCGGCAACTTCTCGCGTTGCTCATTCAGCGTCTTCAGAACTTCATCTGTGTTGATCAATGCGGTCCCGGAAAGCCGCTCCGCGCGAATGTGAAGGCCGGTCCAAACGCATCGGACCGTTCCAACTCTGTCGGAGAACACGGAAAGACTGGTATCGCCAACTCGCAGATTCTCAGTGCCGATCTTCTCGGTGTGCAGGATACGAAACGCCGACGCTTCGCTTTCCGCAAACATGTAGTACAACGTGTCAGACAGTCGAGCCAGCCGAAAAATGCCCTCATTGGATGACAGCTTGCTCCATGTGTCGGTGTACTGCCACTGGCCTTGGACTCGAGCAATTCCAATCTGGCACTTCATCATATCGTCGCCCTTGTCCCAGCGGTTGCGAGCGATTCGAATCTCCTGACCGCTGCCGGCCAGAGTTGCCATCAGTTGAACGCCCAGGTTTCCGTTTCCGGCCCACTGAAGATCGCGAAACGACGCCTGCAGATCAAAGTCGCCTCCGATGTCGAGTGAAACGGCTACGTCGGTCTGCCGCCATCCGTCGAGGCTTTGACATTGAGTGATGACATCATCGTCCGTCGCCTGAATCCCAGCGTGTTTCTTTAGGAATGCGTTGCGGGGAAGGTTGGCGTTGCGAAAGTCGTGATGAAACGACTCAGGCAGCTTTCCAATCGCTTCTTCGATCGTGGCGACATCTGGACGAATCGACGGAGGAAACACGGCCGGATCAACAGACTTCGGCCACTCGCCTGTCCAGTTCATATTGCGGACTCGAACACTGGACTGATCGGCGAAATGAAACAACCCGAACTGTCGTCTGTTTCCCGCCGCCAGCGTTGTGCTGAGAATCATCTCGCCGTTCAGGACAAGATGCACGCGGTCGCCTTTGAGTGACAACTGCATCTGGTTCCATGCGCTGGATTTCAGCGGCAGAGGGAATCGTCCGGCGAGTTCATTCGATTCGAATGTGTTGTCTGGCGTCAGTTCGTCACGCTGAAATATCCCGTCTGTGACCCAGTGTGTCTTCACGCCGTCTGGCTCGATCAGGAAACTCAGTCGATCCAGCGTGGGATGGACGGTCGACTTCTCTGGTTCATAAAAGAATTCATATTCGATGACACCATCTTCCATCATCGGGCGGTGATAGAGTACCAGGCTCTCAGCGTTCGTCCCTGCCAGTTCCGGCGATGCTGGATGAATCAGCTCTGCGGCTCCGTCAGCGGACGTCTCTCGTCGCCATGACTTCCCTTCGGCCGCCGCTGTCGCAACGCGAGCATTCGGATGTGATTCGTCATCGCCAATCGGCTCATCAAAGCAGGAAAACCAGCCGGTGAGGCCGGGATTGTTGAGCATCGCAACGCTGTTTGGAATTTTCGGCTCACCTTTGATAACCAGGTTTCGAATCGAGCCTCGACTGAGCCAGTACGCTCGGAAAGCCAACCAGGGGAAATCGCCTTCCTGCAGAGTACGCTCGATGATCAGACGACCATTGATGAAGTGTTTGCAGATTCCGTTGTGAACAGTAATGCGGCAGGTGAGCCAATCATCGGGATTGGTCATCGGCGGATCTAATGGCACGAAGCTTTGGTTCCGAATTTCACCGATCTCAGCTTCGCTGAGTCTCCAGTTGTGAGATGCAAACAACCCCGCAAAGGCCAACTGTGTTTCGCGAAAGTTGAAGCCTGAGATATCGCAATCGATCTCGAAGTTCCCGACCAGCGGCGCCGGAAAGTACAGATAGTCGTTGTTATGTCCGACGACTTTATGGACCGTGTTGCCCTGAATTCGCCAGACTTCCTGCGGATGTCCCAGGCCGCGAGTTTCCGCCGTCACCACAGAGGCTGGCTTCCATCGCTTAAACAGATTGCCTTGATCGTTTTCAGCTTTGGCGAGGCCATCGGTTTCCAGTCGAAGATGGCCGTAGCAGCCCCCGACAAAAATGTCCCACGCGATCTGCCCGCTGGATTGACTCGGAACAACCTGTTTTTCATAGATGGCCGTCGCCAATTCCATCAACTCCACACGATTCTGCATCCTCTGCATGCCCCAGGCCAGAGCCAGCGTCTCCGGCCACCAGCGGCCGTTGAGGTTGTCTGTGCGGACGCGAACCTGCTGAGATAACGTGCCACAAAGGGCACTGCTTGCATCGGTGTTTTGCAAAGCACACTGGACCATCAACAACATTGCGAGTTTCGCCCGCAACGCATGGGGCTTCGCGGAATCGGGGATGGCTTCGATTCTCTGGCGGAGTTCTTCAAGACGTCCAGACTGCTCAGCGGCCCGAATCAATGCAAAGCACGGTGAAAGAATCCCCTCGCACGTCCCTTCCTGAAGCTTGTTAGTGCTGCCGGGCATAGGGTCTGTCTGGAGAAACAACGAGTTCATGCGAAACTCAGGCCTATCCGGCGTGGGCAGTACCCACAGAGCGAGCCGCTCGAAACGTTCGTCGGCCGACAGCACAGCCGTTCGCTGGACTATCGCATAAACGTTCTCCGCGATCACAGCCTCGTCTTCGATCAACAGCATAGTTGACGCTGACGATTGACGAACATCAGCAAGTTCATCCGCCACACTGAAGTCGCTCGTCATGAATAAGAAGAGCAACATTACTGCAATTGCCATCGAACTCACTTGAGAGGCCATTCGGTCGTCTTATGTGAAGGCGTAGCAGTGAACGAGATGGACGTGCTATCGAACGACCAATCGACTCCAGTGATGTTCCAGCTTTGGAACTGAGATAGAAACGAAAATGCTCGCACTTGCATGACAGTTGGCATTCCACTCAGTTTTGTTAAACGCGATTGGACAACGGCAACACTTGCCCCCGGGAATTCGGAGCCCGCGTGCTGCTTTACCGGCTATGTGATTGAGCGATTGACACTTCAGTCGTGGCAGGTTACGAAATCACGCAGAATTTCCGAAACGAAGCAAGGCTAGGCAGACCGTGAATCAACAATTCTTCGCCAGCCAACTGCGAGCCCATTTCAAGCCATTTATTGCAACTTGCGTACACGAATAGCCCAGGTATTGCCGTACGGGCGGAGAACTGGCGCTGGGCCTCGCTGTAGCGTTGATTGCAAAAGCCGGAATGCGATCCCAGGATGCCGTGGACGTGCCCCGTGACCTCATCTGTATTGAGAAATGACATTCATGTTACGCCTGTGCCCTGATCGGCCGCTTCCGCCGTATTCGTACGTCCCCGGTCGTCTGCCTCATCCGATCAGCGACCCGGCTGGACACAGCTACGGACAGCACTTCATCTCACCGGGCGAAGGTCAGCACAGGCCTGTCGCGCTGGTCAGTCTGGTTTCCGGATGGCGAGTGTCATCCGACTATCTCTTCGGCATCGACCTGTTCAACCATGGATTCTATTGGGAAGCTCACGAGACCTGGGAGCAGCTTTGGATTGCCTGCGGACGATCCGGTCGAGACGCCGATTTTCTCAAAGGCCTGATCAAGCTGGCCGCTGCCGGTGTCAAGGTGCGTGAGGGTCGCCCGATCGGCGTGCAGCGACACGCTTCACGGGCACGCGAGCTATTTCAATTGGTTTCTGAGAATCTGATCGATGGACTCACTGGTCACCCGGGCGGTCTGGATTTGAGTGCGCTTTGTGAGGCGGCGGAAAAGATCTCCATAAACGCCAACAGCATCGTCAATGATTCCAGCGATCGATTGACCTCTTCTTTGCCACTGTCTCTCATTCCCAATGACGTGGGCTGAACCGGCTTCATACGGCGAATGGCATGCTGTCGCTGCTCTGCGTCACGACGCCATTGGAGTTCGTACAGCGAGGCAGGAAACTGCCGCAGTGAGACGACCTGCGGGACGTTGTCCATTGTCCCAAACTGATCCGGTCACATCCGGCGACGCTCCTCAACACTGATCGCCGGCGCATTCCCTGCCCAGACCGACCTGGTTCCTCAATCACAGTTTGCACGCTCCGGTCCGACACCGCGACGCCAGCTGAAATGCTCGGGGGCGTTTGACGCGATTGGAAGAATCGAGGACCGCGTCTCGATTCTGCCGTGAAGAATGGCTGCTATAGTGCCCCATATTTTATTTTCATGTGGAGTAAAATCGTGACGACAGATCTCAAAGAAAAACTCACACCCATTCTTGGCCGAATCCCCAGCGGGGTCTTTATCCTGGTCGCAGGCGACGGAGAGTCGCGAAAGACCGGACTGCTGGCGAGCTGGATTCAGCAGGCGTCGTTTGAGCCGCCTCAGGTGACGGTTGCCGTCAATAAATCTCGCTATCTGATCGACTGGCTCAAAACGGGTTCATCGGTCACTTTGAATCAGGTACAGAAGGGTGACAGCACTCTGTTCAAACACTTTGGCAAAGGCTTTGAGCCTGACGCAGCCGCATTCGACGGAGTCGATACGGTGGTTGGCGATAACGGACTTCCTTTGCTTCGCGCGGCAATGAGCAGTCTGGAGGGCACGGTTACGGGCCGAATGGATGCCGGTGACCATGTGATCTTTCTGGTGACACTAACTAACTCGATCGCTCACCGAGAGATCGCGGATTTCGATCCGTTTGTTCATATCCGGAAGAACGGATTTAGTTACTGATCGCGAATCGCGGCTGAAGCCACGGCTACGATCAAACACAAACACCACTCAGCGACCGTTCCATGGATTGCCTTCGACGGTCGCGCAGCGTTCATCCACGATAATTCGCTCCGGGCGTGGACCGGCGTAGACCCAGAGCATTTCCATGGTCGAGTTCGACTCATTAATGAAGTAGTGAACTCGCCCTCGTGGCTGCAATGCCGTGGAACAATCGCGCATTGAGTATCTTCGCCCCTCGACGATACAGGTCGCGACGCCGGAAATGATGCTGATCGATTCATCGAAGTCATGCACATGAGCCGGCAGTCGACCGCCCGGATGAAACAAACCGTATCCGCCGCTCATCTCCAGACCGGGCATGAGATCGGCGTTGAAGCAGTCGATGAATTCTGTGTTCGGTCCGGCCGCCGTACGTTTGGCGGTCGCGAATCGATTAATGCGTTCTGCACCAGGAACTCCGGTGGAGGTATCAGGCATCGCTTTCTTCGAGAAGAAGCGATCGACCAGCGTTCGTGATGGCTGATCCACGGCCATTGCAATATGGACCACGACTGCTTCGTTGGAATTGTTTCGCGACGTATGAGCCAGCCCCTGCGGAATGACCGCGTTGTCCAGTTTCTTCAGGTTGTAACTGCGACCTTCGATCTCCAGCACCATTGAGCCGCTGAGCACCGTGATGGATTCCGTGAACGTATGCATGTGATACGGAAGCACCGATCCCGGAGCGAATGTGACGATTCCGGTTGTCAGCTGCTTTGCCTGATTATGGCGTCCCACGTGACATTCAAACTGCACACCCGGCGCGATTTCGTTTTTGGGGCCTTCGCCCAGAGCATTCATCACTTCAGCACGATCCGGACGCATCGATTCCGGTGGTCGCGACAGAGGAGCGGGCTTTGATGAGTTGGTGGCAGAGTCCGGAATCAGAGATGCTCGCAAAGATCGATCTCGCCCCACAGCGGCGAGACCAGCCTTCAGCGATCGCAACAGTAGACTCGTATCCATGCCGACCCCGATCGCGCGGAAGCCCTGCGACTTTCGTTCGAGCATATTGTCGACACTGGTGGCAATCAGACCGCAATGGCGTCCGGCCGCACGAATCTGGTCTTTCATGTGCAGGATCTGTTCGGCAACTCCCGGACCTTCCCACTGTCCGCGATAACCCGCTGTCGATGAATAGTCTGCCGGGCCAAACCACAGCAACTCAACACCGTCGACTCGGCACATCTGCGGTACCTGTCGAGCCGCATTGATGGTTTCGATAATCGGCACAACGAGCACGTGTTCGTTCGCTTCGGCTGCATGCTCAGCAACACTCTGCCCCCACGCTGTGGCTCGTTCTGCTCCGATACCTCGCAGACCTTCCGTAGGATATCTGGCCCAGGCCACAGCCTGTTTGAGTTGCTCGGCCGTTTCAATCCATGGGATCACAATTCCATCGGCCCCGATATCCAGGACGCGCTTGATCAAAGCTCCGTTGAGTTCGGCGATCCGCACCAGCACGACCGTCTCGCTGCGCACTGCGGCTCGGACGTGTTCGACGATTTCCTTCCAGTCCAGATGACCGTGTTCTGCATCGATCACAACCCAATCGAGTCCCAGCGCGACAGCCATCTCGGTGATGCTGGGAGCTTCAAGTGTGACCCAAAGCCCAAACACAGTTTCGTCGGCTGCCAGTTTTTTTCGCAGAGCCTGAATCGCGGTCGTTTTCATGAGGAATCCCGGGAACTGACCTTCGAGTTGGACAGCGCCATGTTTGGCGACTCAGGCTCACCGAAGTAGTTTTCGGCTGCTGATTTACAGTGTGAAACGGAGTCCCTTCTCCCCTTCGGGGGAGAAGGTGGCCGATAGGCCGGATGAGGGGGCTTTCGAGGATGACAGCGTTCTAAAGCGGCCCCCTCACCCCAGCCCTCTCCCCCAATTTTTGCGAGGACGCTGCCATTTGACGCCACGCAACATCCGCAAAAACTGGGGGAGAGGGAGCAACATGGCGCTGTCCTTCTAGTTCACAAGCTCTGCGTTGCCGCCGCCTTCGTTGTTCATCAATTCCAGTTGCACGGGATCAGAACGCTTTCCGGTATCGATCGTCAGCACAACCGTATGCAGTCCGGCAGTCAGTTCTGGTGAGAACTCTGTGACAGGATCCATCGGAAGTCCGTCCACACGCACTTCTGTCCCCGCAACGGAATTCAGCCGAAACACAATGCGGCCTGGAGTCGTGACATTAATCGTGAAGCGTGCAAATCCGACGTTAACTTCACGAGCCCTCATTGTGGGCATCACTTCAAGCGGCAGAACACCTGCAACCGTCGTGTAGCGAGGATTCCACGTGATATCCGGAGCACCGATTGCCTGACTAAAGCTGGTTCGATTGAGCTGATGATAGGCCTCATTCGTTGGCATCATCACCTGCCAGCTTCGCACAAGTCGCTGCTTTGACAGAGTATAATCCGGGGTTCGCCCGAGTTCTGAAAGGAAGCGAACAACCGCGGCAATTTCATCATCCGTCAGACTGTCAACAAGTCCTTCCGGCATCAGGGAGACACCCTGAGACTGCTCCTCAATCTGATCGACCGGAACTTCGACGACTTTGTTCTCGGCAGTTCGCAGCGTCAGAATCTTGTCTGACTTCTGAATCTGCACACCCGCGACGACCTGACCATCCACTGTTGCAACGACCGTGGTGTGATAGTTTTCTTTCACTTTGGCATTTGGATTGAGCAGAGATTCCAACAGGTAATCCGGCTGAGCACTCGCGCCGAGACTGATCATGTCGGGGCCAACCATGCCACCAGCTCCGCCAATCGCATGGCACTTCAGACATCCCAGCTGCTCATTGCGATAAATCCGTTCGCCTTCGGAAGCTTTCGCTGAGGAAGCGACCTTGGTCAGAATTGCGGCCCGCTCTTCCGGAGTCAACGACTTACGGCTGGTAATCTTTCCGGCCGTCTTCAGAGCGTTTTCCAGATCGGCATCCGTACGACCAGATTCACGGAGTACTCGCAGCATATCACGAGCAACGTCTGTGCGAAGTTCTTTGCCCCCAAGTGCAGCGGTCAACAGCTTCGGCCCCTGCTTCTCGTTCAGAATCGCGCGAGCAATCCCGACGGCAGATGCTCCTTCGGGGAGAGTTGTCGCCAATCCGACGACAAGCGGAGCCGCCTTTTCCGGACGGACCACAGCCAGGCGTTCAATGGCCAGCCCACGGATCTCGACGGCACTTTTCGCATCGCCCGCAACCTGCTCCAGCAGAGTCAACAAGGAATCATCCTGGCTGTCAGCGATGCCAGCAAACGCTGCTGACCGATCTGCAGCGTCTGCGTCTGCATTCAAGGCCCACTCCTGCAGCAGTGGCTTCAGGGTGTTCAATTTCCACTGACCAATCGCCTGCAGGGCCGCTCGACGCAGCAAAGTATCGTCAGACTTTGGCAAAGACGCCAACGCTTCGGCATTCACTGAAGGAACCATCTTTCTTGTCATCGAAATCGTAAGCAATGTCTGCAGCGTAGCGCCGTCCTTGTGAGTGGCGGCCTGAGTTGCCAACTGCCCCATCTGTTCCGGATTCGCGCTGTAGCAAATCAGAGGAACCAGACCGGCTCGCTTCTCTGCTGTCACGTTGTCGGCGTAGAGATCTTTCATCAGCACATCGACAGGAGCACCGCTGCCCAGAGCTGAAAACCCATAGGCGATCTGTCCGGCGTCATTATTGAAGTTCATTTCACCACGTTCGAACGCCGGGCGCCATTGAGGAGCCAGTTCTTTTGTGGTCAACCACATCGCATAATCGATAAACGTGTCGACCGGTTGACGCAGCGGCATCAGAGCTGTCTCGACAAGCTTTGGATCGCGGAACTCGGCCACCATCTTTGCGCTTTCCGGATTGGTCTCTCCAAATGCAGAACCATCAGCAATCTGGCGTTCAGAATCTTCCAGCGGCGAAAACGAGAGGGCTCGAATAGCTTCCAGACGAACGCGCGGATGTCCATCCTGCACAGCCTTTGTCAGCAGTTCTCGCGAGTTTGGCATCAGGTATTTCCAGTGGCTCAGAACTCGCACTGCGGCCGCTCGAATTCGCCCGTCGGCACTCTTCAGCAAGGTCTCCAGCAACTGCGGCTGTACCGAACGCGCTGTCTGGAAACACCAGACGGCTTCAAGCAACACATGATCGCGTTCTGCGTCTGACAACTTGACAGACTTCAGCCATGCTTCCAGCTCAGCTGCGATGGCAGGCCCACGCTGACGAAGAATCTGCTTGGCCGACTGACGTTCAACGCCATCGTCAGATCGAAGAGCTTCAAACAGCTCTGTATTCGTTCGAGTCGACACCGGCTTAAACTCGCGCTTCGGTGCTCCCTTCCAGGTGATTCGCCAAATACGACCGTGAGTATGGTCGCGGCGTTCATCACGAAAATCCACTTCGCCGTGTTGAATGATCGGGTTGTACCAGTCCGCTACGTAAATGGCTCCGTCAGGGCCAACTTTGACATCGATCGGACGAAACGCGACGTGATCCGACCAGATGACTTCCTGCTGTTCGCGAGAAACATAGCCGGAGTTTTCTTCTGTCAGAGCAAATCGCACGACGCGGTGGCCACGGAAGTCGTTCGTGATTGCACAACCCTGCCAGTCCGGCGGCAGCATCGGTGTTTCGATCAGTTCCAGTCCGCAATGTTTCGGGCTGCCGGGATTCAGACCTTTGACCAGTCGTTCTGCATCGGCCGCAGTGAAGTAGTAGGCCCCGGGAATCACATAATTGATTCCCTCGCCACCGGCACCGTCAGTGGCAAACGACTGACCGAAGCGATCGTAGTGATGTCCCCAGGTATTCACGAGTCCTCGCATGAACACGCCCAGTTCGAGCGTTTCTGGGCGGAACTGCCAGATACCACCGGCGTTCAATCGACGCACGCCCCACGGAGTTTCAACATGACTGTGAATGTAGATCGACTGATTGAAGTACAGAAATCCGTCATAGCCCCAGCGGAGCGTATGCAGAATGTGGTGAGTGTCCTCGGTGCCGAAGCCGGACAGCACGACCTTCTTTGAATCGGCCTTCAGGTCTCCGTCGAGATCCTTGAAATGCAGCAGCTCGGTGCTGTTCGCAACCCACGCGCCACCATCGCCAGGGGCGATACCGGTGGGAATCAAAAGTCCTTCGGCAAAGACATGAGTCTTATCGGCCACGCCATCATGATCAAGGTCTTCCACAACAACAACTCGATCGGTCGCCGGCGCCCCAGGAACGATCTGAGGATAAACTTCTGAACTGGCGATCCACAGGCGACCGTCTTCGTCAAAGTTCATCTGAATCGGTTTCGCGATCGTCGGATCGGACGCGAACAGATTCACTTCAAAGCCTTCCGGGACTTTAAAGGTCGCCTTCTCCAGTTCAGGATCTGGAGCAGGAATATCCTTCAGTGTCGGGACCTGTGCGAGGACAGAGACCGAGGAACTGGCGATCGCGAAAAAGCTCAAACTGACCAACAGGTTGCGAACGTAGAGATTCATAAATTAATCAGTGAACGTATCTGTGGGAGGGAAGGAATTCGGAAGGAGGAGCTGGGAATGCAGAAACGATATGTGAACAGAGTGAACAGGAGATCCACCTGCATCTGTCGGAGCGAAGTTATTCTCCGAACTCTCGCAGATCAGCTGTGATTTCGAACTCCTGACCGGCGTTTTCGAGTTCTTTGAGTAGATTTTCAACCGTGGAATCCTGAGGAACTGCCAGCTTCAGAACCATCTCAAAAGCTCGTCCCTCTTCGGTTCGCACAGCATGCATTCCGGTGATGTCGATGCCCTTCATGGACATCATCTGGCTGAGTCGGCGGAGGGCACCAGGCTGATTTCGACCGCCGACTCGCAGGCGAAACGGGCGAGTCCCGGCATGAGCCGCATTGTGGGCAGACAGCTGAACTGAGGCATCGCGAATGGCCAAATCGATCCCGAATGGACGGCAGGCATCCTGCAAATGATCACGGACGACGGACTGATCCATCGTATCCGGAAACTCCGCCGAGAAGATCATTGTGAAGAAGCCACGAACGACAGTCTGACTGGCTTCACGAAGATCTCCGCCCAGTTCTGACATCGCCTTCGTCACCGCCGCCAGAATACCAGCGCGGTTAGCAGCAGCCATTGTGATGATCAGCTCTTTGGCCATGAAAAGGCTCCGAGACAAACTCAGGGTTCAGGACGGAATGAAGACCGACTCAGATATAGACTCGAACAAGAACAATCGAACAAGAACAACAGGGATCACGGACCGCTGGATAACTCCACAACATGGTGATCAGGATCTGTCAGAAACACCTGAACCGCACCATCCGGGCGAAGCTTAGCGTCGTCCAGAAGGGTGATCCCAAGGGATTTAAGCTTCTCAGCCGACGCCCGCGCATCTTCGACCTGAAACGCAAAATGATGATTTCGACTGGAACGAACAAGAACTTCGACAGGATATCCGGCCGGCCCGCTTCGATCATGTTCTTTGATGAGATGAATAAGCGTGCTCCCGGCCTGAAACCATGCACCGTCAAAACTGAAGGCCGGTCGAGGCACTTCCTGCATCCCCAGTAGTCCGACATAAAACTGTCGGCTGGCTTCGACATCACGGACCACAAGCGTGATGTGGTCGATCTGTTTCACCTGAACTGGAGACGTGGACACAGCTGAACCTCTGGATAAATCTCTTGGTATGAGTCAAGGACTCAATAGGACAGGACAACGGGAGTTCATAAACCAGATGGAATACCAGACCTCATTTCCATTCCAGCCCATGTTTCCCGGGATTGACGCTGGCGATCAGCCATTAATTCCATGACTCGCCTTTTCTAAAATCGTTCAAACAAACCCTGTATTCTTGCGGGTGAGGGCTGCGGACACAATCAACGTCCGCCATTCTCTCCGTAGGGGTTCTCAGGTATCGCCGAATTCCTACAGTCTCTGCGAATTCGCCAGGCTGTTCTGGTCAAGAGGCCCACCTTTCGATTACCCTTCCCGATCCGCTGCGCCGAGGGCGCAAAATGGGCTGGTGGGACAGGGACGTCTCTGGTCCAGGCACCATTTGCCATAATGTCGCGCGGAATGTGCAGTTCATTGCGGATCTTCTGAACCCCGCAGGGATGCGGTTAACCACCTGACTGATGCCGAAGACTTCCTCGGAAGTTTTCGCCTGAAACTGATCGACTGAACCTGAAGTTATGACGCTTGCGGAGCTATTGCAGAATCGTTTTCGAGCAGACCTGAGGCATCGCGGAGCAGCCTACATTGAGGCTGAACGCATTACTCTTGTTCGAGTGACTCCTGAAAACATCTTTGGAATCGTGCAGGACGGTGCCGAGTTTCAGACTCAGCTGCGTTATCAGCCAGATGACGTCGTGATGTTTTGCACTTGCGAACAATACGCCAAGAGTAAGGTCTGCAAACATTTGTGGGCCACGATTCTGGCGGCTGACAGTGGTGGATATATCAGCTCGACCTTGCGACCAGGCCGGATTGCTCCGTTCGTGGCACCGAACGCGTATCAGCCCATTACGATGGATGATATTGAGCCGGGCGGTGTTGATCCCGACGGTGACGCGCGAACACCGCGCGGTAAGCCGAAGGTCAAGACGGCTCCGGTTCAGCGCACTCTGCGGCCATGGGAAGCGCGGCTGGTTGAGTTGAAGGACAACATGGATGTCTCTCCAGACGGACGAACAAAGTCCGATCCTGAAGAACGTCAGATCTTTTACGAAGTGGACCTCGAAGCCAGCAAAGAAGCCGGCAAGTTGGTCATTCAGGCCTCGCAGCGACAGCGTCGAGCAGGCGGGCAGTGGGGAAAAATCAAGCCACTGAAAGTTCGCCCGGGTGAACTTGATCATATCGAACACGAAGACGACCGTACGTTCCTGTCTTATCTGGCGGGAGCGATCCCTGAACGTAACAACTGGACGACTCAACAAGCCGAACTGCGCACCTCTGCGCATCGATTTTATGTTCCGTTCGAACTGGGACAATTGGTTCTGCCAGATATGTGTCGCAGCCGTCGCCTCAGAATTCTGGGCAGTGATGAAGCAGGCGAACAGTTGTTGAGCTGGGATGAGTTGGATCCATGGGAACTGACCATTCGAGTTCGTCGCGACACAGAATCGGAAGGCTGGAAAGTTGCTGGCCTGCTGATTCGTGGCGAAGAAGTGATGGAATTGGCCGACGTGCCTCTGGTTGTTCCGGGCGGATTTGTCGTCAGCAGTGATTCCATCGGACTGCTCCGCGATTTCGGTGCACCGGAGTGGATGAGGATGCTGGCCACTGGCGGTGCATTGCACATTCCGGAAGCCGATCAGCACGATTTCGTTGACCGCCTGCTGGACATTCCTTCGCTGCCCCGACTGGATTTGCCAAAGGAGCTGCAGCTTGAAGAGATTCGTACGACTCCTTCTCCAGTACTGCGAATTACTTCGCCACCGATGAATCGTTGGAGAAACGATTCGCTGACGGCAGAGGTGATTTTCGATTATCTGGGCACGCCAGTTTCCGGCAGCAGTGCTCGCTGGGCCGTGGTTCAGCGTGAAGCCAGCCGTTGTATTATTCGAGATCGTCAGTTTGAAGGCCAATGCTGGGAGAAACTGCGTCAGGCGGGTTTCCGCCGTCGTCTGGGTGATCTCAAGCAGCAGATCAACGTGGAAATTGCCCGCCGCGATCTCGGCCGTGCTGTTCGTGAACTGGTTGATCATAACTGGGCTGTGTTTGCCGATGGCAGCAAGGTGCGGCAGGCCGGTGGTCTGCGGTTCCGCGTCTCGTCGGATGTTGACTGGTTCGACGTTCATACCGACGTCGACTTCGAAGGTCGCTCGGTCTCGTTCCCTGAGCTATTGCGAGCATTGGAGCGCGGCGATTCGACCGTTCGACTGGATGACGGTTCGCTCGGGATTCTGCCGGAAGAGTGGCTCGAACAAATCGGCATGATCAGTGGTCTGGGTACGGCGACTGAAGATGGACTTCGGTTCTCCACATCCCAGGCCGCGTTGCTCGATGCATTGCTGGCTTCTCAGGACAACGTCGATACCGACGCCGGCTTCGACGCAATGCGCGAACGCTTCCGCAACTTTGCTGGGCTCGAGCCTGTGATCGTGCCGGACAGCTTCAAGGGCGAACTACGAGGATACCAGCAGGAAGGTCTGGCCTGGATGAAGTTCCTAAGCGACTTCAACTTCGGCGGCTGTCTTGCGGACGACATGGGTCTCGGAAAAACCGTACAGTTTATCGCCATGCTGCTTCGACGCATGGAAGACAAGCCAAATGGGCCACCGTCTCTGGTCGTCGTGCCTCGCTCGTTGATCTTTAACTGGGCTAGTGAAAGCAATCGATTTGCTCCGCACCTGAAAGTGATGGAGTACACCGGTCTGGAACGTGCGAACCTGCGAACAGAGTTTGCCAAGCATCACCTGATCCTGACGACGTACGGCACAGTCCGACGTGACATTGCTGTG
This sequence comes from Planctomycetaceae bacterium, assembly GCA_044378235.1. GTDB lineage: Bacteria > Planctomycetota > Planctomycetia > Planctomycetales > Planctomycetaceae > SXXK01. Next base: position 16,188 of record JBILXT010000112.1, read on the forward strand.
CTCAAGGATTGCGAATTCGACTACGTGGTTCTCGACGAAGCACAGACGATTAAGAATCCGTCGTCTCAGATTGCTCGAGCATCACGGTTGCTGAAATCCAACTTCCGTCTGGCACTCAGCGGTACTCCGATCGAAAACAACGCGGGCGACCTTTGGTCGATCTTTGAATTCCTGAATCCCGGTATGCTGGGTCGCAGTACTGCGTTCCGTTCGCACATCGCGGATCCGGACAGCAAAGAATCTCGCGAACTGGTGGCGAAGGGTCTTCGACCGTTCATTCTTCGTCGTACCAAAAAGCAGGTTGCGGCCGAACTTCCGGATCGACTGGAAGAAACCATCTACTGCGATATGGAAGAAGAACAGCGTCGACTTTACGACGAACTGCGAGTCCACTATCGCGACTCGTTGCTGGGACTCGTTCAGGAGCAGGGCCTCGCCAAGTCACGCATGCACGTGCTCGAAGCTCTGTTGCGTCTGCGTCAGGCCGCCTGCCACCCGGCACTGCTTAAACGCGGTGATGAACAGGAAATGTACGCGAAACTCGACTTCCTGATTCCGCATCTGCAGGAACTGATGGCCGAAGGTCACAAAGCCCTCGTGTTTTCTCAGTTCACCAGCATGCTCAGCATCGTGCGTTCGCATCTCGACAAGGAAAACATTACCTACGAGTATCTCGACGGGAAAACTCGCGACCGCAAGGCGCGAGTCACACGATTCCAGGAAGACGAAGATTGTCAGGTATTCCTGATCAGCTTGAAGGCCGGGGGTCTGGGTTTGAACCTGACCGCTGCCGACTACGTCTTTCTGCTTGACCCATGGTGGAATCCCGCCGTCGAAGCTCAGGCGATCGACCGAGCACACCGAGTCGGACAGACTCGCACCGTGTTTGCTTATCGTCTGATCTGTCGCGACACGGTCGAAGAGAAGATTGCCGAACTGCAGAAGCAGAAACGCGAACTGGCCGATGCCATCCTTGAAGGCGACGAAGCCAGCAGCGTCCTGCAGAATCTGTCCGTGGAAGACCTGGAACTGCTGTTCTCGTAACAGCCTCGTTCAAGTTGAGCATGACAACCAATCAACCGGACTGGCGAAAGCTGTCCGGTTGTTTTTGTTGGTCGCAAACGTGCACGGCGTCGGCTTCGATCACATTTCCAACTCAGTTGCTGCAGGTCAATGCGACAACTGGCAACAGTTCTTCTTTACGGTTCGGCAGATCTGCCGTGCTGCGAGGATAGGTGGCTTTACCTTTGGCAAAGTCAATCCCCATTTGCATTTCAACAGCCACGCGATCGGCCTGCTTTCCGAGATGCATAAAGGCGGCCATATGAGACTGGCAGAATTCGAACTTCGCCATTCCCATTGGCAACGTGCGAAGCGTGTTGCTCCAGTAGTGCCAGCGAACTTTAGGATTCTTCGTCATCCACCACGCAATTCGGGCCAACGCCTTACCCATCGTCATAAACTCTTTGAGCGATGGCTTCTGGCGGCGTTCCGGCTTGAGCATTCGAGTCGTCCGCATGACTCGAGCCATGTAACGAGCGGGTTCAAAGACCGTCCCCACAACCCTGCGATAGTCCTCGTAGATGTCGACTCGATCGCGTGTTGTGACGTAGTTCAGTCCGCCGGTCGTGTTATCCGCATTGGAGGCATTCTCAAGCCGATAAACACCAGAATTTGGAGGAAGCAGCTGATGATTGCAGTCAATCATTCGACCTTCCTGCATCAGTCGGCGAGTTAACTGGGTGTTGGGCAGTGCGACTAACAGGCCAACCATCGCAACCATGATGCCGGTTTCTTCGATGCATTCAATCATGGCATCAGCAATACCCGGCTTCTCACTGTCAAATCCCAGGATGAATCCCGCAGAGATCGAAATCCCATGTTCGTAAACATGATGAATTCGCTCCACGATCGGCTTCATGGAGTTCATCTTTTTCTGAGTCACTGCCAGCAAATCCGGGTCGGGTGTCTCGATGCCCATAAAGACAAAGCGAAACTCACAGCGTTTCATCATCTCCAGTAGTTCATCGTCGTCCGCCAGGTTCATCGACGCTTCCGTCGTGAAGTAAAACGGGTAATCCCTGCGTTGACACCAGGCTTCGAGTTCAGTCAGCAGCTTCTTGACGAATTTCTTGTTGCCGATGAAGTTGTCGTCTGAAATATCAACCCAGCCCCGATGCCCAAGATCCGCCAGCCGGTCCAGTTCGGCTAATACCTGTTCAACAGTTTTGCTGCGAGGAACTCGACCGTAGAGTTCGATAATGTCGCAGAATTCGCAGTTGAAAGGACAGCCTCGCGAAATCTGAATGCCGGCCTGCAGATAGTTGTGGAACTCGACAAGATCAAATCGAGGAGTCGGAGACGTTGTAACATCCGGCTTGTTGTCTCGTTCGAAAATCCCGCACGGCTGTCCTTCACGCCATGAATCCAGCCAGACTGGAATCGTGACTTCACCCTCTCCCAAAACTCTCGCATCAGCATTTTCGTAGATCTCAGGCTGACTTGTTGGATCTGGGCCACCGACCACGATGTACTTGCCATCCCGGTTCGCTCGATCAATCAGAGCCAGGATTCCCGTTTGTTGAGGAATCATGCCACCGGTGCAAATGATGTCGGCCGCGTTCCATTCGTCGTC
>JBILXT010000472.1:0-5275 GCA_044378235.1 Planctomycetaceae bacterium
GGGAATCTAAAATAGAGCAACGATTCTCTAATTCCGCCAGCTTTGACCTCCCCGAGTGGATGGGCAGGGTAGACTTATTCTTCATCGACGCAGACCACACCTACGAGTTTGTTAGAAGAGACACCGAGAAAGCGAAGTCGATGTTGTCTCCCAATGGAGTTATCGTATGGCATGACTATCGCTGGGATCCACAAGACTCGGAATGTGAGGGTGTAACGAGGGCGGTTAACGAGTTTTCTGACAACTATGGGCGCTGTTATCAGATACAAGGAACGAGGTTTGCGATTCATATCAACACGAGCCCCTGATGAATAGAGGAGCCGTCGTCACTTGTGTCACTTCCAACCATCTCGGGTATGCTCGCGCTTTAGTCGGCTCGATTCGAAGGTTTGAACCTGCATTACCTGTTTACGTCGTCATCGCGGACGGGAATGGAGAAGATCGAATCGACGCCGAGTATGTATTCTGTGTTACAGGGTTTGCACTTGGCATACCAGATTGGAAGCGTTTTGCATTTCAGTATACCGCGTTTGAGCTATCGTGCGCATTGAAACCATTTGCGCTAACATACCTTCTGAAATGCGGGCACGACGCTGCAGTCTACCTGGACGCGGACATGTATGTGTGCTCAAACCTCAGATCAATTGCAGACGAATTAGTAGGCGCTGAGATCCTTCTTTCGCCACATGCATTTTCTTCACCGGTCAATTCGCCGAAGACACATGGTGATCTGGAGGCGCTTTCACGCGGCGTGTACAACGCAGGATTTCTCGCAGTTCGCCGCACCGTGGCCGCCGAATCGTTTCTGGACTGGTGGGCAACGAAGTGCCTCAAACACTGTTATGTCGACACATGCCGCGGTGTTTTCGTGGATCAATGTTGGTTGAACTTGGCGCCTATTCAATTCCCTGAATGCAGGATTCTGCGGATTGCTGGTATCAATGTGGCCTACTGGAACCTCCACGAGCGAGATATCACGGTTTTAGATAATAACTATTTTGTTAACGGACAGGAATTAGTTTGCTTTCATTTTAGTGGCTTTGACTTCCATACACCTTCTAAACTTTCTCGTCATCAAACACTATGTAGACTGGACGACGGTTCGGCAGTATCAAGGCTCGCGCATGAATACGCCAACTTCCTTCGGGACCAACTCGGCGATTCAGCAGCGGTCTATCGCTTTGCAAATTTGTCAGATGGCACCCCAATCAAAGCCACTTGGCGAGAAGCTGTAAGAGTTGACCATCCCTGCCTGCAGGGCATCCCGGATCCATTTGACGTTATGAAACAACCGGACCTAAAGCGACGGCTGTGTACAGCATCAACTGATGCCGTTCATGGACGTGAGGAGTGGAGAGCGACGGGAATGCGGCTATTCTTTTATCGTATCGCGAAGCTTCCGCTAATTCGAAGGATTTGGCTCTATTGGGTTGAGCGAGAGCTGGTTCATGGAAGTCGAAAGCAATGATGGTCGGCATTGATCTCGCGCCATTGACGTACACAATGACCGGAATCGGTGTTTATGTGCAACAGTTGGTCGAATCCGTCAGTTGCATTTGCCCGGAGATTCACTGGCACTTTCCGATCATCTCCGAACTGCCACTGAGTTCATTCTTTCGCTGGCGTATCGCGCAGAATCTGAAGCCTGAGACAGTCGATCGAGTGACCATCTGGCCAGAGTGGGGCTTTCGGCACAATTCACGGATACAAAAACGTCTCGCGTCCCCAAAGAGACTCACGAGCGGACGCTTTGATTTGTTTCATGTGACCAATTCGCAGAGTCAGTTCGATCTCTTCGAGATGCCATATGTGATTACCGTGCACGATCTCGCGTGGATGCGAGTTCCTCGGTCAGAACTCCCCAAGCCGAAGGTTCATGGCCTGGATCAGCTTCAAACGCTGATTCATAATGCGGCCCATGTGATTTGCGATTCGGAATGCACGCGGAACGACGTGCTTGAATTCTGCAACAGACGTCCACAGGATGTTTCGACGGTTCTCCTCGCACCGCGACCTGGGTTCTATCCGAAACCCGTGGAGCACCGTGCGGTGGTTGGAAAGGGGAGTATGAAGCGCGATGCGGATCGACCTTATTTTCTGGCCGTCAGCACCATTGAACCTCGCAAGAACTTCGTTCGACTGATCCTGGCGTTTGCGGAACTTCATCGACGCTTTCCCGACTACAGACTACTTATTGCCGGAGCAAAACGCAGTGCGTGGCCGGACGTGCGGGCTGCGATCGACAGACTGAATCTGTCTCGCCATATCACTGTGCTTGGTCGAGTCAGCGATGCGAAGGTTCGTGAGCTGCTCTGGGGGGCGACAGCGCTTACCTATCCCTCACTCTACGAAGGATTTGGATTGCCGGCGCTTGAGGCGATGGCCTGCGGGACGCCGGTCGTCTGCTCCGCCGCTGGTTCTCTCGGCGAAGTTGTTGGGGACGCGGCGATTATTGTGGATCCGCTGAATGTCGAATCAATCACCGCCGGGATGGAGCAGATTGTCCTGCTAAACGATCGCCGAGACATTTTGGTTGATCGATCCCTGAAGCACGCCGCACGCTTCTCATGGAATGAGACAGCCCGACAGACACTGGCTGTGTACCGCGATGTCCTTCAGCGGTGAGCCGGGGACTTCCGAGATGAGCGAACCACTCCGGGTCATCTACCTGCACCCCCATTTCGTTTCAGACGGCGGTGCGGGAAGGATGGTACTGGAGACCGCAGAACGCCTGGCGAACCGGGGGCATGACGTGCATGTCGTCTGCATCAGAGCCGACAGCGGCATCGTCGGACACCTCAGGAACAAGGTTCGTTTTCATGAGATTGGCGGACCGTTGTCGTCGAGCCTGTTATTCTGGCTTCGGTTCGGACGCAGTACTCAAGCAATTCAAAAGATCGTCGATGAGATCGTCTGGTCGGATGACGAGCGAAGAACCGTGTTGTTTCCGCAGGTATTTCCGGCGAACTGGTGGGGCTCGGCCGTTGTCAGTCGACACCAGGAACTCGCATGCGTGTGGTATTGCCACGAACCTTCGGCGTTTATTCACTCAAACGTGTGGAAGCGAAGTTTGCCATGGCCAAAAAACTGGATTTCGATGTTGATTTCTCCTCTGATGAAGAGACTTGATCGATATTACTGCGCGAGGTTCTCAAAGGTCCTTGTGAACTCAGAGTTTTCGCGAGCTTCCGTCTGTTCTACCTACGGATACCGTGAGGACCTCTGCAGAACAGCGTATTTGGGCGTCGACCACAAAAGATTCTGGCCGGACCATAGAGTGAGTCGCAAGCCATGGATCACCGTAGTGGCGAAGTTGACACGATTTAAGAATGTAGATGTCATCATTAAAGCCCTTGCTGAGTTGGTTCGACGCGGACACAGTCAGGTTCAAATGAACATCGTAGGCACAGGAGATGCGATGTCGTTCCTGAGGCAAACGGCACTATCGGCGGGCGTCGCAGATCGAGTTGAATTTCACGGACGCTTATCCGATGAGGCCGTCGTACAACTGTTGCAACAGTCGCGAGTCTTCTGCCTCGCTTCGTCAAACGAACCATTCGGACTTGTCGTCGTCGAAGCGCTGGCCTGCGGAACTCCGGTGGTGGCAATGGACAGCGGTGGTCCTCGAGAAGTCCTTAGCAATCTTCTCTGCGGAAAACTTTGCCCATCTGTGGATGCGAATCAAATCGCTGATGCTGCAGAGCATTTTCTCAACTTGTCTGACGAGTCATTCCATCAAGTCTCTGATTCTGCGACCCTGCATGCGTTGGAATTCTCATGGGAGAATGCGAGTTTACAGATCGAAGCGGAATTGATGAATTCCGTCTCCGTCAGGCGATTAGAGCGGACAACGGCAGAGACAGGTTAGCGATGCCGCGAATCTCCATCGTCATGCCCACGCTGAACCAGCAGCGCTATCTTCGAACTGCCGTTGACTCGATCCTGAATCAGCCCTGTGAAGTTGAAGTTATCGTGATCGATGGTGGATCAACTGACGGGTCTCTGGACATTCTGAAGTCTTACGGAGATCAAATTCGCTATGTCTCTGAACCGGATCAGGGGCAGTCGGATGCGCTGAACAAAGGACTAAGAATGGCGTCCGGTGAGATTATTGGCTGGCTCAATTCGGACGACGTTTATAGACCACACGCATTTCGGTCGGTGCTCCAGAAGTTTGATGATCCGAATACACACTGGGTTTTCGGGAAGGTGGATGTCATCAACGAAGAAGGTGTCGAAATTCGGCAGTGGATCACCAGCCTGAAGAACAGAAGACTCGCACGATTAACGTTTAATCAGCTTCTGCGTGCCAACTGGATTTCGCAGATGGGAGTCTTCTGGAGGCGGGAGTTCTTAACATCCGTGGGCGGAGTTGAACAGAACTACCACCTGGCGATGGACTATGATCTGTGGCTGCGATTCTGGAAGAAGGCTCCGGGCGTTTTCCTGAATGAGACGATCGCCAGTTTTAGAATCTATGGATCCAGTAAGTCTGGTGGACAGTATCGAAAACAGCTTCGAGAAGCATTTCATATCGCAAGCTTGCATGCGGCGGGACACCATCAGCTTGACCTTGCCTGTCATCGTTTCAACAGCTGCATGGTCAGTTTCATCTACAGAACTCTCCACCTTTTTGGCTGACTGCGACGTCAACACAGGGACTGGCTGCCGCCTATGCGAAGATTTCCGCCACGAGAGTTAATTGCCAGGCTGCCTTTTCAGGTTCTGAAACGTGATCTGATCCACCGCATTGTCGCCGACCAACCGTGTCGCTGAGTTGAGATCAAGATTCGCTGAGCGATGAAACAAGAACGAAGATGAATTCTCCCTACGTAATTTGTCAGCCATGGAATAATGGGCGTAAGCCGCACCATGCGGAGCGAACTCCGGCTTGTTCTTACCAGGAGCAAGGAGTTGCCGGAACTCGCTGGCGCTCGGTCTGGCCTAAGAAATGAGATCCCTCAATTCATCGCTGACAGAGCACTGGAGGCCGACGAGTCAAACTTGTCGGCCTCGCTCATTTGATGCTCTGACCTTTGTGAACATTTCAATGCTGAACGGGTTTACGACTGACATTGATTTTTTTTCTCCGATGGGAATCGAGACACGCGAACTCATGGTAAACCCGCCTTAAAACCGCAGAAAATGCGGACAAACCGAAGGTTCAGAGCGATGAGATTTGTGTGGCATATGTACTTTCATTCATCCAAAAAACACAAATCCTTCACATACATGCAATGAGATTAATCAAACATTAACAATTCATTCCGAGACT
>JBILXT010000473.1:0-5250 GCA_044378235.1 Planctomycetaceae bacterium
AATATCGCGAGCCAGCATCTCCATGCGAATTCTCCGAGCCACATCAGACTCATTCAATGCGAGACTGCGGATCACGGCCTGATAGCGAGGAAAGTTGTTGATGTACTGGTCGTGTGTTTTCAAAACGACGCGAGCATCGTCCTTGGCCTCGGCACAGGTAATACGCTGACCGAATTTGTTGTAACGATAGAATCGCTGAGACACCGCTTCGGCGACTCGCAGGCTGTTTCGACTGCCGCGTTTTTCCGTTCGCAGGATGATGCTCAGATCGCGATCAGTCAATGAGATCGCTCCCCCCGGGATCGCTCCTGACATCAACTCTGCCTGACGTTCTTCGCGATTATCTTTGACTCCGAGGCTGGTCAGGATCGCGCCGCCGGCGACAGCATAGTTGTGACCTTTGAGAGATCCACGGCCTTCAACATTCTGCTCTTCAAACATACGTGTTTCCAGCAGCCAGCCACCTTTGAGGCTCTTCGCGTTACTGTTCGGAGGCAGAGCGACGCGAACATCGAAACGCTGGCCCTTGCGAACCATGGCAGGAAGGTATGCCGTCACGACAACCATCGCGGTATCCCGGGAGGCGAGGATTTTCTTGGCATCCTTGACTCCTCGGCGATTCATCTCGTTCTGGAGTTGAGTTCGCAAAGCCGATGGTGATGGGTCACCGCCTGTTCCGTTCAGTCCTGTCACAAGACCGACTCCGCGGAGCACAATCATTGTGTTGCCCTGAACGCTCATGTATTCAGAGAGCAGTGGGGTGTCGATGTGGTTGCCGAAGTCGTTGTCTTCTTCCTTGTCCCGCTTCTTATTCTTCTTGCTTTTGCTTTCCTCTTCGGCCTTTTTCTCATCAGATTTCGAGAAACGATTGGCCATCATCGCCGCGCCCGGCATTGACATCAGCCCGGACGCGCAGCCGCACAGCATCGTGGAAATCAACAGGCAGCACAGGGGAGCCCTTAAGGCCAGCAGAAGAGATTTGTCGAATGGCTCGAAAGGCGCGGAGGTGTGAGGACCTTCAACAGCGTCAGGCTGGGCACGTTTCGACATGGGAATGCTCCGTCGACACTAGGAAATGGCGACTGTCAGGAGATGTGCAGGACATTTCTCCCGCGCATGCAAATCCAGGCCTGCGTTAAGCAGGTGACAGACTCATTGAACGGGAAAAATCAGGAAGGGCGCACCGGCACTCTGGAGGCTGCGTTCGCAGTTCCATCAGTGCAAATGCCTTATGTTGACAGGACAGTAAACAACGGAACCCTGATGCTCATAGAGTCATCAAAGTCCCACAGCCACTGCGGGATTAGAAGGGAATAATGAAAGCTGCGAATGACATCGGAGGCGTTTTACCTGGCGAGGCAATTGACCACTGTGCCTTTCAGACGCTGCAAGATTCAAAGTTCGCCTGAAGCCTGATGTCCGGCCGTGGATCAGTGGTCAGTTCTGATCACACGGCCGAACCAGATTTCACTCGATGAACCACAATTCAACAGAGGGAGGACGCCCCGGAAGGCCGTCTGATTGGAACGACGGCGGTCCGTTTTATCTGTCGGAACTGGGACAACTGACAACTCGCACTGGGATGAAGCGGATTTGTCAGCTCAACGAGGACTTTGTTTCTGCAGAGTCCTGCTTGAGGGAGAAAGTAGTCTGTGTTCGCTTTCGCCGTCAACGCGATTCAGGCGTCTCTGGGGTATCGTTGGACAAGACACGAGCAAACCGCGGTTCAGTTCGGCAGGAAGTGCGTCGGTGGTGATCGGGAAAGCAATTGCAACGGTCCCGTTCAGCATGATTCGGCAATAAATGCCGTTCAACGAAAAAAGGCAGAGCCATACGGCTCTGCCTTGTCGTGTTCTTTGATCCGTTCTGATCCTGAACGACCTACTTGTAAGTTTCACCGTTGTCGCTGCATACGATGCTCATGTTGTTGTCGCAATCGCAGGTGTCGGCACGGTCGTTGTAAGAAGCACCGTAAGTACGGGCCTTCGTGTTGCCGCTGTCCTTGTAGCTGGCAAAACCGGAAACCTGATAAGACTGGTCCAGGTTGCCAAAGGCGCTGGACAGGTCGCTCAGTTCAGCCACGATTGAACACTGCAGTTCAACCAGGCCAACGATCATTCCAAGAACCAGAATGGTTGCGATCAGAACCAGTTCTGCTGACAGGATTACGCCACATTCGTCGTTCCACAGAGTCTTCAACATTTCTCTACCCTCTTTTTGCATTCCGAGCATTTTTGAAAGAACACGATCCCGCCACTGGTGATCGCATAGTAAATCCAGAGTCAATCTGCGTCTGAAACCCGGCAACTCAGTCAGAGCCAACCAGTTTTTTCTCTTGCAGGATTGTTTCAGATCTGGATTTCACTAAGGCAGTTGGCGTGCCACTATGGCTTTGACTCGGTCTGTTGTTGACCGGCATCATCGCTCGTTCGCTCGATCGCGGATCGAGTAGAATGTGTTCCGAACGCCGGATTCAGAATTTTTCGGAATGGCCCACGTTGCCGAAAATCAACATCGGCTCGTTCAGAGGTTTACAGACTGTCACGACACAATGTCAGACTTAGCGCTGACACGTAACGCTTTTGTGATGCCGAGGCACAACAGCCGGGATTTTGGATAGATTGCCTGTCTCCACTCGACCCCTTCGGGCTCGTGCCGAAGGTGAGAGGGTTTGGCAACCAGAAGGGCGTTCTTTCCCGATTCCCCAGTCTCCTCAAGCTACTGCCGCAGACAGTGGCTTGAGGAGATCGGGTTGGTTCGGATCGCTATAGATCTGGTTGCCAAACGCTTCACCACTCAGACAAGCTGAGTGGAGTCATCAATCGAGATTTGGGGATGGATTCCCGTCAGCACGGCTATGAAATGCAAACTATTGCCAGACCGGTGCTTCCTGGTCGCTGACATATCTCTGCAGGATCTGATTCGGACGATAGCGGTTCTTGTAGTTCATCGATCCGCAGTCCTGAATGTAGTAGCCCATGTACAGCCACTGTCGACCGTGGGCACGGCCTTCTTCGATTTCACGCAACACGGAATATGTTCCCAGCCCATCGCTGCGAAGTTCGGGATCGTGGAAGAAATAGATGCTGGACATCACGTGGCGTGTCACATCGACCAGTCCCAGCCCAATGAGTTTTCCGTCGCGTCGATACTGGAACTCACGGGCAAACGGAAAATTCCCGTCCAGAAACGAATCGAAATAATGATCCGCATCGATCTCCCGAAACGGCCATTGGCGACGATGATGCATGTCGAGGTGATAGCGGTTGTAAAGAGAGAGATGCTCGGCGGTCACCGTCGGCCGCTGGATGATTAGTTCTGTGTCGGCCACCCCCGTGCGAATTCGTCGCTGGCTTTTGGACGCTTCAAATTCGCCCAGGACAACTCGTAGACTTTGGCAGGCCGAGCAGGCCGCACAGGTCGGACGAAAGAGAGTTCTTCCGAAGCGACGCCAGCCCCGAGACAACAGCTGCTCATAGCGAGCCTCTGTCAGCTTGTAGGCCAGGCGATAGGTCATTTTCGCGGTTTGGCCCGGCAGATAAGAACAGGGCGTGGGAGTTCCTTCGATTTCCAGCTCTCCGGAAGGCTCGTCGCGTGATAAGTCGTCGTTGACCATAGTAAACTTTCCGAAACGACATCGCTGGTTTCGGGCTGTGAAGTAAGAGAGACTGCCGGGACACCAGAACCACTGATGCCGCTTTTGAATTGTTGGACGATCGCCGGAATCATTCCACTGACTCCGCTGATCGCCTTCCGAAATCGTCCGAATTGAATGAACTGAAATGAACGAAACTCTGAAGAACGCTGTCGACCTGCTGCTCCAACGACAAGATCTCACCGACGCCGACGCCTGCCATTGCATCGGTGCGATCATGGATGGACTTTGCGAGCCTGTCGATATTGCGTCTTTTCTGACGGCTATGGCCTGCAAAGGACCTGTGGCCGATGAAATCGTCGGGGCTGCTCGCGCAATGAGACGACGAGCCGCTCCGATTGCCACATCACGTCAACATCTTTTGGACACTTGTGGAACCGGTGGAGATCGCCTGCATACATTCAATATCAGCACGGCGACCGCGATCCTGGCGGCGGCCTGCGGAGTACCCGTCGCTAAGCATGGCAATCGCAGTGTTTCCAGCTCCAGCGGTTCCGCCGATGTGCTGGAAAGCCTGGGCGTCAATATTGCTCTGACTCCTGAAGCTGCGGGCCGATGCCTGGATGAAGTTGGCATCGCATTCTGTTTCGCTCCATTGATTCATGGTGCGATGAAGCATGCGGCGCCCGTCAGAAAACAACTGGGCTTCCCGACGATCTTCAATCTGCTGGGACCTCTGACCAATCCCGCCGGCGCAGAGTATCAACTGCTCGGAGCCAGCTCGTTCGCTCGTGCAGAACTGCTGGCCACGGCCCTCGCGGCACTGGGAGGTCGCAAGTCGATTGTCGTGTGTGGCAACGATGAACTGGATGAGGTGTCTCTGTGGGGCACCACGCGCGCGTTCGAAATTGTTGACGGAAAAGTGACGCCGAAGAACTGGACGGCGGCTTCGTTTGGTCTGCAGGAATGTTCCGTGGATGCACTGCGAGTCAGCTCGGCGGCGGAAAGCGGAGCGGTAATTCAATCGATTTTCCGAGGCACAGCTCCGGTTCCGGCATCGATGGTGCTGGCGAATACCGCGGCGGCTTTGCTGGCGTGTGAGCGAGTGACAGATCTGAAAGCCGGAGTGGAAATTGCCTCTGAGGCGATCGCGTCCGGCGCTGCGATGAAAACCCTGAATCATCTGATTGAATGGACCCAAGCCCAGAAAGCGTAATGGCTGAACGACCTTAAAGCGGCACGGCGCGAGCCGTCCGGTGAGGAGACGAAAGTCTGTAGCCACGCTTTCTACGATAAGTTTCCGGACGTGCTTTTAGCTCTCTTGGTGAGTCTTGCGCCGCTGCATGTTTCTCAGTCGAACAATCCTACTTCAGCAGCTCGGCAAACTGCTGCAGCTCTCTGCTGATTGTAGCGGCCTGCTCATCGGACAGCGGTTGATTTCCAAACCGCACCTGATTGAACGCTTCCGCAATTCGCACCGGCAACGATCGTATTTCCGGGGATGAAATCTTCGACTGAAATTGCAGCGTCGCAATCTGAGCATTCTCCAGCGCGCTGTTGCTTGGAGAAAGCTTCAGGCCATGCCGCTCGCACAGAGTGCAGAAGCCTTCATAAAAGCGGATCACTGACTTCAGCGATTTGTGGCGCGGAGATCG
>JBILXT010000474.1:0-5239 GCA_044378235.1 Planctomycetaceae bacterium
GATGACGTCGGGCGCATGCTGGTCAGCCAGACAGAACGCCTCTTCGGCTGTACCAGCGACATCGACAGAAAAACCTTCATCTGTCAGGCATTCCTGGAGAGCCCAGCAAATAGACGGTTCATCATCGACGATCAGGACATGAGACATGTTTAATCCGCTTCAGGAAATCAACGTATGCGACGAATCTGAAAACGAAATCGAGTCCATTGATTCAGGCGTTCGCAGAACAGCTTACCATCCGCAGACTCGGCAACCTGTGCGGCCAACGTCAAACCGAGGCCGACACCTTCAGGCTTTCCTGTCACAAACGGTTCAAAGATTCGCCCGCTGACATCGTCGGAGATTCCGGGGCCGTTATCAAGAACATCTACCAGAATTTGGTCTTCCGTCAGCGTGACAACAACACGAACGTGACCGTGGGGCCGGCATGCTTCCAAAGCATTCTGTATCAAATTCAGCAGCGCCGACTGTGTTTGTTCGGCATCAGCGACGGCGAATGAATTCGGAGTCTGTTCTGCAGGAAACTCGATCTCCAGACGAGTCGAGGAATGCCGGAACTGGGGATCAAGCAGATCGCGAATAGTAACAAGGATCTGATCGATTTTCCCCGGAACAGGTTCCTGTTGCGCATCGCGAGTCAGGCTCAGCAGGCCACGGATCTGATTTTCCGTAAGACTCAGCTGACGATTGGCGACCAACAGGCTTTCCACGTCAGTGTTCGGGGATCGCCTCATGTGGAGTTGAATCGCCATGCGAGCGCCGGTGATCGAGTTTCGGAGCTGATGAGCCAGTCCGCCGGCAACCTGCGTAATCAGAGTTGTGCGTTCGGACAAACGAATAAGCTGCGTGGCTCGTTGAAGGTCGACGGCCATTCGGTTGATTGAAAGTGCGAGACTGGTGAGTTCATCGTTGCCAGAGACGGGCAGCAAGTCCTCAAACTCCATCGCAGACAGCTTCCCGACATGTCGTTGCATACGATCGAGTCGAGCCCCCAATTTTGCCGCGATCATGTACGAAAGTCCGACCATCGCCAGAAGAGTACATCCTCCGATCAGGAGTGGCGGAAGGATGACTTCATTCCGAATGGATTGCCATTTACGTTCCGGAATGAGAACAAGTAATTCCTTCAGCTCAGGGGATCGCTGAGTCTGAACACCACCGATCAGCCACGTTTCATTGGCCACCGAAACGGGTTGAAACTCACTGAGTCGATCGAGATGTGATACGGCCGCACGTGGCGTCGCGAGGATTGATAATGATTGATCCTCGGAAAGTGTGGAGGCCGTCAAGCCTCCCCGCGCATCGGTTGCTATGAAATCCGCTCCGGATAATCCTTTCATTTGCTCCAGCACGGTGTTCTGGACAGGGAATCGAGATTCGCTCAGCGTCTTTACCACCTGATCGAGGCGCGAGATCGACTCCAGTTCTGCTCGTTGTGCTGCCGTCCATGATGCACTCAATGAGATGATCATGATGGCCATTCCCTGCAGAACAGCGAAAGGCATTAGAATCTGATTGCGTATTGGCCAGCGCATGGGCTAGTCGAAAAGACTGTGTGTGTGGGGGAGCCTCGAAGTCCCAAAATGACAAACTGGCTGAACGGTGTCACGCAACGGTCGCTGGATTCTTAAGAAATGCGGATTTGCAGTTAAGTGTGCGGCGACCGAAATCATGAGAAACGATTGCAATCCTCGGAATCGCATAACGTTGACACGTCGATAAGTTACGCAGAACTCGACATTCTGATGGTTTGACAGCAACTTATCCTCATCCTGATCCGTATGCTTTGGCATTAATGCATGACGAGAGAGATCCGCAGATACAATCTGTATGGTATGCGTATAGGCTGAGGCGTCGGGTTGAAGTCTCCAGATGTCGAAGACCTGTGAGCTAAATTTCAGCCGTTCCAGCCTGCCGCAACGGGAGCATTTGCCTCTTCGTGGATACAGTCGCGAAAGACAGAGACATCGCGATGTTCCAGTTCAATTAATCTCAGAAGCTTCAGACCCGAAAGATTCCATCCGCCTGGGATTCTGGAGTTGTGGCACTTCTCACATTCAAAGAAGCGCCACACGCCCTCTTTGTCCGGAAGGGCGATGACAAAGTTCTTCAACTCGACTGGACTGTGCGTCAAAACGCCGACGCCTGCTCGTCGCATGTCATACGTCACTGCAGGGGAAACTGCGGTGAAGTCAAGAATCTGGGGACGATCCGCCTCAAAGGGGATAATCCAGCAGCCCAAAGCAAGTTGCCTGGATTCGCTGCGTCGTCGACTCTGAGTGATCTCGTTGCGATAGGCGATTCCATCCATCTCATACTGTGACAACAGCCGTGCGAGTGCCACTGATGCTTTCTTCTGAGCATCCTCAGGCCGAAAAAAGTTAGTGATTCGCTCAAACATAGCCTACGACTCAACAAAAGGAATCAGACGATTCTGCAACTCCTGAGACCCGCCTCGAGAAGGCTACCGTCTTAACCCACCAAGGGTGGAGTTTGAGTTCCGTCACACCTGACTGAACTATTGAACGCCGTTAAATGGTTACGGTGGAATTTTCTCAACAAGTGTTGATTCGGGACTAATACAGAAACGATCGTGAGGAATCGAACGGTTCTGGCTACGGCGACAGGGAGGGATTCCCGAACAACCGCATCATTTGCCGGGGAAATCCGTGCATGGTAACAATCAGAGGTTCAGTCACTTTTCGTCCGCTGATGCCGACAGGGTGTGTGTATGAACCCCGTAGATCAGAGAATCGGACCGAAAGCCGTGCCGTTTATGGACAGGAACTGCCACTCAGAAATGTTGATGCGATGCCATTTCCGACCTTTGGCCGCCTTTGCCCTTCAAACGATGCAGCCTCACGCGTATGAACAATTTCAAGTGCCGCTAATCGATATGCTTCGGCCATTGTCGGAAAGTTAAAAGTTGTCTGAATGAACGTATCTACCGGAAGGTTGGCAATCAGTGCCATCTGACCGATATGAACAAGTTCAGTGGCACTATCGCCGACAACCTGGATACCAAGCAGACGATGACCGTTTGGACATGTCACCATCTTCAGCATTCCGGTTGGATTTGCAGTGATGTGCGCGCGTGCTACCTGGTCGAAACTGACCTTTGCGATTCTGGGAGTATTAAATTTCTCCGTGGCCTCGCACTCCGTCATTCCGACTGTCGCGATCTCCGGAATTGTGTAGATGCCTGTTGGCAGCGACAGACTGGCCTGGCTCCTCACTTCTGTCAGCGCATGGATGGCGGCTCTGCGCCCCTGGTCCATTGATGCTGAAGCCAAAGCCGGAGGGCCAATTGTGTCACCGACGGCGTAGATATTTGGAACGACTGTCTGACAAAACTCGTTGACCGCCAGAAGCCCTCTGTCTGAAGCCTGAAGTCCAGCGTTCTGCAGCCCTAATGAATCAATATTCGCCACTCGACCAAGCGCAACAAAGGCTTTATCGGCATGGAATGTTCGACCATCAGTCAGCACTGTTTTTACGGAGCTGACACCGTCCCACTTCACAGAAGCCAACTCAGAGTTGCCGACAAACGCCCCTCCATTCAGGCGAAGTTGTTGCAGGAAGTACTCCACAAGCTCTGCATCGATAAACCCGAGCGGCCGGCTGGCCTTGTCGATCATCGTGACCTGAACCCCCAAGGCTGAGAACGTGGAGGCATATTCGCAGGCAATGACACCACCACCAAAGATGACAATCGATCTCGGCAGATAGCTCATCGAAAGTATTGAGTCGCTGTCGAGAATATTCTCGTGGTCAACCCTGATGTTGGGCGGATTTCGAGGGCGCGATCCCGTGGCAATGATGATCGTATTCGCCAAGACCGTTGTTTGTTCACCAGAGATTCGAGTAATTTCAATCTCATGCGGCGATAGAAGTCTTGCCCGTCCATAGGCTCTTTGAATTCCAGCCTGCTGCAGGCATCTTCGAGTTGTCTCCTGGTGAGCGTGAACAACTTCATTCAGTCGTTTCATCAGGCTTGCGACACTTAGTTCTGAATTCCGAGTAATCTGGTAAACATCTCCGCTGCGGCGTTGAAATGCTGCCAGAGTAAGCGCCGTTTCACGCAAGGTCTTGCTGGGGATGGTCCCAAATTGCACACAGGCTCCGCCAACCTGAGGCTCCTGCTCAATTATCAGCACATCAGCCCCATGCTCTGAAGCTTCCAGCGCAGCGTTTTGACCGGCTGGTCCGCTTCCGATTACAAGCACGTCGAATGTTGGACATTCAGCAATCATGTTGTTGAGTCAACCCATTCCAGGATTTCGTCTTGGTTTCGCAGAATGCTCTGAAACTGTTCAGGGTATATACTCAGCACCGTCAGCATGGGGTGCTGATCCAGAGGCGAGGAAACAGTTCCTGGTGCCAGAGCATTGTCAGCAAGACATGCCGCGAAATTGATTGTTGCAGCTTGTAGTGAGCATCCCGGAGCATCCTGTGGCGACAGTTGAAACTGCACCGCTTCGGCCACGCGAGATGAAAGGTCCCATGAGACAATGAGTCTCGCCGCCAGCGAGATTCTGTGCTTTTCCGCAGCTTCACAGATCTCTTCATCAGATGCGACCAGCCCAAAACGACGTCGACGATTTGCAAGTGCCTGAAACAGAATTGGACGGCCGACATCATGAAGCAGACCAGAGAGGAATGCCTCCTCCACATTCATGCGACGAACGCGAGCAATTTCCTGGGCAAACGCTGCTGTTGCAAGTGATTTTCGAAACGAGAGGCGGACATGTTTTTCGAAGTCCGGAACATCGAAAACTTTACACTGACAGGAAATCAACACCACGATTTCCCGTACACAGAGTAACCCGAGTCGTGCCACAGCCTGTTGAATCGAAGAGACCGTCACTCCTGTGGAGTAACGAACGGAATTGGCGATTCTCAGCAGATGACTTGTGAGGGACTGGTCGCGCTTGATTAAAGCCACAATATCTGCAACTTCACAGTCCACATCACTGGTAAGCTTCAATAACTGTGCGGCCACCTCTGGCAGCACCGGAAGCTCGCAGTCATCGGAACTGATGACCGCCCGGATTGCGTCCTGAATAGTCTCTGTTTTTCTGGCAATCGTTGTACTCATGCCGTGTCTTTCCGCCTGTACTCTAGCCAATGACAATTCCAGCAGGACGCCTGTTCAATCCCGGGAAGGTCGATCGAAGATTACGGGATCCACTTGATAGGTGATTAACTGGAATGCATGGAAGTCTGCGAAGTGGCTGGC
>JBILXT010000113.1:0-18636 GCA_044378235.1 Planctomycetaceae bacterium
GGATCTGGCCGAAGAGAGTCCTCGCGGCGGCATTCTGGGACACGGATCCATGTTGCTGGTGACGTCCAATCCAACACGAACCTCACCCGTAAAACGAGGATTGTTTATTCTGGACAATCTGTTGGGTACTCCATCACCACCGGCTCCGCCAAATGTTCCTGAGTTGGCCGAAGCCGCCAGAAAGTTTGGTGACCGCGAGCCGACCCCGCGAGAACTTCTGGCGGCTCATCGAGAATCCGCGTTGTGCTCATCGTGCCATTCTCGCATGGATCCATTGGGGTTGGCGTTGGAGAATTTTTCAGCTGTCGGGACCTGGAGAACCGAGGAAAAAGGAACGGCGATCGATGCGTCCGGCCAGTTGATTAGCGGAGAATCCTTCAACGACGTTCGTGAATTGAAACGAATTCTCCGGGAGAATCGGGCGTCCGATTTTTATCGCTGCCTGACTCAAAAAATGCTGATCTTTGCGACGGGGCGAGGACTGGAGTACACCGATGAGCACACAGTTGATCTAATTGTGGCGAGACTTGAAGCCGGTGACGGACGATTCAAAGAGTTAATCGAAGGAATCGTGTTGTCGGCGCCATTTCAGAAACGCCGCTGATGCTCGTGTGCGAGGTTTGTTCCTGCTCTTTACGTCGTGTTCGGACAGGATTGTCCAACCTACAGAGATGATTAGTTCTGGAGTTTTGTTATGAACCAGAAAACACGTCGTTCAAACCTGGCCAGTCGTCGACACTTTCTGCGCGGACTGGGCGTTTCCATCGCGCTGCCGGCATTGGTGTCGCTGCAGTCGCGAACCGCGCTGGGGGTTCAGGCTGCAGCTTCCGGAGTGGCAACTACGGAATCAGGTGCCCCCTTGCGGATGGCATTTATGTCGATTCCCAATGGCGTGCAGCAGGATCATTGGTTTCCGACGGATGACTTTCAGCTGAATTCCACAATGGAGCCGCTGGCCGGATTAAAAGATCACTTCCAGGTGATTGGCGGGCTCGATCACATCAACGCCACGGCGGGGCGTGACGGGGCTGGCGATCACGCACGAGCCAGTGCGACGTTTCTCACTGGAGCGCGAGCGCGCAAGACGGCGGGCAATGATATTTTTGTCGGTGTTTCCGTCGATCAGGTGGCAGCCCGGAAGGCCGGCCAGCTGACTCGTTTTTCTTCACTGGAGTTATCATCTGACCTGATTCGCAATTCGGGCAGCTGCGATTCCGGCTACGCGTGTGCGTATCAATACAATCTTGCCTGGAGTTCACCCACAACGCCGGTCACGCCGGAAGCCAATCCGCGTCTGGTGTTTGAGCGATTGTTTGGCTCGGGTGATCGTGACGAGCGGCGGAAGAATTACGAACTGCGTCAGAAGACTCAACGCAGCGTGCTGGACTTCGTTCTCGAAGAAGCGTCCGATCTGCAGAAAGCCATCGGCGTAGAGGATCGGCAGAAGTTTGACGAGTATCTGACCGTCATTCGCGATATGGAGCTACGGCTGAAAGCGGCGGAGGCACACAATCAGTTGCCCGACGTCGATCAGACAACTCCGGCGGGAATCCCGGCCGACTTCGGTGACTACATCGATCTGATGTACGACATGCTGATCGTGGCGTTTCAGACGGACAGCACTCGGGTTGCCACGCTGCTGTTGGCCTATGACGGAAGCAACCGCACGTTTCCTCAGATCGGAATTCGCGAAGGCCATCATCACCTGACACATTACCAGCAGGAACCTGAGCTTGCGAAAAAGGTGGCTCAGATCGATCGCTTCTATGTCTCGCGGTTTGCGAGATTCCTGGATCGCATGGCCACCACGATGGACACCGACGGGAGATCTTTGCTGCACAATTCGATGATCGTCTACGGCGGCGCGATTGCTGATGGGAACCGACATTCGCACGAGAACCTGCCTGTCATCCTGGCTGGTCATGCCGGAGGAAAGATCAAGACAGGTCGCTTCCTGAAAGCTCCCTCTCAACCGATGTCCAATCTGTTTGTCTCGATGCTGAACACGTTCGGCACCGAGACAACGCAGTTTGGGGATTCGACATCAAGCTTGTCGTTAACCTGATGCCAATTTCAACACGGCCTACTTCTTCGTCGCGGCTTCGGCTGGCACAACGATATCAAAAGATTCCGAACTGAGGTCGACGTCCTGTTGATAGCCCGAAAATAATGGTGGGGCAGATTCTGTCACTTTTGTTTCGTCAGCATTTGAAACAGGCTCCGCTGCGTAGCCTGTGACAATGATTGTGTTCGGGCCCTTCGTAATTCCCTGGCCACCATCATCTGTGCAGTATTTCCCGTCACGAACCGTTGCCGACCCTTCAGGCCCTTTTGCCGGACGAAAAACGATTTCGCCATAGGGCAGTGGTTTCCCGTCGAAGGTGACATTGCCAGTCAGGCTTTGACGGCCATCATCACGACCGCAGCCAGAAAGGCATAGTGAAAACAATGATAATCCAATCAGCACTCGATACATGATTTGACCCAGTCGAAAAAAGAAAAATGCTGTCGGGCCACATTGGGGCGAGACAGCATTTATGTTTAGACGTCGTTCGTTCCACCAAACTCAGAACTCAGAAACCACTTCACCGCCGTCACGAGTTGCGAGGAACTGATAGAGGTTGAAGTCAATATTCTGAGAAACGAATCTGACCGCTCCATCGCCCAGCAGGAACTGAGCCCCGCCGGTGTGATTGCTGCCGAAACGCTGATCGTTGAACAGGAAGTTCAGGTTTCCGGACGTATATCGAGCTTGTCCGATCCCCCAGCGGACGTTCTTGCAGGAATACACGGCGACATCGGCATTGCCGTTGCTTGCACCCTGAACCCATGCTCGGTGAGGATTACTCCCACCATCGTCGAATGGGCTTCCGGAGATCTCACCCACCATCAACGTGTTTGTGGTTCCGTCCGTGATGTCCCGAATTCTTGTGTTACTGTTTCGATAAAGGATGCCTGAGATCGACACCTGTCCGTGATTTGAGTCAAAGTTGGGCCGTGGGGTCGCATTGTTCTGCATCACGTACCTGCGAGTCGTCTCAACCGCATCCTTGGCTCCGGCCACGCCGTAATAATGGACAGTCCAGCCTTCGGCTGTGCTTGACGGCTGCAAATTTCGAGTACGAGCACTTGGGCAGAAGAGAGCATCGAATTTCTGGTCACGACGTGCAAGATTGTTCCCGGTGCTGTAAAACACATTGAAGTCGAACTGCGTGTAAAGATTTGCCTGTTCCATTTGTGGCAGGACAAAGACATGCCAGCCAAGGTTATTCGGCGTAGGCCGCAGATTCGCAACCGCATTCAAACCCATCGCGCCGATCGGGAACATGTTGTGCGTGTCATGGTAGTTGTGTAACGCCAGGCCCCACTGTTTGAGGTTGTTCTTGCACTGTGTGCGTCGCGCTGCTTCTCGAGCCTGCTGTACGGCAGGCAGCAGAAGCGCAATAAGAATGGCGATGATCGCGATCACCACGAGCAATTCAATGAGAGTAAAACCACGTGCCTTTTTCTTCATGATGAAGACTCCACAGGAAGACAGGAAAAGAAGAAAATGATTGAGGGCTGAATACAGCATTCACGAAAGGAATCAGGGTTCGGCTGTCCGGCTGGCACTTTCCACTTCTGGTTCACCTGAAAGCGTGATCTCTGATGGTGTCATTCCTGAGGATGTCACCTCAACGGACAGACCGGAGTTAGCAGATGTGGCGTACTTTTGCGGAACGGTCCATTGATACTTTACTGGCTGAACATTGGCCGCTGTATCTTCACTGTTGTAGTTCTCGGGGAGCTTTCCGACGACCTCCTTCTTGAGGACGGTCACTTTGTACTTCCCTTTAGGCATCCCGTCGGCCTTGTCATACGTCCCGACAACAAATTTTCCGGCGCTGTCAGTCGTCGCAATTGAGGGGCGGCTGTAACCATCGATTCCATCTGGCTCAAACCCAACCAGAGCGCCTTCGATCGGCGCACCGTTCAGCATCACGGTGCCACTCACAGGAACAAGCGAAGGTCGACCATCACCACAACCAGCCAGAACACCGACTGTTAGCACCAGGGCCAGCAGCTTCCCAAAAGAATAAAATTGTTTCACGATGACCCTCAGACGGGAGGAAGAACAAAAAAAGACGTTCGAAACGAAACTTCAGCCATTGACCACGCCCGGAAGAATAAGACCGAAGTCAGCATTACTTCACGAATGGTCTTCGCCGGGCGGCTTCACCGACAGTGTTCGGAGCACAGTTGTTACCGGGCGTTCCTCAGCAGTGCCCGGCTTTCTCGCAGCATTCCAGCCAAATTTAGTCGCCGGTAGAACGCTGTTCGCAAGCCACTAAAACTCACCGAGAGTATTTCGGTCGTTCAGGTTAAACAGGTTCTGATAGATGAAGTTTCCGTTCAGCACACCGTTGTTGGCGAGCGGGTCACTTTGAATGTTCTCACTGATAAACTTCACTGAACCGTCCGCGAGCACAACCTGAGCGCCTCCCACATGAGCGCTCGCCATCACACAACGGGTCACCAGATTGGGAGTGTTCTCGATGTAGGTGTTGGTTGCCGGATCATGAGTTCCGTCGAACGGAGTATTCATCGGTCGGGCATGGTGAATGATCTGGTTTCGTGCCGCCGCACCTGGCCGATAATTACCCCAGTTAGTGCCGATCGCCAGAAAGGGCTTGTCCATCAGGGCCTTTTCACCGGCGAGAATCGTATTGGTTGTTCCGTCAACAAAGTCACTGATCGTCATGCAATAAGGCACTGTACCGTCCGGATAGATGGCAACTCGACTGTTCATGGCATACATCAATGTGCCCAGATTCTGCTGATACTTGTTCAGAGTTGGGCCGGATGCCGAAGGACAGAGGAAAGTCGGGATCGTGGTCGTCAGAAGCTTTTCAACGCTGCCGGCATTGGCGGTGTTATAGTCGATCAAACTTGTCATCGCAGTGTGAGGAGTGCGAACAGTAACACCGACACCGATCTGGTTGTAAAGATTCGCCTGCTCAATCCCGGGCAGCAATCGCAGTGGCCAGCCCCAGGCATCTGGCTGGTCCATCACCCGATTATTCGCTGGCGTGCTATAACGGGCGATAGTGGCAGCAGGAGGGAACATCTTGAAGGTGTCGTGGTAATTGTGGAACGCGAGGCCGAGTTGCTTCAGATTATTCTTGCACTGAGTTCTTCGAGCGGACTCACGTGCCTGCTGCACGGCAGGTAGCAAAAGTGCTATCAAAATGGCAATGATTGCGATCACCACCAGCAATTCAATCAGCGTGAAAGCGCGACGACGGTTCATCAGGAATACTCCAGACCGAAAAGATAACGAATAATTGGACCGCGAGTTGCAGTGCGTTAATAAGTGGCAGGAAAGATCGCTAATCGGGCAAACTGACGGAAAGTATGTGTTTTTCTGACCACACACGCAATTGTTACAGAGCCATCGATTACCAAATTGGACAGCGGAAATTAACAAAAAACTCATTTTCTGGAATGCATGTCCAAAATCTTTTGCTTCGGCTCTTTCTCCGCTCCTGCACCTTTGTTCTCTGTCTGCTGTCACTTTTACTGATCCGAAAGATCCTCGACGTGCCTGACGCGACTGACCCTGCCAATACTGACTTGAACAGTCGGGAACCGGAGAGGATGGAAGAGTTTGCTGCGCTCTTTGGAGCGCATCAGCGGGCTGTTGTGCTCTACTTGTCAAGCCTCCTTCCGACTCAGGCTGACGTTGACGATGTCCTGCAGGAAGCCAGTGTGGTGTTGTGGCGGGAGTTCTCCACGTTTCAGTCCGGCACAAACTTTCGAGCCTGGGCGTTTCGGGTGGCCTTCAACCAGGTGCGGGCGTGGCGAAAGCGGCAGCAAAGAGATCGGCTGCTGTTCAGTGAAGAGTTCCTGTCAGCCATCGCAGAAGAACTGAATTCTGAACACGAATACTTTGAACGACGTGTGCAGTTGATGAGCCAGTGTGTCGAGAGTCTGCCGGCACGGCATCGAGAACTGTTGGCGTTGCGATACCACCATGGCCTCTCTGTCGATCTGCTCGCCCGGAAATTTGGGAAATCCATCGATGCGGTCTATCGACTGCTCAGTCGTATTCGTTCGGCAGTGCATCACTGCATCGATGTGCGAATCAGCAAAGGGGAATTGACATGACCAGTTCGCAAGATCATGAACTCTACCTGCGGCGGGTTGATGCTGTCCTGGATTCTGCAATCCCGGAAACGGAATTGCGAGAGTTTGAGTCAATGCTGCTTGGAGATCCCGAGCTCAAACGCGACTTTGCTGCGAGACTTGCCGAACGATCAGCGTTGACTCTGTGGGATCATGACCAACATCGAATGGACTCCGCCGACCTTGTGTATTCATCAGCGTCGGGTTCTCGGCACCGCTGGATGTTGTTGATGTCGGTGGTTCTGGGGGTTGCCCTGTCAACATTCTTTTCATTCACGTGGCTGAACCAGGACACCAGTTTTGCGCAGATCCTGGAGACTCAGAATTGCGAATGGGGAGAGACCTCATTTCCAACGATCGCCAACCAACGAATCTCATCCGGCACGATTCGATTAAAGAAGGGGCTGGCATTGCTGTCGTTTGATCACGGCGCCACAGTCAGCCTGGAGGGCCCGGCCGTTCTGGAAGTTATCGACGAAAAAACGTGCCGGCTCCTGGCCGGGCGGGCCTACTCGGAAATCAGCCCCGGGGGCGAGGGCTTTGTTATCGAAACGCCGACTGCCGTCTTTACGGATCGGGGCACTGTGTTTGGGCTGAACGTGGCTGACAACGGAGCCACCATTCTGTCCGTCTTTGATGGCCAGGTGGATATCAACCATCACAATACCGGAGAGCAGTATTCCGCCTTTACTAACGAAGTCGTGAGAGCACTGGACGAAACGATCGTGAAGGTCCACGGCAAATCCACCGGTGAAATCGGCACGTCGACTGAGATACAAAGCCTGATCGCTCCGGAGAAGAAAACGATTTGCATTTCGACCGCAGTCGGCCGTGGATCCGATGTCTTCGTACAGCCATTTCACAATCGCGCCACAGACTTTCCGGCACCTCCCGGCACGCTGCTCCTGAAACGCGAACCGGATGCCGTCTGGAATCGCAGAATCTATCTTCGCTTTGATCTCTCGCTGACCAACTCGGCTGAGGTCGAAGACGTTGAATTGCAACTGCATGGTGTCGATACGGCAATGGGATATCTGTCACAGGTTTCTGACACGACGGTCAATGTTTTTGGTCTGACGAATGAGGCTGAGGATTTTTGGTCTGCAGATTCAATGACATGGAAGTCAAGTCCAGCATGCGTTGGGGAAGAAGTCGATGTGGATCCGGAACAGACAGCTCTGCTGGGACAGTTCACGATCTCCCCATCTCGCGCGACGGGATTGTTCAGATTGACAGATTCAAGACTCCGGGAGTTTCTGCGTCGTGATACGAATGGCGTTATGACTCTCATATTGACGTGCGGCCCGATTTCAAGGGCACGGCCGGGGTATGTTTATGGCTTCGCCAGTCGGTCGCACCCCAGTGAACCTGCTCCTTCTTTGCGGTTGACGATGAGCAATCAGCTCGCGTCAGGAAACGATCAGGAATGATGTCGCAGGGATCATTCTTTGTGTGTCCATAAAACGGTGATATGTTCTGTCGGTCAGCTGCCTGCAATCCAGGTTCAGCGACTCCATTGCAACGGGTCGGATTCAGGACGACACTGTTGCCGGGAAATTCAAGTTTTGGAGAGAGAATCAATGCGTTTTCTGTTGATAGCAATCCTGTTGGGATCTTCGTCGATCACACTGGCCAAAGATGTTCTGGTCGAAGCAGAGAGCTTTACCAATCCCGGCGGCTGGAGCCTGGATACTCAGTTCATCCGTGAAATGGGTTCGCCCTATATGCTGGCTCACGGGCTGGGCAAACCCGTTACTGATGCCACGACGACGGTCGAGTTCTCTGAGACTGGTACCTATCAGGTTTTTGTACGAACCAAGGATTGGGTTGCTCGCTGGAAAGCGGAAGGTCAGCCGGGACGATTTCAGGTTCTGATCGACGGCAAGCCGCTCAGCGAAACGTTTGGAACGACTGGCGTGGAATGGGGCTGGCAGAATGGCGGGACGGTCGAGATTACTCAAAAGTCAGTCGCGATTGCTCTGCATGACCTGACTGGTTTCGATGGCCGCTGCGATGCGGTGTTTTTCACCAAAGCGGACTCTGAAGTTGCAAAAACAGGACCGCCAAATGACAAAGAACCACTGTCCGGATGGCGTCGTGAACAGCTTGGACTCAAGGCTGAAGCGACGAAACGCGAAGGCTATGACCTGGTTGTAATCGGTGGTGGTTATGCGGGTATGGGAGCCGCCATTTCAGCCGCGCGTATGGGCTGCAAGGTCGCGCTGATTCAGGATCGTCCGGTGCTCGGTGGCAATGGCAGCAGTGAGGTGCGAGTCTGGGCGATGGGCAACATTCGTCGTGGCAAGTTTCCTCGCATCGGTGAGATCATTGAAGAGTTCGCGGATAAAGCAACGAAGTCTCCAGGTCGAGCCGAAGAGTTTGGCGACGATCTGAAGGAGAAAGTCGTTCGCGATGAAAAGAACATCGATCTGTTCCTGAATCATCACGCTTATGCTGTGAAAACCGAGAACAATCACATCGTGTCAGTGACCGCGTTTAATACTCGCACGAGTGAGCATTCGGAATTCTTTGGTCGACTGTTCAGCGATTGCACGGGCCACGGCACGATTGGTTATCTGGCCAATGCCGACTGGGAGATGGAGGAAAAAGGCCGCATGGGAATGAGCAACATGTGGGCCTGGGATGAACTCAAAGAGCCCGCAACATTTCCGGAAACTCCGTGGGCTTTAGATCTGACGATGGACGACTTTCCGTACCCTCGCGACCACCACGGTCAATGGTTCTGGGAGAGTGGCTTTGATAAAGACGCCATCGGCGATTCAGAAGGCATCCGGGATTGGAATCTGCGAGCGGTCTTCGGGGCATTCAATGCCATGAAGAATCGCGACGGAGCCGACAAACACAAGACTGCGATCCTCACCTGGGTGGCTTACATTGGCGGTCCGCGAGAATCTCGGCGACTGATGGGCGATCTTGTGCTGACTCAGGATGATGTGGTTTCGAAGAAGGAATTCGCTGACGGATGCGTGCCGAGCACGTGGTCGATCGATCTTCACTATCCGAAAGATCAGTACGCCAAAAAGTTTCCGGACAATCCGTTCATCAGCATTGCGGTTCACGACCAGCGAATCGATCGCAATTATGGTTATCCGGTGCCGTACCGTTGCTTCTACTCTCGCAACATCGACAACCTGTTTATGGCCGGACGCAACATCAGCGTCACTCATGAAGCTCTGGGCACGACTCGCGTGATGAAGACCTGCGGCATGATGGGTGAAGTCGTGGGGCGAGCTGCCAGCGTTTGTGTATTTCACGAGTGTACTCCTCGCGAGGTGCACGATCGCTATCTCGCCGAGCTGCTGGATCTGCTGAAGCTTCCCGGGAAAGCTCGCCGAGATACTGTTTACGACAAAGTCCAAATCCCGGAAGACGCCATGGAACTGGCCGGACCACTGGGGCCGCCGTCAGGACTGATGCCATCAAAGCTGGGCGGCATTGTTGTCGACGACCGCGACGCCGAGAAAGTCGGAACCTGGACTGAAGGCACGGGACTCAAGGGTTACGTCGGTTACGGCTACGTGTATGCATCCGGCGATGACGCCATGATTAAGTTTCCGTTCTCAGTGTCCGAGAACGGCCGTTACGATGTTCGCATCGCCTGGCTGCCTCATGAAAACCGCGCAAAGACGGCTCGCGTAAAGCTGACCGTGAACGGCAAGTCGCAGGAGACCACGGTGAATATGACCGAGCCGGCCGGACTGGAGAATGGCTTCCATTCCATCGGTCTGATCGAAGTCAGTGCCGGGACAAAAGGCACCGTGGAGTTCTTCGGAAAAGGCGCTCAGGGCAACGTCCACGCGGATGCGGTCCAGCTGGTGCCGATTAAATAGTGTTCTGAACAAGGGAGGCAATGTTCTTTTGCCAGAAAAATAGAGCCCCCTGGTACGTTTGCTGGCAACATTTTGAGTCGGGCGACAACGGAACCTTCAGATCGAGGTTCCGTTGTTCTCCCGTTGCTTTGGTCCAATCTTCAACGCAACTTGATGCGTCCTGTTGTGAGACTCGCGGCTGATTTTTTCGCCGCAAAAAAGCACATCGCACAGGGCTCATCTCGGCGGAGCGTCAATTCCTGATTTCCCTCACATAGATGTTCGCCAGTTCTGCCGGGCCGATGAGATACAGGTCGAACGGTGCAAGATCTGGAGCGGGGTTGTCAGTGGTCACTTCCTTTCCATTCACGCTGACCTTCATCAGGCCGTTTTCGATCACACCTTCCAGCCTCGACCATTCGCCAATTTTTGTGGACTGAGTCGGCAGGACCCCACCAGGAAGCCCCAGACCATCGAAGCCTTCGCCGGGTTTGATGTCCAGCACGAAGCCATAATTTCTGAATCGCTCTTTCGTTGCCAACATCTTGCCCTGGACAGTTTCTGCTTTCCCGTCATAAGCCAGAATCCAGTCGTTCGATTGCCAGTTGTCTTCGCCTTCCTTGTCCAGCTTCCAGCCATCAAGGTTCAGTCCATTGTAGAGACTGCGGTAGCCTCGATTCGCGATCGCGACCTGTTCCGGCTTGACTGGCGTCTCGGGCAGTTCACGAATCTTCATGTTACGATAGTGGACAACGCCACCTTCCGATTCAATGCAGATGTAACCTTTTCGAGGACTCGCGTCTTTACCCTGAGTCACCAGCTTTCCGTTAACCGACAGGCTGATCGCTCCATCGTTACATTCGATGCGATAATGATTCCATTCCGGAGATGGCTTTGATCGTTCCTCGGTCGGAAATGCACGACTGCCACCTCGACCGTTGATCGGTGTCATCGTCGCTCCGTGAATTGGAAAGATGTCGCCGTGAGTCGTATGGCCCTGACTCTGTCCATAGGCGTTCTCAAGAACCTGCACTTCCACGCCTCGATGAAACGGAACACCTTTGGCCGTGATGTCATCGGCCCAGATGAAGATACCTGCATTGCCACCGGGAACCATATGTCGCCATTCGACCTCCATGACGAAGTTCTGATACATCTTCTCGGTGCGAATCTCGCCAATCGGCTTGCCCGTACACTTGAGCATTCCATCTTCGAAGCTCCAGGTTTCTGCCGGAGTATTCGTCAGCACCCAGCCGCTGAGATCTTTGCCGTTGAACAAAGGGGTAAAGTCGTCGTCAGCCGCGTGCAATCTGGAATCGACCGCAAAAATCCCCAAAACAAACCCGACAACAACGAGATATTTCAGCATCGGCATGGATCAACTCCGGGGGAAATTTTTTGCGGTGGGGGCGAGAGTTCTCGGCAGCGTTCGCAGGTTATCACCGCCTTCAGAATATGCCAGCCAACGTACTTGGGGATGCGGCTGACGCACGATTTCACAATGCGATCGGCTGTCGCAGGCGTTAACAAAGCGTGTCCGCCAACTTCGAAAGCAGGATGTTCTGAGCTTTTTTTTGCGAGGAATCCCGATTGTCAGACGTTTTTTGACTACAATCCGGGACGCCGAAACAATGTCCGAGACGTTGGCGTCTCAGGCCGGTCACCAGGGAGGCAGACGCCTCGAACACTAACAGTTTCGTGATTTATGCCAGTGGGAACGGTTGATCCGCCGCGTGACAATCTGTCCAGACTTCGCATTCAGCGAGATGTGCAGCCTGCGCGTCGATCCCTACTCGGTCGATTCCTGCGGTTCGTTTTTTATCTCGGTGTGCTCGTGGCACTTGCTGTTGGGGGCGTATTCTGGGCCCAGAAGCAGGGGATGCTCACGGATACTCGCAAGCTCACAGAGAGTCTTCGGCCGCGTCCGGAAGTTCGAGTGGCCGTGGTGAGCGTCGAGAAAGGTCGCTCCGCGGATGCGCTTGTTGTGGCGACCGGATATCTGGAATCTCGCCGACAGGCCCGGATCGGTGCTCGAGCAACAGGTCGTATCGAAGCGGTAAATGTTGAAGAAGGAACGGTCGTTAAAGCCAACGACGTGCTGGCGATCCTTGAACATGCCGATCTTGATGCGTCTCTTGTCGCCGTCAAAGCGACCGCTGCCCGTGCGAAGAGTGAACTGCTGGAACAGGACGTGGCGATTCAACGTGCCAAGCGAGATCTGGAGAGGGCGGAAAAAGCGTTTGCCGCGAAGAGCGCAACACCCGCAGATTATGACAAGGCTCGTTTCGATTATGACGCGGCAGTGGCTCGCAAGGTTTCACTGGAAGCCGCTGTCGGGCTGGCGGAAGCACGAGTTCAGGAAGCCGAACAGCTGCGCGAGAACATGTTTGTGCGTGCTCCGTTTGAGGGAACAGTGATCTCCAAAGATGCAGAACTTGGCGAATCGATTATGCCCGGAGGCATGGGCGAAGCCTCTGGACGCGGCTCCGTGGTCACCATCGCGGACCTCCAGCATCTGGAAGTCGACTGCGATGTGAAAGAAGATTACATCAGTCGAGTCACAGAAGGACAACAGGCTGAAGTAGCTGTCGATGCTGTTCCCGACAAACGATATAAGGGACTGGTTCGCAAGATCATTCCGATGGGTGATCGGGCTCGAGCCACCGTCAAAGTAAAAGTCGAAATTGTGGATGTCGACAGTCGGCTGTTTCCTGAAATGAGCAGCACGGTTTATTTCCTGCCGAATCAGTCGGAAGAAGTCAAAGAGAAAGAGGAAAGTCGCGTCTTCTGTCCCTCTGAGGCAGTTGTTGTGACCGAAAAGGAATCGTACGTCTGGATCCTGACTGATCAGGAGCGGACAAAGAAAACTATGGTCGTCACGGCAGAATCACGCGAT
The DNA here is from genome assembly GCA_044378235.1 of Planctomycetaceae bacterium. Classification (GTDB taxonomy): domain Bacteria; phylum Planctomycetota; class Planctomycetia; order Planctomycetales; family Planctomycetaceae; genus SXXK01. The sequence goes on from JBILXT010000113.1 coordinate 12,892, forward strand.
GGTCGCACGGAAATCACAAGCGGCCTGACCGGCGGAGAAAAAGTCATCGTCAAACCTGCGAAGGAGTTGCAGGATGATACGCTGGTTAGATCAGCACAATAACTTTTTTTGTAGCGGAGCAGCGCGAGCTGCCCGGTGTGAGTGTGAATCTGTAAACAGTCAAACTCACCGGACGGCTTCCGCCGATGCCGCTACAAGGGTGAAAACCGGACGCTAACGCGTTCCGGCTGATAAGCGACCTGACATTGGTCATCCGTGAGGCTCAACCTCCTCAAACTGAACACTGAACACTGAACACTGAAAACCTCATCCCCTCGGTCAACAAGGATCTCTTCGTGTCCGACGCGTCTCAAAATGATAAACCAGTCGTCGTGGTCAGCGATGTTTGCAAGGAGTTTCGCCGCGAGCAAATGGTTGTTCCGGTGCTCAGTGGCATCAATCTGAATCTCTGGGCTGGCGACTACCTGGCTCTGATGGGGCCCTCAGGTTCCGGCAAAACGACCTTGCTGAATCTGATCGCTGGATTGGATCGGCCGACTTCCGGCAAAGTCATCGTCTGCGATCAGGATCTCGGAGCATCCTCGGAAGGTGAACTGGCTAAGTGGCGATCACGACACATTGGCTTTATTTTTCAGCTTTACAACCTGATCCCCGTTCTGACGGCGTACGAGAACGTCGAATTGCCGCTAACGCTGACTTCGCTGTCGCGTCGAGAGCGTGATGACCACGTGAAGGCCGCTCTGGAAGTTGTCGGGCTCAGCGATCGCATGGATCACTATCCTCGCCAACTGTCCGGTGGTCAGGAACAGAGAGTTTCCATCGCGCGAGCCATCGTGACGGATCCGACACTAATCGTGGCTGACGAACCAACCGGTGACCTCGACGCAAAATCCGCAGCGGAAATTCTGGATTTGATGCACCGGCTGAATGTCGAGTTCCAGAAGACGATCGTCATGGTGACTCACGACCCCAATGCGGCTCATCGAGCCAAACGGACGGTTCATCTGGAGAAAGGTGTGCTTGTGTCTGCCCCAACTCCCCCCTCTGGTAAGGAAGGATCGCGATGAAAATCCTTGTTTACATCTGGAGAAATATCCGACGCAACAAAGTGCGCAGTATGCTCACGATTTTGTCGGTCGGTTTCAGTCTCGCCCTGATGACGGTGCTGTATGGCTTTATGGCATCGCAGGAAACCTGGCGCAATGATGCGGAACAGACCAATCGCATTGTGGTAATGAACATCCAGGGCTTTACCGGTCAGGTGCCGATTTCTGCCGTGGATGATGTGGCCAGCACAGATGGTGTTGAAGCCGCTGTGCCACTGGCGTGGTTTGGCGGAGCCTATCAGAATGAGCCGATGCCGTTTGCTCAGTTTGCGACAGATCCAAAATCGGCGTTCAAAGTTTGGCCGGAGTATTCCATCAGTCCGGAAGAACTTAAAAACTGGCAGGAGAACCGGCGTGGCTGTGTGATCGATCGACGCATTGCGGATGAACGCGGCTGGAAGGTGGGTCAGCAGATTCGTCTCAAGGGCACGATCTACCCGTTCGACCTCGATCTCGAACTCAGTGGGATCTTTGATGCTCCCAAGAATTCAGGTTCACTTTGGTTTCATTGGGAGTATCTGGACGAGGGACTCAAGCAAAAGAACAGCCCGGGTACAGGGAACGCGGGTACTGTCTTCGCACGAACGAAAAGTGGCGACATTATACCCGCCGTCGTAAAACGAATCGACGATCGATTCGGCAGTTCGGATACCCCCACGAGAACTCAAACGGAAGCCGCGTTTGCTCAGATGTTTGTCGACATGCTCGGCAATGTGCAGGTCTTGATCCGCAATATCGGTTTGGCGGTTGTGTTTTCACTGTGCCTCGTCACAGCAAACTCCATGGCCATGTCGATGCGAGAACGTGTGACCGAAATTGCCGTGCTGAAAGCCATCGGATTTCCTCGCTCACGGATTCTGTTCATGATCCTGGGAGAATCAAGCCTGATTGCGATGCTGGGCGGGCTGCTGGGAGTCGGCATGGGCTGTGCCTTTCTGCAGGCGATGAATGCCGCGCTGCCGCAGTTCTTTCCGTTTACAGTGCTCGAGATGCTCGGCCCATGGGTCAGCTACGGATTTATCGTGGCGGCTGGTTTGGGAATCGTTAGTGGGCTCGTACCTGCCGTTCGTGCGGCTCAACTTTCTGTCATCGACGGCCTGCGTCGAGTTGCTTAGTGGCGAGTTTTGGTTGGTCTTTGACCGAGCCTTGCGTTGTGGCCGGTCTCCTGACCGCGCCACTCATTCCTCCTCATTCATTTGCCCTCGAACTCAACCATGATCCCTGCCAAATACAATTTCAGAAATCTGCAGGTTCGCTGGATGACAACCCTGATGACCGTCCTGGGAACAGGACTGGTCGTTTGGGCGTCAGTGCTCTGCTTCGGGCTGACGGACGGCTTGCAGTATGCACTGCGAGTCTCCGGGGACCCCATGGATCTGATCGTACTGCGAAAAGGTTCGACCGACGAAACCGGCAGCGGTATTGAACAGAGAGTTGCTCGGCAGATCGGGTCGCTGCCTGGCATCGCCAAAGATGAAGCCGGGCAACCGCTATGCTCGGTGGAGTTCGTAACCATCCTCACCAAGCCGCGTCGCAACAATGGCGGCACCGTCAATCTGATCATACGTGGCCTCGAAGATGTCGGGCGAAAGCTGCGGCCCGAGTTTCGCATGACGCAGGGGAGAGATATCAAGCCGGGTGTTAATGAAGCAATCACCAGCCAGCGGATGGCCGAACGCTTTGAGAATCTGGCGATCGGCGAAGAGCTGGAGATTAACAACGTCATGTTCAAGATCGTCGGTTACTTCGAAGCGGCCGGCAGCGCGGCGGAGTCGGAAGTATGGACGGATCTGCGAGATCTCACGGCCGCACGTCGAACTCCAGCGGCTGTTTCCTCGGTCAACCTGCGAGCCGAGAATCTGGCGGCTCGAGATTCTCTGGTGAAGCTGCTGGCCGACGATAAACGATTCGAGCTGAATGGCATTTCCGAAGTTCGCTACTTTGAAGATCAGATGACGCAGTCCAACGCGATTCAGTACATCGGTTATATTATCGCCGGGTTTCTGATGTTCGGTGCCATGTTTGCGGCGGCCAATACGATGTACGCAGCGGTGGCCAGTCGGGCTCGTGAGATTGGAACCCTGCGAGCACTCGGATTTTCACGCCGCAGTATTCTGGGATCGTTCCTGTTCGAATCGGTGTTGCTCTGCTTGATGGGCGGAGCACTCGGCTGCCTCGCCACGCTGCCGTTCAATGGCCTTTCGACGGGCACCGTGAATCAGTTCAGCGAGATTACATTTTCGTTTCGCTTCGGTCCGCGAGTCCTATTGCAGGGTGTAATCCTGGCGATGCTCATGGGGCTGCTTGGCGGCATTCTTCCGGCCCTCCGTGCTGTGCAGCTGAATATCGTGAATGCTCTGCGTGAACGATAAAACCTCACCGTAGAGGCCGACCCGTCGCGACCATTGTGGTTGAGTAGCCCTTGTGGTCTGCATCCTCGGACACGACTGGCATTCCGGGGCACAGGTTTTCGGGCAAGAATGTCCGACCTGGGTTCTCTGGATCCGAGGACAAGCTAAGACGGCAGCCAGCCTTCCGCCGTCCAGCCTCGCGCCAGGTTGTAGGCCTTGATCAGCGACTGTAGTCGATCTTCTGACAAGTGAGCCCGGGCGTCTTCCGGGATGGCGTTCTGGAGCAGTCGTTGCGGCAGCGTGTCTTCCTCCGGCTTCCAACCGGCCAGAATATTGAACCGTTTACGAGCTGCAACAATTCGCCGGGAGCACTCGCGAAGTTCGGCGGCGGAGACATCCCAGCCCGTCACCATGGAGAGAATCTCGGCCGACTCGGCGAAGAAGTCCTGAAACACACCTCGCAGAAATTTACACAGGATCAGCGAATCCATGATCGCCGCTTTATCTTCGGTCTCGATCGCCAGATGCACAGACTCAGGGCCAACGTTGCGGCGATCCACCGCATCAGAAAAGTCAACCTCGTAGGCCCCCGAGCGATTATGGTCGGCTCCTCGAGTCCCCACAGCGAAACCCAGAGCCATCATTTGCAATCCACGCGGATCATATCCGGGAAACTCCAGCCCCTTGACCTGCGGTGCAAAGTCGATCGAATCTCCGCCCACTTCATGAGCCATCGCCCGACTTCCCATCGCGAGCATTCGGCCAATGCCTTCACCGGTGACGATCAGATCCAGCGCTCTCAACAAAGCATCACCGGAACCAAACTGCAGCCAGTCACAGTCCTGCAGCAATCCTCGCTGAACACATTCCATGGCAAAACCGATCGTGCCACCGGCGCTGATGGTGTCGAGTCCGGCTTCATCGCACAGACGCGACGCCTGCAGCACAATCTCGGGATCGTTGATACCGCACATCGGGCCCAGCGCAAACAGATTCTCGTACTCCAGTCGAACAGGATCGCCACCGTTTTTCAGGCTATAAAGGTGCTCGCAGCCAATCGTGCAGGCCGCGCAGGATGTTCGAGTTCTCTCGCGTGCTACAGAGAGTTCCTCGGGCGAAATCTCCATCGCTCCGGAAAAACTTCCCTGCTGAAAGTTGTGAGTGGGCAGCACATTGAGTCGATTGAAGGTCAGCAGATTTGACGCAGTGCCAAGTTCACGATACTTGGCCGTTGCGGGCCCGAAGGACTTTTCTGACAACTGTTTTGCCAGTGAGATAAGCTCTGACGTCTTTGCCCAGGCCACACGATGAGATCCCCGCACGGCGATCGCCTTGATATTCTTCGAGCCTAAGACAGCTCCGCTTCCGCCTCGTCCGGCGTGTCGACCATCGTGGGAAATCGTGGCATACCGGACGAGATGCTCACCGGCCGGGCCAATTGTGGCTGTCTGATAGTCCATCCCGATCCGACTGCGAAGCAGGCTCTGAGTTTCCCGATTTGTCAGGCCCCGATAATCAGCGGCGGGTTCAAGTCGAATCTGGTCATTGTCGATGATCAGGACCGAACTGGATCGAGCCTTCCCAACCAGCACAATGGCGTCGAAGCCGGTTCTCTTGCCGGCAATTGCAAAACCACTGCTCGCCAGGGAATCATTAATCCGATTGGTCAGCGGGCTTTTGCTGACCACTGCAAACTTGGCAGATGTGGTCAGCGGACTTCCGACAAGCGGACTAAAGACAAAGGCAAGTGCGGCTTCCGGAGACAGCGGATCGGCTCCCGCAGCGTTCTCCTTCAGCAGGAGAGCCACACCCAGACCGGCTCCGCCGAGATAGCTTCGCAGCAAATCAGCATCCAGAGCGACCGCTTGTGATTCGCCCTTCGTCAGGTCAATTCGCAGGTAGCGTCCGTGAAAACCTCCTGGTGAGGACTGCGCCGAGTTTTCGTCCATTTCTTCTCAGTCCCCAACATGACACCTGATCTTCGCCGTGATACTGATTTACGACGGAGTCACATCGTTCGGTCGAATGTCGCAGCCGTACATCGCTACACTGCAGCATAGTCACCACGATCTGAACTGCAATTGGCGTGCTGCCACAAACTGGATGTTCCTATGACCTTGCCAAACCTGAATTCGCCGAATGCCGACGTGCGCATGAAGGGTTTTCTGAGTCGGACGACTGTCGAGGATGCCCTAAGCTGGATTGATTCCATGTTGCCGTCGATCGGGCAACGTCGGACTGAACACGTCTCCCTCAACGATGCCTCGGGGCGAGTTTTGGCGGAGGAT
>JBILXT010000475.1:0-5224 GCA_044378235.1 Planctomycetaceae bacterium
TCGGCAAGCCAGAAATCGGTCACGTCCATGGTCTGGACGACAGTACCCCAATCATTGAGTTCATCGAAAAGTACTCTCGCTGACCCGTTTCTCCGTACACGTCTCAGATCGCACTGGCAGAATCACTGTCTGCGGATGTCTCGAAGCGTTCATCCAGAAGTTCGTCCGAATTGGCCACGAATTCTGCATTGTTCGCCTCGCTGTCGACTGCCGTCGATTTTGCGTGCTCATCCAGCTCCGGCCTCATCGTATCGAACGCCACTTTGTGCCCTGGCAACCACAGTGGTTCGACGTTCTTTTTCTGAAATAGATGCGCGATATGCTCGTGGCACGTGAAGAACAGAACCTGCTGGCCGTCCTTCGCCACATCCAGCAAACACTCGGCCGCAGCTTCAGTACGTTCCTGGTCGAAGTTGACGAACAGGTCGTCCATCACCAGTGGCAACTCAACACCGCGTCGAGCAAACTCTCTGACGAGTGCAAAACGAATCGACAGGAACAACTGCTCTCTTGTGCCCCCGCTTAGCTGTTCGACTCGGAATGTCTGACCATACTCATCGTCGATGCACAGATAGTCTTCGCCAAGCGGAGCCCAGATGCGATGATACCGTCCGGAGGTCATTCGGTGCATATACTGTGACGCCGTGATCAGCGTGCCTGAGATGTTTTCCTGCTCAAATCGTCGACGGATCTGAATCACTGCTTCATGTTCGATCTGCAGAGAGAACCATTCTTCGCTCGCGCGGTAGATTTCTGAGGCGAGCTGTGACTTGCGGAAGAATTCTTCGTGTGAATCGCGACCAGACTCCAGCAGCCGAATCTCCTGTTTCAGACTGCCCAGTTCTTCATGATTCCGATTCAGCTTGTGCTCAACGTCGGTCAGTTCCGCTGTCCGTAACTGAATCGTTTCTTTGGCACGCGGGGGATCAAAGCGGAACAAATCGTCTTCCACGATTGCCAGTTCCGTCTCGGCCGAAGCGGCATCGGCCAGTTCGTCATTCGCCTTTTTCAGCTGATTCTCCATTTGAATACGGCGTGTCTCCACTTCCTGCTGACGAACCAGTTCCTCGCGCGACGCAACGCCTGATCGTGCAAGAATCGCGCTGCGGCGCAATTCGGCGGCCTCCATCTGATGCTGCGCATGGATCGCATCGCGTTGACGAGTATCAGCGTCGGTGACTAATCGTTCCTTCTCGGAGCGATCTCGTTCGTGCGATTTCAGTTGCAGCTGCCACGCAGTCAGAACTTCCAGAGGACGCACAAAGTTCATCTTCTTGGCGTTCGTCAAACGACCGCCCAGCTGTTCGACTCGCAGACGCATCGCTTCAAACATGCGACGCAGGCCTTCGACTTCCGGCGCGGAGTTTCGCCACTGAGTCAGCAGCTCGCGAACATCCTGAATCTTACGCCACCAGTCAAACGCCTGTTCGACATGAATGGTCTCATCCATGCCGACCTGAGTCAGCAGGCGACACCATTCCTGACGCTGCAGGTTCAGATCCTGCTGAGCACCCCGGAAGCGATCTCGCAGCATCTTCAGACGCATCCGCCGCGCGGCCGCTCGCATCTGCTTTTTCTGCAAGACTTCCAGTTCAGCAATCCGCTGAGAACAATCGCCGATACGGTCCACCATTTCGGCTGTGGAGGATTTCCAGTTGTCGGCGTTCTCTGACCGATGCTTGCCGTAACGATCCGCAACGGCCATACGCTGAATGCGATCCTGCAGGAGTCGCAGTTGGCGATCCGCCTGGCGAGCTTCGTCGGCAATGTCGTCCAGCTTCACGCCTACGGTCGCGTCGAAGTTATTTCGCAGACCGTTACGGACACCCCACCACATGATGCCGGCAAAACCAAACGCCGCAGCAGCCAGAGCTCCACCCAATGAACGCTGAGCTTCTCCGCCCATTGAGAACGTCGCCATTCCGAAGACACACAACGCCGCTCCGATCCAGCCCATCGTTGTGATCGTCTTGTCGACCCACTCCGGAATCGACTCATTCAGATCAACGCGATCAATCACGCGTCGCACCGTCTGAATCTTCAGAGCAAGTTGTTCTTCCTGCAGACGCAGACGACCAAGATTCTCCAGCTCTTTCAGCCGAGCCTGCTCCATCTCAATGGCTTCATTGACCGGGATGCCTATTTCATCCAGTTGAGCATTCAGCTCGACCAATTCCTTTTGACTGCGTTTGGTCATACTGCGATTCCAGCGACGCAGTTTCCCACGTCGCTGCAAGGCATCATGATACTTCCGCGCGGCTTCCAGCAGTCTGTTGTGCGCAGCGGGAGAAGTGTCGACAGCATTCAGCCGGTCGATGCTCCATCCGGGGCCCATCTGTGTAAGCTGATGATTGAGTTCTCGACGGAGCTCCGACGATCGATCTTCCGCCGTGCGAATCTGTTCTTCAATCTGTCGCAGCCAGTCGGCCTGATCAACCAGACTTTGGATCGCATAGCGTTCTTTGTCGAACTGCTGATCCATCTGGATGCGTTCAGCCTGGCCTCGAAACTGAGCCGACTGTTCATTCAGCTTATCACGCCGACTGCTGGCTTCCTGAAAGTCTTTCTCGGCCGTCGCGAACTGTTTCAAAGCCTCGGTCGGATTCGTCGGGATGACCGGCAGCTTTGCCAGTTCTTCCTGCAAATCGCGAATTCGCTTCCATGGCTTATGGCAGGTCTGCAAAAATCGCAGTCCGCGAAGTTCGTTGCGGATCGCATCTTCACGCTGCTGCAGCTCATCAATGTCTGTCGTCAGTTCTCGGCGACGGCGAGTCAGTTTGGCGTGCTTATCTCGAGCAACACCGGCATTCTTTCGTCCGGCCGTCAGCTTGGCATAGCGATCAAACAACTGCGGAATCTTGCCCGACCGATTGTCTTCGCCAAACATCAAAGTCTGACGTTCGCGAACATCGCCCAGAGCATCAAGGATCTGTCGTCCCTGATGGCCCAGCGACAAACCGTAGATGTATTCGGCCACCTGATTCGTGCCGAGTGTCGCCAGTTGCTGCAGCTCGCGGACACCGACTGCGAAGATGTCGGTGTAGACTTCTTCGCTGGTTCCGGACAACAAATTGGAAACAGCCTGCTCTTTGTCGATTCCTTCAGGGCCACCGGAAAGTCGCAGTTTCCCGCGTCCTTCGAACTCGGCTCGACGATGAATTCTCCAGGTACGGCCGCCATGCTCACAGCGCAGCGCACCACGCCAGGGTTGTTCGGCATCCGGTCGATGCCACGCGGGTTCCGTTGAAAGCGGTTCGTAGCCATACAGCGTTGAGCGAATAAATCGCATCAGCGTGGTCTTGCCGGCTTCGTTCGGACCGTAAATAACGTTCAGGCCTTTCGGATCCAGACGCAGCAGCAGGCTTCGCCAGATTCGAAAACGGTCGATATCGATTTCCGTCAGCCTCATGCCGAAGTCCCCTGCAAGACTGCAATGCGTCCAGTAATGTGCTGATGCTGATTAATCATCGGAGTCCTCGTCTTCCACGGAATCCGCATCGGTCAGGTCAGTCACTTCATCGTCTGTTTCTTCTGCAACTGGCTCATCCAGAAACGAATCGTCCGTATAGCCTTCAGCGAACACACCATCGATTCCAAAATCCGGCGCGAACCACCCCGCACCATCAGTGCGCATGCGAGCCAGAATCTGTTCCGGATCTACGGACGGAAGCAGCGACGTAAGACGTTGCTTCCAGCCAGCAGTCAGATCTTCATTGCCATCAATCATCGCCTGCAACGTCTCATCGGAGAGTTGCTTCGATCGAGTCACGAACGTTTGAAACTGATCCGCGAGACTTGTCGGTGGGTCACCCACAGGCCAGCCGTTGGGAAGAGTACGAATATCGTGCAACAGCCGAATTGTTCGTCCCGCGTGACGCAGCTCATCCAGTTCAACTGCTGCGGCAACATCAAGATCGCTGCGAGTCAGCTCCTGCAAGGCCGGAAGTACGCCTCGCAAAACCCAGTTCACGGACCAAATGCGATCGGCCGTGCTGGGCTTGAGCTCCATAAGGCACGTCTTCATCTGCTGCAGCATGGCTGACAAAGTTGTGTGCGGACGAACGTTGACTTCAATCGTTTTCCAGTCCACACAACTCGTATCGACAGAAGTGATGCGAACTTCGCCATTGGCGTCGATCTCAACCAGCGAACAAGCTCCGCCTGCGCCCTCGAGCTGACTTCGAGCCTGAGTTGTCCCCGGGCAATGCACAACACCATCTTCACGCCACAGAGTCGTGCGAGCCATCTCGCCGGTCAGCGCGAGATAATTCAGATGGCCTTCTCTCAGCATTTCATCAGTGTATTTGATGAAATCGGGATCCAGCGAGGGATGCTCATCCGCAGGGCCGGCTTCGAGACTGTCCAGTGATCGCTGAATCTGACGGCGACGGCTGTCTGCAATGCGACGTGGTTTTTCACCGTTTTCCGAATCAATTGAACGCCAGACGCGAGTGGATTCGTCATCGTCTCCAGTGTCCAGATTTGAGCCCGGGGCATCGATCTGTTCGCCGGAGACAACATTCTGCATTGTGGAAGCGAGAGCTTCGTCAGAGGCCGAGGCCGCCATGGAAGCCATGCGGCGGGCTTCTTCGAACTTCGCTTTGCTGACGACACCGATGCGAAACGGCTGAACTCCACCACCACCGCGAGCAATCACTCGAATACCGAAATCGTCGACTTCTCCAAACCACATCGACGCAGAAACAGTCGTTGCGAGCTGATCCTTGATAAACAGCTCCATGGGTTCCGGGCTTGAGCTGTAACAGACTGTCACGTTTTCTGGCAGTTCGGGAATCGCTCGCCAGGCTTCCGGCGGATCGGCGTCACCGGGCAAAACAAAGACGTGAATATTTTGTTCGTCGAGCCGATTAAATCCCTTGAGCAGGCGAAGTCTCGCACGGAGACTGCGATCGGCTTCAATAAAGATGTTGCCGGAGAGCAGCAGAAAGTCCACGTCGCGCTTGATGCAGGCTTCGATGACTTCATCAAAGGCATACAGCGTCGCGTCTTCGAATGCAAAGCGAAGTTCGTCGGTCAGTTTCTCCGTCGTTTGCACACTGACGGGAACATCCAGACGAACATTAGCGGCATGAATAAATCGTTGTGGCTCAAACGCCATCGTTCAGAGTCCCTTCCGACATACGATTTGGTGCCGAGGCTTCCCAGGGCGACAAATGACTCCTTCAGAAGCAAATCGCTTCTGACCCACTCCGATCAACCCTCC
>JBILXT010000114.1:0-18601 GCA_044378235.1 Planctomycetaceae bacterium
CAATGGACAGATTGACGACAGCCTGTTGATTCATCGAGTCTCCGCCAAAGAGCCTGGCGAACGAATGCCACCGGAAGGCGAATCGTTATCAGCAGAACAGATTGAGATGCTGCGGGCCTGGATTCGTGAAGGAGCGAAGTCACCCGAGTCCGAACAGCCCGAAGCCGATCCTCGTGAGCACTGGGCATTCAAGATCCCGCAACGCCCTGCGATTCCTGAGATCGCTGATTCAATCAAAGTTCATCCGATCGATGCATTTCTCAACGCAGAACTCGCGCTGCATGCTTTGACGGCTCGACCTTCCGCACCAAAGCATGTTCTGCTGCGTCGAGTCTACATCGATTTCATCGGACTGCCGCCGACACGAGACGAGCTGCATGCGTTTCTGGCAGATGAGTCACCCGACGCTTATGAAAACGTTGTCGACAAACTGCTGAACGATCCACGGCATGGCGAACGCTGGGGACGGCACTGGATGGATGTCTGGCGATACAGTGACTGGTATGGCCGTCGTGATGTCAATGATGTTCGCAACAGTGCATCGCAGTTGTATCGCTGGCGAGACTGGATCGTGCGGTCTCTGAATCAGGGCAAAGGCTACGATCAGATGGTTCGCGAAATGCTGGCGGCGGATGAAATCTGTCCGGACGATTACGACGCCGGAGTTGCCACAGGATATCTGATTCGCAACTACTATTCGCTCAACGCCAACGACTGGATGCGCAATGCGGTGGAGCACACAGGCAAGGCGTTTCTGGGGCTGACCTTTAACTGTGCTCATTGTCATGATCACAAGTATGATCCGATTTCGCATGATGACTACTTTCGCATGCGAGCATTCTTCGAACCGATTTTTATTCGCCAGGATCGCGTGCCGGGAGAAGCGGATCCGGGCATTTTTCAGGACTACTCTTATTCGGGAACTCGTGCTGTTCAGCGATTGGGAGCAGTTCGCGTGTTCGACAAGACGGCCGATGCTCCAACGTGGTTTTACACCGGAGGCGATGAACGCAATCGTGTGAAGGAACGAGGCTCGATTCCGCCAGGAGTGCCCTCGTTTCTAAGGAACGCCGCTTTCCACATCGAGCCCGTGAATCTGCCTCCGAAAGCGTGGTATCCAGGGCTCCGGCCTGAGCTTCAGGAATCCCTCCTTGCTGAGGCCCGCTCGGTCATCGTCGCCGCCGAAAAATCCCACTCCTCGTTGACCGCCCAGCCGCAGGTGCCGGCTCCATCATCTGGCGCAGCCGTCGCCTCCGGCTCGGGGGTAAACGAAGAACTGGCTAAAGCCGAAGCCGAATACGAAGCCGCGTTTCAGGAAGCCATCAAGGCCGGAACAAGCGGTGCGATTTCCGGCAGGCAGTCGTTGCTGATGGATGCCACAACGGGACGCAGCATCGTGCAGAATAATATGCAGCAACTGAAGTCTTTCGACGATGGAGCCCGGCTGACCTTTCGCTTGCGAATTCTGCAGGACTCGCACGTCAATTTTCAGTTCGTTAAGGACAGCATTCAGGGGTTGACCTCTGGGTATTGTGCGTTCGAAAAAGGCCGGATCATGGCTTATGTTCATGGGGTCTCCGGAGAAACCGAGGTCGGTCGCTATGACTTTGCCGCCGGACAGAACGACTTCGAAATCTCTGTCGTGATTCGTTCGAAAGAGGACCTTGGTCAGCTAACCGTCGTCTGCTGCTCAGATTCCAGCACGCTTGTTGAAAATGCTTCGCTGGCATTGAACGGGTGGAATCCGGTCGGCACGGCCATCAAGCCCATCAGCTTCGATATCCGGCCCGGTAGTGTCGCCGTGATCGATGATTTCGTCTGGTCTGTGCCAGATCCCATGGCAACCGACGGCAAAGCGTGGGTGAGGCTCATAGACGTGGACTTCGAAGCTCCAAAGTACACCGATGGCCGAGACGTCATCGGGATCGATGGTTGGGAACCGTCTTCGTTTCGTGTTGCTCCCGCGACGTCTCTGGTATCCGCTTCGATTGACAACCCTGAACTGCGTGCGCTCTCGGTGAAGCTGGAGGCTGCTCGTCGCGCCGCGCGGCGGCCGTTTCTGCAAATGCATGCGGCCGAGGCGAGTGTCACGGCGGCTCGCGCGGACCTCGCTTCTCTCGAAGCTCGCATTGCTGCGGATCAAGCAAAATACTCAGACCCACCGAGCGATCGTCTTCCTGCTCTGATCAAAACAGCCAGTCGTTTGGAGCGTGAAGCAGCTTTGCGAAAGGCAGAAGCAGAAGTTCTTGCGGCAGAGTTCGCTGTGGTCACGGCCGAAGCGAAGCCATCTGACGATGCGGAACGAGCGAAGGCGATTGAAACCGCGAACGCGGGGCTCACAACCGCGATGACTAATCGACAGAAGGCGACTGAGGCTTTGGCGAATGAACAGTTGTCGGAAGTCTATTCTCCACTGTCACCCTCGTATCCTCAGCAGAGCACCGGACGTCGTCGCGCGTTGGCGGAATGGATGACCAGCAAAGACAACCCGCTGACAGCTCGTGTGGCGGTCAATCATGTTTGGGCGCGGCATTTTCATTCGCCACTGGTGGCCAGTATGAATGACTTTGGTCGCAACGGCGACAAGCCCACTCATCCGGAACTGCTCGACTGGCTGGCCGTGGAGTTCATGGAGTCCGGCTGGGACATGAAGCATCTGCACCGCTTGATCGTCACCAGCGACGCCTATCGTCGTGATTCGGTAAGTGCCAGTGATTCGGTTAGTAAGGATCCGGAAAACAAGCTTCTTTGGCGAAAGAATTCGTCCCGCATGGAAGCCGAAGTCGTCCGCGACAGCCTGTTGTCTATCGCCGGTCGGCTGGATCTCACGCTGGGCGGAGTGGAAATCGAGAACAAGGATGCACTCACGACGACTCGTCGCAGTCTTTATTACAGTGTGCATCCTGAGGCCGGCGGCAAGAGCTCGTTGGGGGAATTGTTTGATGCTCCGGATCCGCTCGACTGCTATCGCCGAGTCAGCAGCATTGTGCCGCAGCAGGCGCTGGCTTTGACAAACAGCGAACTGGTGCATGAGTCGAGCGTTGCCATTGTGAAAGCCTGGCAGGATTCCGGAGGCGGCTCGGCGGAGCAGTTCATTTCCTACTTGTTTGAACAGATTCTTTCGCGGCAACCCACTCACGCCGAGATTCAGGTTTGCCTGAGCGCGTTGCAGAAACAACAGCAACTGGCCACTTTACCCGATGCGCCCGAAGCCAACACACGAGCCCACGAAAGCCTCGCGCGAATCCTGCTCAACCACAACGATTTCATCACTATCAGATAACGGAAATTCAAATGCGAATTCGAAGAAGGCCGTTTCTGGCAGATCTGGGGATGGGCGTCACTGGCATGGCGCTGGGAGCGATGATGGCTGAGGGCGCAAAGGGCAGTGAGGCAACTCACTTTACGCCGCGAGCCAAGTCCGTCATCTGGATCTTTCTCTCCGGTGGTTACAGCCATATGGAGACATTCGATCCTAAGCCTGCTCTGAATAAATATGCGGGTATGACGTTTGATAAGACGCCGTTTGACAATCCGGTCAACTCACCGTTGCATCGCAAACGATTTCGTTCGGTGCCCTCGGAGGAGATCAATGTCCGGGATGTCTACCCGACTATCTTTCCCATGCAGGTCGACTGGAAGAAACGCGGCGCGAGCGGCATTGAAGTAACGGACTGGTGGCCGCATCTGGCGAAGCATGTTGATGACATCAGCTTTGTTCGCAATATGTGGACGACGGACAACGATCACGCTGCGGAGAATCAGTTTCATACCGGACGTCACAAGCTGGACGAATCTCAACCCAGTATTGGAGCGTGGGCTCATTATGGGCTGGGAGCATTGAACGAGAATCTTCCCAAATTCGTTGTGCTGGGCGGGCCGACGCGATCAGACACTCGCGAATCGATCGACTCACTTTATCTGGGTCCACAGTACTCGGGCATCCCGCTGGCTCTGGACCCGAAGAATCCACTGCCGTTCGCGCAGCGCAACGCCGGGCAGACGTTCGAACAACAGCAGCAGGAATATGAAGCCATCAATCAACTGAATGAATTGACGGCAGTAGAATATCCGGATGATCAGTCACTGCGAGCTCGCATTCGTGCGTATGAGCTGGCGTTTCGAATGCAGGCGGCCGTGCCGGAAGCAGTCGATCTGGGGCAGGAAACAGAAGCCACATCGAAACTTTACGGGCTTGACAACGAGGCCACGAAAGTTGCGGGGCAGCGTTTGCTTGCTGCACGGCGGCTGGTGGAGCGAGGCGTTCGTTTTGTGCAGGTCTTTCCATCGCCGTACGGATCATGGGATTCCCATCAGCAGTTGAAGACCAATCATACGCGTTTATGTGCTTCGGTCGATCTTCCGGTCGCCGGGTTGTTACAGGATTTGAAGCAGCGTGGACTTCTGGAAGATGTCGTTGTGGTGTTTGGCACGGAATTCGGTCGTACGCCAGGGCTGGAGCTTCGAGGCGGTGGCAATACGGGACGTGATCATCATCCAAACGGATTTACAGTCTGGCTGGCCGGAGCAGGTCTGAAGAAGGGCCACGTTCACGGGGAAACAGATGAACTTGGCTACCACGCGCTGGGCGAAGGTCATTACGTCACGGATCTTCACGCAACCGTGCTGCACTTGTTGGGGCTTGATAACCGTCGCCTTGAAATCCCTGGCCGCAAACGGCTGGAGATCGATCATGGCAGGGTGATTGACGACATCCTTTCCTGACGAGATGACTGCCAGGCGGCGTGCCGAGAGAACACGGAAAGCGTGCATCTTTGTTGGTATGCGATCTGATCAGGATTCACGCAACTCGTGTGTGCTTACCATGCATAAATCTCACCCAGTTGCCGCTGGCGTCAAGGAACTGCGATGAGAACAGATAGGTCTCGTGATCAACCGCTTCGATGATGTCCTGATACTTGGCCATGCTGCCGTCGCCCGCGAAACTCGGGCCCTCGGCATCCAGTGTCAGGATGCGTCCGGTGACGTCCAGAGAGCCCTCATAAAGCCACTGGTGAGTCATGCAGGAAGCGACGAAAGATCCGACGAATTTACCTCTGATGGGATCAAATCCGAGTGTCATCATGGAATGCATTGGATCACCGTCCGGGCCGGGACTTTCCATGGCTCCCAGAGTCCAAAATGATCCGAGAGGCTTTATGGTCTGAGTGCCTTTCGTAACCATGGGTGGCTGGTCCGGTCCCATAATGCACTCACTTTCAAAGCTCCAGTCGCCTACGAACTGCAATAAAAACTGATGTTCTGCTGTGGGAGCCGGGATCTGCATGATTCGTCCTTTCAGTTGAAGCAGGAGTGCATGTCTGCGATTTCGAGGATGCACAGTATGACTGTGTGATCTGCTGTCGGCAAACTCAGTGAGGGGGCTGATCTGTTCCCGAAATCAGAAGCCCCACTGCTTTTCGTTGTCGTGCTGTCTGCGCCTCAGGCCGGGTAGGGACGCGATCCTCTGTGCAGGTTTTCTTCGGAAGTACCAAAGCATCAAGCGCAGAATGATCGAGCCTGTCCAGATGGCCGTGATGCTGATTGGTACGGAAGCTTCAATCAGTCGCTCTGCCAAAGAGATTGGGAATGGAAATGGCCGCGAAAGTCGAACATAGACCCAGAATGCCGGTGGAATGACGGTGAGAAACAGAACGGCGAGAATGACTCGTTCGCGTGCCCACGATGGGCGAAAGTTTCGACATTCGGCACGCACCAGTCCCATGGATATGGTTGTAACTAGCGTACCCGTTACCACCATCATGAAGAATTCGAGTCGGCTCATCATGTGTTTGCCAGCAAATGTCATGAGCACCAGATGATATGCGACCGTCAACAACGTCATTGCACCCAGCATGACGAACATGCCTTGCACACATGCATGAAACAGCGTCACTATTAAGAGCAAGCCTCTGCGTTGCGGTCGTAGCGATTCACGAAGCGCCGGATCGAGCGGAAACGATGCGATATCGGCGTCGCTGGGTGGTGAATACGGATTGAAAGAGGTTTCATGCATCAAAGATCTGATTCGAAGTCAGGGATTTGGTCTGTTGATACGATTCATGGTGATTTAAGCCTGTTGAGAGTGATTCGCCGGTACAGCAATGTGAGTTGTTCATCGCTGTCCAAAGAGTTTATGAAAGCAACTCTTCCCGCACTCGGCCGGTGCCAGCGATGGGATGCGGACGGCCTTGTTGGTCAGGAACGGTGGTGGATTCGTCGTAGCCCAAAAGGTGATAGGCGGTGGCTTGCATGTCTTTTGGAGAAATTGGGACGTCTGCCACATCGCCGCCGATGGCGTCTGTTGAGCCGACAACTCGGCCACGTGCCATACCTCCGCCAGCGAAGACCGATGAGTAAGCTCGGGACCAATGATGACGCGCACCACCGGTCGGCTTGGAATCAATCTGGGGCGTACGACCATGTTCGCTGGTACACAGAACCAGCGTTTCATTCAGCATGCCTCGTTCGTCCAGATCGTTGATCAGCGCGGAATAGCTTTGATCGAAGACGGGCAGCAGATAATTTTTCAGACGAGGAAAATGATTGGAATGAGTATCCCAGACGGACGCGCCGTGTGGTCCGAACGGATCCCAGAAGACCGACACAAATCTGGCTCCTGCTTCCACCAGACGCCGCGCGGCGAGCATTGATTGACCAAACAATGTCATGCCATAGCGGCTACGCAACGAGTCTGATTCTTTGCCCACATCAAGTGCCTGGCGAATGCGATTCGAGCCGATGAGCGATAAAGCTCGCTGCTGATGATCGGAGTAATTCCCAATCTCCAAAGCGTGATCCATTATTGGCCGCGATGCATCAAATTGTTGCAACAGATGGACGCGTGCATCGAAACGATTAGCGGACAGCTCTGCTGGAAGTTGGCAGCCTTCAGAAAGCTGAAAACGAGATGAGCTTGGAATACCAGCATGCGGGTCAAAGACGTTTTCGGTCTGCCCGTCGGCATTCAGTTTGGGAACGACGACGGTTCCCTTACCATCGAAGTCCGTCCAGAACGGATCCATCCCGTTACCGAGGAACGCACCGTAGGGACCGGCTTGAGTCGTCGAACTGCCCTTGGAGCAAAATCGCCACGGCAGACCAATATTTCGCGGCAGCGTTGGCGATCGTTCGCCCAGACGGCGGCCGTCGAGATAGTCCACGATCGATCCCATGAAAGGCCATTGCTGAGGATCGCGCGGGCTGGTTTCGAGGGGAATGCTGTAGGTTGGCATTCCGGTCATGACATAAGCACAGCAGTGAATGGGATACTCATGAGTCATCGACCGCACGATGGTCAGTTTGTCGGCCATGCTGGCGATCTGCGGTAAGCCTTCGCAGATCTGCAGACCCGGGACCACGGTGTCGATGGCCTTCATCTCTCCCTGAATTTCGGAGGCGGCCTGTGGTTTGGGATCGAATGTTTCGTGTTGTGGTGGAGATCCAAACAGGAAGACAAAGATGCAGGCTTTGGCTTTGCTTCCGGGAATTGCTGCGGCCGGTGAAATTGTTGATGCCAGGGCCGGCACTCCGGCATTCAGCCCAAGGGCACTGATGCCGCCAATGTGGAGCAGATCACGACGCGTGATGCCATTGCAGAGCGTTTTCCGGCTGCCGGAAAGATTGAGCATCGGCGATCTCCTGGTCGTGTATGATTGGTCTGAAGGAGCACATCCTACGGCAAAAAATGCACGGAATCCAGATTCATCAGACCGCCCGCCTGATTCGGGTGAGTAAACCGGACTATTAGATCATGTCGACCTTCTGCCGGCATGAGATCAATTGTTCGTTCGTAAAACTGTTCCCATTGGCCGTTCACTTCGATTTCCGTTGACGCCAGCAGCGGTCCGTCCGGTTGATCAAGTCGTACTTCGATGGATCCACCGGAGCCTGCGGAGGCAATCTTCAAGGTCACTCCATGAATCTGATCCAGCGACATGTTGGAGAATCGCAGGTAGTGACCATGATTGATCGCTCCGATAAACTTTCCACCGCCAGCGTTGCCGGAACCCAGAATCTGCGGTCCGAGGATTTCATCGGCTGTTTCAGCTTCGACAAGTCGTTGTCGAAGATAAAGAACAGTTGAAGCGTTCAGTGATGGGATGGTCCCTGCTCCGCGATCCGAATAATTGGCCTCGAGTTTGTAATGGCCCGGCTTCGCAGCTTCTTCCGCAGAGACTGGGATTTCATTGTTGAACCCCGGGAAGACTCTGACGAGTCCTGTTGGTTCAAGACTATAAATCCAGCCCACCATTTCGCGAATCTCATCAATCGTATGATGTGAATGCGGAATCATCGGGACCTTGCCCCAGACTCCCGTTGACCCCTTGATGACTCGTTGAACGGAAGCTTCAAGTGCTCCTTCTTTGCCACGATACTTGTTAGCAATTTCCAGCAGCGGAGGACCAACTCGCTTTTGATCCACGGCATGACAATTAAAACAATCGCTGCCCTTCATGCGACGCATGCCCATTGGTCCCTGATCAGCGGCTTCGGGACTGCCGTTGGCAGAAGGCACAGGCCCGGGAGAGAAGACAGCGTTCACTGAAACTCGGCCGGGCGATTCCGGATCAATGGGTTCGGCATGTCCCTGATCGATTTGTTCGTCGTCGTTAGTCCCGTCTTCGACATCAGCCACAACCAGTTCGTAGCGAATCGATTGTTGAGGATCGAAGAAGTCACCGGGCAGAGGTTTTGCAAATCGAATCGTCGGACGTTCGTTGCCGACAAGAACCGGTACTGCCGAGGAGTGGCTGGCTCCTTGTGAATCGGTGACTACAAGTTCGACGTTGAAGACACCCGTTACGTTGATCGTGATCTTCGGATCGGCTTCCTTCGAAAACGTTCTTGGGGCCGCAGTGGGATCAGCTGTATTGATTAATCGCCATTCGTACTTCAAGTTGTCTCCGTTGTCCTTATCGAAGGTTCCTTTGCTCGACAGAGAAACCTCCAGAGGTGCACGGCCGATGTTATTCTCTACTGAAGCGACTGCGACCGGAGGCCGGTTGCCTCGAACATAATCGATCCGCACAAGACGAGCGTCCGCATTCACGCCCCATGTTTCTCCATACTCCATGACATAGAGTGATCCTTCGGGACCGAAAGTCATGTCGACGGGACGCACGAATTTGTGTTGTGGCATGAACGGTTCAATTGATTTCACATCGCCCTGCTCGTCCAGATGAACCAGCTTGATCCAGTGTCGAGTCCATTCATAAATGAACAGGCACCGATCACAGCCTGCTGGGAATTTGGCGGCTGATTTCAGTGATTCGTCGTAGTGATAAACCGGGCCTGCACACGCTGAGCGTCCTCCGGTGCCGAGTTCCGGGAACTTTTCGGAGGCGCCGTAGGGATAGTAGATCAATGCCGAAACTGGCGGCGGCAGAATCTTTTCGCCGGTGTTGTTGGGAGATTCATTCTTTGGACCAGCCAGGTCGTACAGCGGTCCGGCCGTGTTCGTTGCAAAGTCGTAGTCTGAGTACGGCAGATTGTTGGCGATGAAGTATGGCCAGCCAAAGTTGCCTGCCTGACGAGCCTGATTGATTTCATCGTAACCACGAGGACCACGTTCGTTTTCGCCATTCGCGTCGGGACCGACTTCGCCCCAGTAAACGAATCCCGATTCTGAATCGACCGTCATTCGCCACGGGTTGCGGCAACCCATCGCATAGATTTCGGGTCGGCCTTTGGAGCCGTCTTTCGGAAACAGATTGCCATCAGGAATCTCGTAGCCACCATCTGCTGTTGGACGAATTCGCAGGATCTTGCCGTTGTAGCTGTTCGTGTTTGCAGAAGACTTCTGAGCATCCCACGGTGAACGATCGGGGCGTTCATCGATGGGGGCATAACCTTGTGAGTCACCGTGAGGATGAGTGTTGTCGCCGGTCGCAATAAACAGCTCGCCGCGAGGTCCGAAGTGCAGTGACCCGGCATGATGACAACATTCTTTACGCTGCTCTTCAAACTTCAGCAGGAGCTTCTCGGACTCCATGTCGAGCTTGCCGTCACGCAGTGTGAAGCGGCTGATATGCTGTCCGGAAAACGTCGGAGGGGAATACTGAAGATAGATCCATTGTGTGTCCGTGAAATTTGGATCCAGAGCCAGGCCAAGCAGACCATTCTCCTGTTCCGTTGTAATTGTCAGTTCACCCACGAGCGACACTTGATGAGTCACCGGGTGCAGAGACTTCAGCTTTCCGTTCAGTTCAATAAAGTAGATCGTGCCGTCCGGGGCAACGGCGAGTTCCATCGGTTGAATCAGACCGGTAGCCAGAACGGTCGCTTCGAAACGACTTTGGTCCACAGTGGATTCATCGGCTGCAGCGACTCTCTCGCAGAGAGGAATGGCAAGTGCAGCCAGGATCAGGGGAATGCAGAGACCGGGACTAAGATTGCGCGATGCGGGCATGATGGTATTGGGTGGGTTGATTTTCGGTGAGATCCGGCGACCGTCTTCGCTGCAGACATGTCTGTGCGTGACGGAGTTCGGAAGTTGAAGAGCGGCATTTTAGAGCCATTGTCAGTCAGATGCGAATGAATTGTTGTGTACGATCATCACGAGGTTGGATTCGTTCATGGTCGGTTGGTGAGAGGGGCCGGAACGGCGGCGCTTGAAGACCGGACATCGGCGAGCGGCTGGGCGTCAGCCCTCCGTGTTGAGCGGATCTGTTCTTCGTGTCTTTCTGTCCTGTCATGATGTCTGTTACGCATTCGCTTGTTGACTGAACTCAATGGGGACTACACGGAGGGCTGACGCCCAGCCGCTCGCCGCCGTGAATTCATTCTCCAGGCGATGCGGACTTTTTCCTGGTGTTGCGTTACGATTCCAAAAGCATTCTTGTGGTCGGGTGTGTTCTATTCGAGAGTCAGCGGTGGAATCAAAGGTCATTCAGGTCAAGGTCAAGCCGAACTCTCGCGTCAGTTCATTTGAACAGGCCGAAGATGGTACATGGCTTGCCAAATTGAAGTCACCACCAGTTGATGGCAAGGCGAATGAAGAGCTGATCGCATTGCTTGCGAAGCACTTTGAATGTCGCAAAGCTGACGTGTCGATAAAGAGCGGAGCGTCCGGCCGGATGAAGCTTGTTCGAATTGATACGGAGTAACGACACCCGTGACGGATGAAGCTTCTTTCTGCTAGCGCTTCTGGATTCTTTGTCTGGTCACTAGCATGCGTGGAGAAGTTCGTACTCACATCGATTGATCGGACCTGACCTCATGCGACATGTGATTCTGAGTTTTCTCTGTCTTGTCGCAGCCATTGCCTATATTCAGCGCGCAGCATTGAGTGTACCTGCGTTGGAGGTGGCGAAAGATTTTGGGGTTCCTGAAGAGTCACGTGCAACAGTCATGGGCTGGGTGCAATCAGTCTGGTATCTGGGTTATGCATTGCTACAGATGCCAAGCGGATGGCTGGCCGATCGTTACGGCAGCCGGAGTACTCTGGCGGGCCTTTGTGTGCTCTGGTCGCTGCTTACGTTTCTCACAGGCTTGAGCTTTGGAATTGTCTCACTGGCTGTCATCTGGTTTCTGATGGGAGCCGCCCAGGCTGGAGCTTTTCCGTGCGCCGCCAAAGCCATTGGCCAGACGTTTCCGGAATCTGAGCGTGCTCGTGCATCCGGGATCTTGGCCGGAGGAATGCTGATCGGTGGTGCGATTGCCCCGGTGATTGCCGGAAACATGCTGGTAAAACTTGATCCCCTGGCGACATCGCTGCATGTGTACCGTTGGCAGTTGCTGCTATGGTTGTTTGCTGTTCCAGGTATTGTCTGGTCGATCGTCTTCTTGATGTCCATAAAGGGGCAGACGCTGCCTCTGGTTCGTCGCGAGAGTTCTGAAGCTACTGAAGGAAGCGGCGAAATCTGGGGACGACTTTTGACCAGTCCTTCGCTGGCCCTGTTGTGTGCTCAGCAATTCTTTCGAGCTGCCGCGATGGTGTTTTTTCTGACCTGGTTCCCGACGTTCCTGCAGGAGACTCGTGGAGTGTCTTTGAAGGAATCGGGGCTGCTCACAACATACGCCGGCATCGGTGGAGTCGTGGGAAGCCTGCTCGGCGGAGTGATCTCTGACTGGTTGTTTCTGAAGACAGGAAACAAGAGGCTTAGTCGTCAGGGAATAGCGGTCGTCGGAATGGCCAGTTGTGCGGTCTTGATCACCGTGTCAGGGTTCGTCGCCGACGTGAATGTCAGCATTGCGATCGTTGCTCTGGGAGTGTTCTGTGCGGCGTTTGGTGGAGTCAGTGGATACACCGTTGCCATTGAATTTGGAGGCAAACGCGCGGGCACTGTTTTTAGTGCGATGAACATGTGTGGGAACATCGGTGCGACGCTCTTTCCAATCACAGCCGGATGGTTGGTAGACGTCACGGGCAATTGGAATCAGATCCTCTATTTCTTTGCAATCATAATGGCGATTGACGCAGTGTGCTGGTCAGTCCTCAATCCCAAACGACCTCTCTTTGAATAAGCTCAAGTTATGACCTTTTCGAGTCAGAAATCTGTAACCCGTGTTGCGACCCCTCAGGCTCAGGTTCGAGCGGCTATCGTTCGCTGTGATATTACTCCGCCGGTTGGAATCTATCATCGGATGTGGGGAGCAGCGTTGCATGACAAAGCGACGGGCATTCATCGTCCGCTGACGGCTACTTTGCTGTGGCTGGCATCGGCAGAAGAATCGAGTGCGGACGATCAGATTCTGATTTCCATGGATCATTGCATTCTCGACACTCCGGAACTGGTGAGTATCCGAGATGCTGTGGCCGCGGTGACATCCGTGGCTGCAGAGCGAATTCATGTGATGGTGACACACACGCATGGTTCCGGATGGATGTCTCGCAAGCGTAGTGAGTTCCCGGGCGGCGACTTGATCGGTCCTTATCTGGATAGCTTGTGCGACAAGCTTGCGAGCCTGGCTGCCGAAGCTAAGCCGAAGTTGCAGCCGGCCACGATCGTCTATGGAACAGGCCGATGCTCGCTGGCTGCTCATCGCGACTTCTATGATTCGGAACGAGGTCATGCGGTCTGTGGGTTCAATCCGGCCGGATCAGCCGATGACACCGTGATCGTGGGACGCATTTCAACTCCGGGCGGTCAGATGATCGGGACGATCGTCAACTATGCATGTCATCCAACGACTTTGGCCTGGGACAACACGCTGCTCAGTCCGGACTGGATCGGAGCCATGCGAGAAACTGTTGAGCAGCAAGTCGGAGGACTCTGCTTCTTTATGCAGGGAGCTTCGGGCGATCTGGGGCCTCGTGAAGGCTTTGTGGGTGATACAGCCGTTGCGGATCGAAATGGTCGCATCCTTGGATACTCAGTGCTTGCCGCGCTGGAACAGCTTGCTCCGGCAGGCACGGATTATGTTTACTCGGGGCCGACTTTGTCCGGAACATGGATTGGAACCTGGAAGCATGTGCCCTGCTCTGATGCTGAAAAGCAGAGCCATCAACAATGGGCATGGTCAACGATCACGGCTGAATTGCCGTATCGCCATGATCTGCCAACCATTGCCGAGACGACCGCGAAACGAGAACACTGGTTCGCAGAGGAAGAAGCCGCCAAGGCTGCGGGCAATGTCGATCGAATTCGTGAATGTCGTGCCAATGGGGAACAGATGACTCGCCAGCTCGCACGGCTGAATGCACTTGCTCCGGGGAAGTCATGTCCTCTGCCGGTGACTCTGGCGTTTGTTGGCGATGCCGTCTGGGTGCTTGTTCCCGGAGAACTTTATCAGGTGTTTCAGCTTGCACTGCGGCAACGATTCGCACCAAGGCCCGTGCTGGTCGCAACGCTCACCGGGGACTGGCAGCCTGGTTATATTCCGCCAGCAGCTTCCTTCGGGTATGGCATTTATCAGGAAGTCATTGCTGCGACTTCACCCGGCAGCCTTGAGCTGTTGATTGAAGACGTTTCGCGCGCAATCACCAGTCGTATGACTTCTGCTTCCTGAAGCCGGTCACATGGATCATGCCGTTGTCGTGGAGTTCAAGCACAGAGGCTCCGCTGTTTTCGAGCCCGCTGCCTTCGACCATCGCGACCAAAGTGCAGTAATGGATGCCATCAATGTCTTTCAGATCATTCTGGTGACTGTGTCCCTGGAACACAGCCAGTACACGGCCGGAGTCGTTCAGAATGCTGCGTACTTCGACGCAGTTCTTGACGCCATGATCAGTCGTGACATCCAATCGTTGATGAGCAAAAACGATCGTCGGGAGTTTTGTAGACTTCAGGTCTTCACGTAGCCATTCCAGCTCAGCCGGCGGAATGTTGGCGTCGTTCCATTTTGAGTTCTTTCGACCATAGGGAACGCCGTCATTGCGAAAGCATGAGTCAAGCACGATAAAGTGAAAACCGGCTCGATCGAAAGAGTAGTAGGATTCCTTCTGCCCGACTTCCTGTAGGAACTCGGTCTTGGTCAACGTGTCGACACAGTGATTGCCCAGAACATAATGTCGATCAGAGCTGAGTTTTGAGAACTCGCCATCGATTGTGCGGAGATAGCTGAGTTCTGTTTCAACACTGTCTGCCGCGTCGATCAGATCTCCCAATTCCACGACAAAGTTGAGCCCGGTCTTCTGGAACTCTTCGGCGGCCACTTTCAGCTTTGGAATCGTCTCACGGTAGAATCGGCTGCCAGCCGCTGGCTTGTCGGCGTGATGCAAATCGGTGATGAGCCCAATTCGCAACGAGATTGAGGGCGATGCATTCGCCGCGGTGACTGATCTCTGCAAGCCTATGCCCGAGGTCGCCGCAAGGACCAGAGTTCCGTTCGACAGAAACCTGCGGCGAGATTGATTTGATGAAGGAGGTGTGTTCATGCGGTTTGCTGATTTCCAGGCTTATCGTTCGGTCGGGCGAAATAGCTCAATGCGTCAGTGAGGGATTCGTGGACGCAATGCGAAAGGTCAATCCCTGCAAAACGCCGCCGTGTTCTCGTGGGGACGATTAGACCATCATCGAGTATGGCCGATCAATTTTCCTGAGGGCGCAAAAAGAAAAAAGGCCGATCGGATCAATCTGATACCGATGGCCTTTTTCAGGGAGCGAGGTTTCTCAGGCACTCGCTCAAATTTGCGGGCTCGTTTCTCAGGCGAGCCCCCGTCTCTCTCAGAAATACGCAGCTTTCTCAAGGCTACGTTTTGGGCTCAAGGATCTCACTCCGAACCCAAGTCTCTCTCGAAAGAAATAGGTAGCACGGCCCGTGCCAAAAAGACTCTACGGAAATCGATTCATAGGTGGAAACTCGATGTTTATTCGTTGTAAGTTGTTGACAGCAATTCTCTTAGGAGAATTATTCTGACTCTTTCTGTGTTTTGCAGAGGCGTTTTGGCGACACGGATCGAGTGTTGGTTTGCAATTCTTACAACGTCGGAGCATTGCAGATTTTACAAATCTTCCCTTCGATTGCATGCCTTTCAACAACGCCGTTGGGGGCTTGGGTGGTTCTGGTGGGGCGGGAGCAAAACACTCAGTTGATGTGAAAAGCAAGTTTGCCGGATGTGACCTGACTTGGCGTTGGGCTATAGTATTCTGGCTCGAAAAGCGATTTGCGCTGTGTTCGATATATGCTTTTTCGGGTCCGACATTAAGCGGAGTGTTCATCGTGCAGTTCCTGAATGACTCAAGTGTTCCCGAAAGTGTCCAGCGACGTGACTTTTTGCGAACCATGGCAGCGGCTTCGACGGCCGCTCTGGCAGCGTCTGCTCCTCGTCAGCTTCGCGGAGAAGTCAATCTCAACGTGGTTCATCCGCGGTCAACGGCGGATGCCTGCATCCTGATTTGGATGGGAGGAGGCATGGCCGCTCCGGACACGTTTGACCCGAAACATTATGAACCGTTTCGAGTTGGCCTGCCCGTAAAGGACATGTTGAGTACTTTCCCGGCGATTGACACCGCTGTTAGTGGGCTCAAGATTTGTCGAGGACTGGAAAAAATCGCCTCGATGATGGACCGAGCCACCTTGATTCGATCGGCTGTGCAGCCGGATCTGGGAAGCATCCTGCATTCTCGGCACCAATATCATTGGCACACTGGTTATGTTCCTCCGCAGACGGTTGCCTGTCCACATATCGGTTCCTGGATGGCTCGCATTTTGGGCCCCGTGAATCCTGTGATGCCTGCCTTCGTGAATGTGGGGCAGCGGCTTGAAGGAGTTGGCGAAAGTGAAGAGTTGAAGGCGTTCACGACTGCCGGGTTCTTTGGGTCAGAATTTGGTCCAATGAATCTTCCGTTTCCGGAAGACGCCGCTCAATCCGTTCGTCCGCCCGGTACGATGACCAGCGATCGATTTACCAGTCGGAACAAGTTGTTTCGCCGACTTGTGGATCAGAGTCCTCAACGCGAATTCATGAGCGACTATCAGCAGGAGTCGATGCTGAGGTCTCTCGACAATGCATATCGATTGCTAAGCTCAAAAGATCGCGAAGCCTTCGACATCAGCCTCGAACCGGAAGAAAGCCGCAAGATCTATGACAACAGTCGCTTCGGCCGTGGTTGCTTGCTGGCTCGCCGACTTGTGGAAGCTGGAACTCGATTTGTCGAAGTCACTACTGAGTACGTTCCGTTTTTGCACTGGGATACTCACGCGAATGGGCATGAGACTTTGGCGCGCATGCATTCTGAAATGGATCAACCAATCGCCCAGTTGATCAGAGATCTGGAACTCCGAGGACTGTTGGATCGAACTCTGGTAGTTATTGCTTCAGAGTTCAGTCGAGATGCGTTGATTGAAGGAGTGCCAGGCTCCAATGCGGCTGACCAGGCGACAGAGCGAGTCGAAGCCGTGCAGGAAATGAAACACTATGGGCTGCATCGCCACTTCACTGGCGGCACGAGTGTTGTGATGTTTGGCGGCGGGATGAAGCGCGGGTTCGTGTATGGCAAGACTGCTGACCAGAGACCTTTGATTGCCGTTGAGAATCCCGTGTCGATCGCGGACCTTCACGCGACGATTATGACCGCGATGGGTATCAGTCCACAGGCTGGATTCGATATCGAAGGTCGCCCGTTCTATGTGACTCAGGATGGCAAGGGCCAGGCGGTGAAGGAACTGTTCGCGTAAGTCGTGTTGAGAGGTTGACTGATATGAAATCTGCGTCTGCCGTTGAGCAAGTAAACATGCGACGATTCATAATGCCAGGATTTGCCCCGATACTTGTTCTCGCCGTCTTCCTGACTCAGCTCGACGGTGTCTCCGCGCAGGATCAGGATAGTCCGGCGGAGTTCTCTGCTGAAGATCTTGCGTTTTTTGAATCCAAAGTTCGACCGTTGCTGGTAGATCGCTGTTATGAATGTCACAGCGAAGCGAAGCAAAAGGGACAACTGCGACTTGATGCCAGAGAATTGATTTTGGCCGGTGGCGAATCCGGAGCGGCGGTTGTGCCCAACAATCCCGCTGAGAGCCTGCTGTTACAGGCCGTCCGCTTTGAGTCCTTTGAAATGCCTCCGAGCGGTAAACTTCCGGATGCGGAAATAGCAATCCTTGAAGAATGGATTCGCCGCGGTACGCCCTGGCCAAAGTCTGACGGAAAGCCGATTGTGGTGGCTCACGGAGACAAAGGTTTCACGGACGAAGATCGAGCCTGGTGGGCTTTGCAGCCACTGCAGGATCATGCCCCGCCGCAGACTGAAGATGATGCGTGGAGCAGGAATGAGATCGATCGATTCATTTTGAAACAGATGACGACGCAACAGTTGACCCCGGCGCCGGAGGCTGATCGAGCGACCTTGATTCGTCGACTTTCTTTTGACTTGATCGGGCTGCCACCGACTCCTGCAGAAGTCGCCGAGTTTGAAGCAGATTCTGGTCCCCGTGCGTACGAGAAGCTGGTTGATCGATTGCTGGAACGACCTCAGTACGGGGAACGATGGGCTCGGCATTGGCTGGATGTTGTCCGTTATGCCGACTCAGACGGTTATCGTATCGACCATTACCGCCCCGACTCCTGGCGATATCGCGACTACGTCATTCAGTCACTGAACAGTGATAAACCGTACGATCGATTTGTGCAGGAACAACTGGCTGGCGATGAACTCTTTCCAGACAGCCCGGACGCACTGGTGGCTACAGGCTATTTGCGACATTGGATCTATGAATACAACAACCGAGATGCTCGCGGTCAGTGGGATCTGATTCTCAATGAAGTCACAGACACCACGGGCGACGTGTTCCTTGGTGTTGGACTGCAATGTGCCAAGTGTCATGATCACAAGTATGATCCGATTCTTCAAAAGGACTATTATCGCCTGCGTGCGTTCTTCGAAGCCATCCGTCCGGACGATAAGCGAGTCGTGGCTTCAACCGCCGAACAAAGCAGTCATGCAGAGCATTTGAAACAGTGGGAACAGGCGACCGCTGCGATTCGGGAACAGATTGCTGCGTTGGAAGCACCGTACCGAGCCAAAGCCAAGCAGGATGCCATTGATAAATTTCCGGCTGACATTCAGGAGCTGTTGAAGGCGGAGGATGCGAAGAGGACTCCTCAGGAGCAGCAGGTCTTCGAGATTGCATGGCGGCAAGTCGACTACGAATACGATGGACTCGACAATCGAATCAAAGGCGACGACAAAGAAAAGCTGTTGGCGTTGCGACGAGAACT
>JBILXT010000476.1:0-5211 GCA_044378235.1 Planctomycetaceae bacterium
TCACATGTCCGGATTCATTCACAGTTACTGTGCCGGAGGTTGAGGTATAACCGGGGGCGGTTGCAAAGATCTGCACGGTGCGATTACCACCGGAGAAGAACTCATCAATGATATCCATCGAGAAGTACGCTACGATCTGTCCATCCACAAAGGTTGTGGACGTCGAACGTATTTCTGACCCATCAGTGCTCGTGATGGTCACGTTCAGTGGAGCGGCATTATCGTAAGGATCGTTGTCGCTCGCAGATTGCGGCAAAGTGATATAGCCGGTAATCCCTCGATTGCCACGGTTCTCGGTCACGGTCGTTTGCAGGAGTCGCATCCCCAACGCACCAAATGGACCCGCCGGCAGAGCAGGCACTGGATTCGGGTCATTGTCCGTGACGTCAATGATATCGGTCACAGACACAAAGCCCGTTGCTGTGGCCCGAATCAGAACCGGTCGAGTTCCGTCATAAATCACATCGTCGGTTGGGTCAAACTGAACGTCGATCGACGATGCCCCGATCGGAATCGTAACTGTGATCGAGGTCCCTGTGACGGTGCCGTCAGTCAAAACTCCCTGTCCGGTGACTCCCAGGGTTGCTGGGTCGAGCGCAGCGATAGTGACCGTCTGAGCCGCAGCGGTTGAGCCGCTGCGAGAAATCGTAATCGTGCTGTTCGCGGCAGTTTCAAGGACAGATGTCGGAGCTGAAACAGTCAGTGTCTCCGGGGCGACGATGGCTGTTGAGCTTGCACTCATCGCTCCTGTCAGGTCCACAATGTCAGAATTCTGAGACGCCGGTCGTGTCGTGGCTTTTACTTTGAAGCCACTGACTCCATTGATAGCCGTTGCGAGTGCATTGGCGATCTGGCCTTTGGTCATGCCAGCTGAAACATTGACGGCGATGTTGCTGCCGTTTGTGCCTCCGGCCAGATTGAATTCGAATGTACGGGAAATAATCCCGTCGGACAGTGTATAGGAATCGCCATCCTGCAGAACGTCGATCGTTGGTACGGTCAACGAGAATTCACTCACAAATCGCTCGGTTGCCCGGAACGGGGTGCCGACAGTAAACGTCGGCAGCAATGGGTCGTCCGTCGTGCCGAATTCAGTGCCGCGACGAATCTCCAGTTGATACTCGCCGACCAGATGCTGAGTAATCAGCGATGGGTCTGTCGGAGCGTTGTAGAAGGAACTCCCACCCAGATTCCCGCCAGACGTCGTGGCCATCTCACCACGATTTGCGATACCAACGATGATGTCATCAATATAGAAGCCTTCAAACTGGTTATTCAAGCCTCTGTCACGGTCACTGTGATCCCCATAGGTTTGATTGTCGACGGTGGAATCGTTCATTTGCCCGCTGGTCGAAAAATCAAAACGGAGTTTTACATCGGCACTGCCACCGAATTTACCGAGATCAATTCGGGCCTGTCGCCAGCCACCGGTGTTATCGAACAGCTCCTGCACCGTTTGACGAGGGTCCAGTGGAGTTTGCGTTCCGGAATGAGACGCGTAGGCGGGCAACTCAGAAGCGCCGAAGACCCCGCTGTCGAAACCTCCCGAGGAATTCCGATTGGAATTATTTGTTGCAACCAAATCCCATGTCGCTCCTCCGTTGATTGACACAAACACACGAGCTGCATCCTGCATGTCACTGTCGCTGCGATTTGTGTTGTCGGTCTCCAGGAAGTAATTGAAATACAAAGTCGGGCGATCCGTGGCTTTGTATCCTTCGAGACTGAAGCTGTTAGTCACCAGTGAGCCCATGGCACCACCGGGAAGATTATAGGTATTCGCGATTGTTGCGTTTGTGGTTAGTTCCCGTTGAACTCGACTATTCAGAACCCCCAATTGCCCTTCCTGCCCAGCGTACTGGATATAACTATCCTGGGCGGTTGGAGTCTGCCGCCACTGCTCTAGACCGAAATAGAAGCTCTCGGCTCCGTTGCTTTGGGTCTTGGAGCGGCTGTTTGCAGTCCTCGGGACCACTCCTGGAAGTCGGCTGTTGTCCGGAGCAATATTGATTCCATGCCCCGGGTCGTCGGACCTTTGCAGTGTCGGGTGCCACAAATTGAAATCCAACGGAGAAAACGCGAGCCCAGCTCCGAAGCCGCCACTATTCGTTCGTCCGGAATCTGCCACTCCGTCATTGTTGGTATCGAAAATGAGCTGTTCGACTCCAGTTTGATCGAAGGCATACAATTGCCCCCCGGAGCCTGTTGCAAATAGTGTAGACGCATAGCGGCCGTCTTCCACATTCTGTGGCCCCAGTGTCAATCCACTGAATGACGCGACCGTCATCGGGGCCCCGCTCGCATCCGTCAGATTAATCTGCGTCCAGGCTCCAATGCTACGGAACTGCTGAGTTCCGGATACTGTTGTACTCCACAGCCGGCCACCGCTATCAACCGCGAACAACTGGCTACCGTTAAGAGAATCGAACGCCAGTCCGGTCACGGTCACAAAGACGCCAGGGCCGGTTGATGGAGGAGCCCCGAGACTTTGCAGCCGATCCGCCGAACTTTCATCAATGATCACACCTGTCGAGGCGTTCATGCGCCACAAAGTCGGGCCTGCTTCGTTATTATCATTCGCACCATCGAAATCCCATCTGTTGTTATTCGCGACGAAAAGCTCATAAGACCCAGTCGTCACCTCCGGCGTCTGCCGGAATGTCATTCCACCGAAGTTATTTTGCAATCCGCCAAACGTCGGGATCCCACTTCCGCCCACTGCAATCAGATTTGGCCGAGAAGGATTGATCTGCTGCAAGACTCCAGAGTCGTTTCGATAAGCAAACAAAACTCCATCCGGTCTCATCGCCATGTCGTTCATCGTAACGCCGGTGTTTCCAACATCGACGACTTGAGTACCTCGGAAAGGGTTTCTTATCGAGAGAGAATCCCCGCTCAGACCAAACAATGACACGTCTGCGAGGCTAAAAGGCTTGACGTGAGCGTCAAGTCTCGCCGCAGTGGTGATGTTAAACAGGCCTTCAGTTTTATCGGGCCGAATAGGAATTGGTGTCGGAGCTGATGCCGCTTGTGTGCTTAATGTTGAGTAACCCTGGAAACCAATGTGGTCTTCCACAATTCTCTGAATCGAATTGATTGGTTCAAGTCGTGCCAAAGGATCAGGAGCATTGGCTTCAAATGTCTGCTGCAGAGCAGCCGGCATGCGACCGTTTGATGAAACGGCCACGAAGTATCGCATATCGTTCGCTTCTGGAAGTGCAACGGTTCCCAGGAAGGCGTCCAACTTACCTACCGAACCTCGAGTCAGATCGCTGACTCCCGTACCAGTTCCCGGAGCTGGCTGATCATCAAGAACATCTGAATCTCGACTAACGAAGATCAGTCGTCCGGCAGCATCGTAGACGGAAAGGATTGTGTCAGGCCGTGACAAACCGTCCGCATAGTCGATATCGAAAATCGTGGCCCATGATTTTCCGCCGGAATTCACACCTGCGATTGCCTGGATGTACTCGTAATCAACAGAGAAGGTGAAGAAGTCCACATCATTTGCGCTGGAGAGACTTCCGCTCACGCTGATGCTGTTGCGGTCAGATTCAAGTAAATCACCAATGAACTGAGCACCGCCGGGACCTGCGTTGTCTCCCGTTGCTTCCCCTGCTTCACCAATCAGCGGCGAATGCTGCGGCAGCCCATAGATTTCAATCCCGTTCGTGGCGTAACGAATATCTGCATAGCGGACCGTTGATCCCGGAATTTCGTTCTTCTGATTGACTCGGACCTGGAGCTGATAAGCACCGGATGTCAGGCCATTCTTGCTGCGGACGCGAACAAAATACGTTCCTTCATTACCGGTAGCACCCGGAAGGATGACACGGAAACCTTCATCCATGTGATTGTGGGTATAATGATCGCCACCAAGGGCGGCATCCTTCTGAATCGGCAAAGCGATTCCGGAAAGAACTCCGGCGTCCGAACTGGCCAGCACAGAGCCCGCTGCTGAAACCAATTCAAGGACAGTGTCGAGACTGCTGCCCGTGCGGTCCAGATCCAGCCAGACTTCACTACCGGCAATACCTTTGAAGCTGTACGTGTCTCGATCGATCGTGGAATCCGGGCTGATGTGCCCGAGAATCTCGAACCCCAGAGGTCGATTGTCGTCGCCACTCTTTTCGTTAGGGGCCAATGTTCCAACCAATTGTGGTGTTGGAGAATCCTGGCCACCGTTCAGGGCCTTTTCAGTCTCCAGCACGATACGCACGTTGCGATCGTTACTGAACTGCTCAAGCTTTACACTTCGCCAGTCATTCGGCGATGGGGTCGTCGCTGTGCCATTACCGTTTGTGTCGGTAACCGGGAAGCCTTCGAAGTCAAACCCCGCGCCTACACTGTCGTCATTCAGTGATGTCATGATAACAGGGAAACCGGGTGAACCGATGACCTGAACGGTTCCGCCGATTCGGTCGTCAATATCGATCCCGTGACCACCCGCAGTAAAGCCGGCCGTGTTCCCGCTGAGCTTGATTACCAGACTTTCGGTCGGGCGGCTCTGAAGGCGAAGTCCGCTGTAAGTGTGATGGTTGGTGACATAGACTTCATCGTAAAGGACATGCACGATGTCAGTGTCGTCCCAGACGGACTGAGTGGTCAGGGTGGCACCCCGCACTTCCATCCCGTTTACGCCATTGTCGCGCATCAGATTCCCATGAATCAGCGCGCCGAGATTGTCGTCCAGAGTAGCCAGTCGTTCTACACTTCCCGTGCTGCGACCACGGTCGATCCGACTGAAAGAATTCAGCGAGTTGACATCAATGCTGATGATATGTCCGCTATTGGGTTGACCAGGAATCGCCGAGAAATTCTGGCTGAATTCATTATTCACAATGATAGGCTGCGCACCACGCACGAAGATAGTCGCAGGAGCATTTGCTCCTCGGCCGTTTCGGGTCGCGTCGCTGCCGGCTACGCCGGTGCCATCCGCATTAATTTCAAGTCGGGAATTGGCAACTCGCACGTCAGCCTGATGAATTTCGATCAGACTGAACTCATTGAAGTCACCTTCAATCGGAGTCTTGCCGCCACCGTATCGCAGAATTGCATGGTCGATACTGCCGGATGATGTGGCATTAAAGAAGATACCGCCCCAGTCACCAGCCGCCGCGCCTCGAGTTGCGGCATTATTCGTCGTATCAAAGGTACCACCGATGCCGATCTGGTCATCCAGCGTCGAAGTGATCACGACTGGGCGTTCGG
>JBILXT010000477.1:0-5204 GCA_044378235.1 Planctomycetaceae bacterium
GGTTTTGAGATCAGTCGGAACGCGCTAGCGGTCAGTTAACTTAATCGTTTAACGGCAAGCCGCAGGCGTTGCCGAATGATTTCGCCTGCGCCTTCGGCTCGCCGTTAATCGAGAATGATCAATACACGACTAAATCAACAGCTCGCTAACGTCTGGTTTTGAACCGTGGGTTAGCGTCCAGCGGCTGATGTCGAATTAGCAAATCGATTGACAAGCCAACCAAAGCGGTTAAATTCGTGCGTATACGTACGAAATGAACAAATGGGGGCAGAAGATGATGACGCCGAAAGATGAACTTCCGCTGGCACTGCGAACGGCTTACCTGACTCTGCACCGTCGATCTGATGCGGTGTTTGTGGAGTATGGAATTACGGCAGACCAGTTTGTGCTCCTGGCAACTCTTGCGCGGGGGCAGGCGATGACTCAGCGGGAACTGGCGGCTCGCATGCCTTCCGATCCCAGTACAGTTCGCGCAATGCTTGTGCTGCTGGAGAAGCAGGGCCTGGTGACGCGTGAAGCTCATCCGACCGATGCGCGAGCACGCACAGTGAATCTGACAAAGGCGGGCGTTCGAACCTTTCAGCAGGCATTTGATGCCGGGCAGGAGGTTCGCGATCAAATAGTGGAATCACTCAGTGCCAGTGAGACTCGCACGCTGCTGTCGTTGCTTCAAAGAATGACGGAGTCGCTCAAGGAAAGTGTGATCGACGTCGTCAAAACTGCTGATGAAGTTTAGAACGCCCCGTTGCAGGACGTCGAAAGCAGTCCATTTTCTCAACAACGACGGCCTGAAAAGACCGTCCTACATGAATACTGAGTCCCGCCGGGCTCCAGCCCCATTACTCAAGGAGCGTGTTATGCGATGCCTGATTGTTCTGGCAGTGTTACTCTTCACACCGTCGATCCTGGAGGCTCAGGATGACACTAAGGCAGGAGTGGACAACGCGCCGCCGGAATCACCACGTACCGACAACGCACAGAACCAGAGTCGTCCTCAGCAAGGACGACGAGGCCCCGGTGGTTTTGGCGGTCCTATTGAACTGGGACCGGATGATAACCAGATCTATCCTGATCCGGACGACATCATCGTGGCACAGCGCGACGGAATTGCTCATGGCAAACTGGAAATGATTGAGTACGAATCAAAAACCG
Organism: Planctomycetaceae bacterium; assembly: GCA_044378235.1. Lineage (GTDB taxonomy): Bacteria > Planctomycetota > Planctomycetia > Planctomycetales > Planctomycetaceae > SXXK01. Next base: position 1,153 of record JBILXT010000477.1, read on the forward strand.
TCGGTGCGAAGCGAAAGATGAGCGTCTACACGCCTCCGGGTTATTCCGCGGAGAAGAAGTACCCGGTGCTTTATCTGCTGCATGGAATCGGCGGCGATGAAACTGAGTGGCAGCGATTCGCAACTCCGGACATGCTGTTCGACAACCTGATCGCAGACGGCAAGGCCGTTCCAATGATCGTCGTCATGCCGAACGGACGTGCTCAGAAGAACGACCGAGCGGAAGGCAACGTCTTTGAATCAGCTCCAGCCTTTGGCGTCTTCGAGCGAGATCTTCTGGATGACCTCATTCCAGCAATAGAAGCTCGATACTCTGTCCAGGCCGATCGCGAACATCGAGCACTCGCAGGCCTGTCAATGGGTGGCGGCCAATCGCTCAATTTTGGTCTCGGGCACCTGGACACATTCGCGTGGGTCGGAGGATTTTCATCGGCACCCAACACGCGGACGCCCGAAGAGCTGATTCCTGATGCAGCCAAAGCAAAGGAACAACTAAAGCTGCTCTGGCTGTCCTGCGGCAACAAGGACGGACTGATCAATATCAGCCAGCGGACTCAGCGTCACCTGAAAGAGCAGGGCATCCCGCACCTTTGGAATGTCGACTCACACGGCCACGACCCGACTCACTGGCGCAACAATCTGTACTATTTTGCTCAGCTCGTTTTCAACGACCATGCTGCAAAGGCTGCTCTGAGTCAAAAGGCCGAAGTGCCTTCTGAACCTTCCGAGCCGGTTCAAATCGATTGCGTGATCAAGGATGCGTTTCGAGATTCGTTTTGGATCGGCATGGCGGGTGATGTGCCTGTGCGATATTCCGAAGCAGAACTTGCGGCCGCATCGAAACACTTCAACGCGGTGACTCCCGAGAATTGCATGAAGCCAGAGAGCGTTCATCCGGAAGAAGGTCGCTGGCAGTTTGAAAGGCCGGACGCGCTGGTTGAATGGGCTCAGAAGAACCAGATGTCGATTCACGGCCACACGCTGGTCTGGCATGCACAGACTCGCGACTGGTTCTTTGAGGGCGGCGATCGGAACGTCGTGACTCAGAAGATGAAAGACCACATCTCGACTCTTGTTGGTCGCTACAAAGGGAAGATCCAAAGCTGGGACGTTGTGAACGAAGCCATTAACGATGGTGGCAATGACAAGACCGGGAAAACCGAACACCTCCGAGATTCAAAATGGTTGCAGACACTTGGCCCCGAATTCCTGACGCTGGCCTTTAGGTTCGCTCATGAAGCAGACCCCGACGCTGTTTTGTACTACAACGATTACAACATCGAATCCGGCCCGAAGCATGCCAGTTCGATGGTTCTGTTGAAACGACTGATCGCAGACGGCGCGCCGGTTCATGCTGTTGGCATTCAGGGACACTGGCGAACGGGCAGCGTTCCGTTCGACGACATTGATAAAGCTATTTCCGACTACGCATCGCTCGGCCTGAAGGTCAGCATCACGGAACTGGACGTGACGATCCGAGGAGCATCCGGCGGGCAGTTCGGAGGAGGTCCGGGACGCCAGGGTCAACGGAATGTTGCTCCGGCATCAACAGAGGACCTGATTCGTCAGGCAGAAGACTACGCGAAGCTGTTCGCGATCTTCACGAAGCACAAAGAGGTCATCGAACGTGTCACCTTCTGGGGCCTCCACGATCGCCGCACCTGGCGTTTCGGCCAGCATCCTTTGATTCTCGACGCAAACTCCCAGCCGAAACCGGCCTACGCGGCGATTGTGAATAAGCCGGATAGCAAATGACGCCAACCGACGGCGGAAACAACATCGTAACAAAAAACGCTCACGGCTTTCGCAATGCGAATTCCGTGAGCGTTCAGCTTTTGTGGTTCTTGCAAAGAAGTCGACCGACTTCAATGATTGACTACGACAGCTTCTTGGCCTTCATCAATTTGGCGGCGTTGCCAGCCTGGCCGAAGGCGATCATGCGGGCCACGCAGACTTGCTTCATCGCGTCGCGTGCTGGCTTCAGGTATTCGCGTGGGTCGAAAGCTCGTGGCTTTTCTGCGAAGACTTTTCGAATCGCACCGGTGATGGCCATGCGGCAGTCGGTGTCAACGTTGATCTTTCGCACTCCATGCTTGATGCCTCGCTGAATTTCTTCAACAGGCACGCCGTAGGTTTCTTCCATCTGGCCACCGAACTGACGGATGATATCCTGAAGTTCCTGTGGGACAGACGAGCTGCCGTGCATGACCAGGTGAGTATTTGGCAGGCGACGGTGAATCTCTTCGATCAGAGACATCTTCAGCACTTCACCAGTCGGCTTGTGCTTGAACTTGTAAGCACCGTGGCTGGTACCGATCGCAACGGCCAACGCATCGCATCCGGTCTCGGCGACAAAGCGTTCCGCTTCTTCAGGGTCAGTCAGGTGCGATGAATCCATACCACCTGAAGCACCACCGGTCGCGTGTGAGTCGCGATCGCCAGGTTCTTTTTCCAGATCCTTATCGTGGGCATGAGCGCCAGCCGCTGGTGTCGCTGGAGCATGTCCAACCTGTCCCAGGCAACCGATTTCGCCTTCGACGGAAACTCCCATGGAGTGAGCGACGAGCACAACTTCGCGAGTCACCTTCACGTTGTACTCGTAGGATGCCGGAGTTGCTGCGTCTTCCTTCAGCGAGCCGTCCATCATCACGGAAGTGAAACCATACTTGATCGCGCTATAGCAGGTGGCCGGGCTGTTGCCGTGATCCTGGTGCATAACGATTGGGAGGTCCGGATACAGCTCAGAAGCAGCCAGCATCAGGTGACGCAGGTAGTTGTCCTGTGAGTAAGAGCGAGCACCGCGGGAAGCCTGAACGATCACCGGTGAATCGGTTTCGCGAGCAGCCTCCATGATCGACTGAATCTGCTCCATATTGTTAACATTGAACGCAGCAACACCGTAGTTGTTTTCTGCAGCATGATCCAGGACAACGCGAAGAGGAACCAGAGGCATTTGAGTACTCCGAGCGCGAGCAACACTGACCGCGCGAATAAGGGCGAACGAAGGCGGACAGGAATCTGTCTGCCGAATCTTCATTCCGGGACGTGAAAACGAGGCACATAGGGTAACGGTCCACGCTAACGTTCGCAACGACCGGAGGACTCTATTGCCACTTGTGGAATCTCGCAAAATCCTGCTTTTCTGTGCCAATCGGGCATTCGGAGGTCATTGCTGCGCACGACGCTCGCCTGATGGAGGCGAGTAGATAACGATCTCGCTATCGTTCGGGTCTATTTTCCCTCAGTTATCTCGCACATCAAAACGGACTCCCCATGCAATCAACTTTGTTTTTGCTGATCGCAGTTGTGATTTCGACCAGTTCGGCGTTTGCTCAGGCTCGTGCTCCGCGAGAGGTCGCGGAACAACTGGCGAACGTCTATGGTCACAAACTGGATCAGGTCGCCTACATTCCGGCACTGCCCCTGGTGGCCAAACTCAGGTTGACGGAGATCACCGGAGACGAAAAGTACGCGGCCGAAGTTCGAACCATTGTGGAGCCGTTTCGAGCAGGCGAAAAGTCGCCAGTGCCAAAGTCCGGCAGTGAGCAGGCCGGACATCTCCTCTTCGCGGCACTGGCGGAACGATCTTCCGGAACAGATCGTGAACGCTGGATCGCCTTGTGTAGAAATGCCGCGGATCAGATCTTTGATGATTCCGGAAAAGCTCTGGCCGTCATGCCATTTCATAATGAAATGAGCGATGCTGTGTTTATGGCCGGTCCCATTCTGGCAGCGACCGGAAAACTGACCGGTGATCGGAAGTACTTTGACGCAGCCGCCATTCACTTTGCATCAATGCGAACGTATTGCCTTCGCGAGGATGGCTTGTATCGCCATTCTCCGTTGTGTGAAGGAGCGTGGGGACGAGGAAACGGATTCCCGGCGCTGGGCCTTGCGCTTGCGTTGAGTGACTGGCCGGAAGATCATCCAGCGTTTCAGCCACTGCTGGAAGAATTCCGGAAGCACATCGCCGCATTGAAGAATCATCACGATCCCAAAACGAACTGCTGGCATCAGGTAATTGATCATCCGGAAAGCTACGACGAATATTCC
>JBILXT010000478.1:0-5200 GCA_044378235.1 Planctomycetaceae bacterium
AATCGTGCGAGCGGTGGTCTCAAAGTTCGATGTCGCGGCGGTCATGGCTGCTTGCACCTCAGCGCTGGCCCAGTATTCCCGCATCGTGCTGCGCAGAGTTTGATTATTGATCACGGAGTCCTGAACAATCGCCCACACGATCGTTTGCAGCTCCTTATCTGTTGCGACCTTCTTCAGGTTTTCGCGAACGACTGAACGCACTTTTTCATTGCGACTGATCCGTCCCAGAATACGTTCCGTGACGGCGACAAATTCATCAGAGCGAGATTCCAGGGCCGGCGTGACCTCCTCTTTCATGAAGCGATCGAACTCCAGCTTCACGGCGTTCTTTTCCGGCAGCGGCGAAACGTCATACAAATAACGCCACGTAAACGAAAACAGGGAGACTCGATTCCACAGATCCTTCCCCAGCTCCGTCGCCAGAGGACGCACCTCTTCCTGAACGATCGGCAGGATCTCGGCCCGCACGAGCGGAACAACCTGATTGCGAATAATCTCCACCTGATAGCGATCGGCCAGCTTCGCAAAGTCACCTCGATGATTACTCAAGACCGTCGGCAGTTCTGTTTCGATCGCAGAGATGCATTTGCCAATTCCCGTTTCAATCACTGGCTGAAGCCTGGCAATCACCTGCTCCCGATGTTTCTCCCAGTCTTTGGCAATGATGTCCGCAATCTGCTGCTGACGCTGTGGAGTAATCAGTGTGGTGGCAACCCAGTCCAGCGCGGTCGGAGTTGTGTGGTACTCCAACTGGTACCCCAGCGGAAACGCGTCTTTCAAAACAGAATCGTAGAGAACAATCGTGGCCTTCTGAGTATACGCCTCCGCGAGTACCGAAACGGGCTTCGCCGTGGGCAATGGCGCTGGAGCAAAATTGTTCCGCACTCGCCCAACCTGACGAAATCCACCGTCCGCTGTTCTCAGAAACACCGGATCCCCGGGTGCCAATAACAGGTGCGTTGCGGAAACGGCGGAGTATTCTTCTGGTGCCCCGGCTATCCATCCGGAAATCCCGGCCACCGTTGTCCACGGTGTCTTACCATCGGCGGCAAATTGACTGCGCACGGCGAGTACAGCACCGGTCGAGAGAGCCAGCCAGGTGACTGCGCCAAGGATGATTTTGCGATTCTGCATGGAGAGTGATTCGATCCGACTGTGCTTTCCCTGGCAATCTTTCGGAAAACTGTCGCACACAAACGCACTTGAGACAAGATCGAACGACAACGCTCCACCGCCAACGGCCTGCAAAAAACGACGGCCGATCATCTGATGTCGACCGTCGTTCAAAATCTGCCGTTCAGGGCTCGAATTGAATCTACTGAACCTCTTTGGCGACTTTCACAATCTGCAACAGGGCCATTGCCTTATCCAGGCCTCCCACGGAGTTTGCGAAAGCAACAGCCTTGCGAATATCCCCAAGCCCAACACTGCCCGTAGCCGGCTCTTCAGCGGCTTTGGCTTTTCCTGGTTTCGTTGCAGGGACATCTTCGGTCGACGCAGCAATTACGTAAGGTGTCGGAGTTTCTGTCGAACTGCCAGACACTTCTCGGTCAACACTCTCTGCATCAACAACTGAGTCATCAGCCGGCTTGCGGCTGCTGGAATTCTTCTTGGCCATCTTGTCTGCTTGTCTTCCTTTAGAACTAAAATCTGAATTCTGAATATTCTGCGGTCTGATCAATCAATAACCAGAACTATTCGCCGCAAACGTCGACAGGGCGCGGAATGTAGCGGATGACTGGAGAACCTTCGACAGTCTTTTGAGACCAACAACACGGAATGAACCCAGATCATGTCGTGGATCTCGCGAGAACCGCTGGCCACTATTTCTCCGCGGGGGTTCGCTTTTGAGCCAGCAACCAATCGTAGAGCTCAGGATTGTTATAGGTCTCGGTCCACGAATCATGTTCGGCTTCCGGATAAATCGTCAGCTTCGGGGTGCCTCCGTGCTTGATCACGGCGTCGATCATTTTCTGAGATCGCTCAACGGGAACACCCTCATCTTTCGCTCCATGAAAAGCCCAGGTTGGAAGATCTTTGAATTTCTTGGTCCAGTGAAGTTCACCTCCACCGCAAATCGGAGCGATCGCTGCCAATCGCGACGGCGCGAACGCTGCCAGCTCCCAGGTTCCAAACCCACCCATGCTCAATCCGGTCACGCTGATGCGGTCCGGATCGACCTTGTAGGTTTTTGTCAGGTCATCCAGCAACGCGTTCAGTTCGATCGGCTCCCACGTCCGATCTTTGGGGCATTGCGGCGAAACAACGATGAATGGAAACTCTTTCCCTTCTGCGATCAGTTTGGGAGGACCATGTGTCTTGACCAGCTCCAGATCGTCGCCGCGCTCCCCCGAGCCATGCAGAAACACCAGCAGCGGCCATGACTCCTTCTGGTCGTAATCCTCAGGCAGGTACAGCAGATAGCTCATTTCAACACGAACTGTGGTTTCGAGCTTTTTCGCAGTCTGTCCGGCGTCATCAGCCACCGACATCGGTGTCATGGTGGTCATCAGCACAAGGAGTAACAGCAATGTTCGTAACATCAAATCGGTCCGCAGAAAAGTTGAAGAGAAGAATCAGCGAGCGGCCGGTAGTTTCTCATGGTCCGACCGAGTATGCCAGTATGCCCACAGAATGAAAACAGCCTGCATCGGCAAACGCAACAAATGAACCCGGGGCGGCGCGGGGAGAATTTCCTGATGCTGAAAGAGATAAATGTTCGCCGGGAACACTGCCAGCATCAACGCGATAATTCCCCAGGCGGCAATTCGAGAGAGGCGTGGAACCCACAACGAAGCCCCAAGCATCACTTCGAACGCGCCGCTGATAAGAACCAATCCCATCGGAAACGGCAAATAAGGCGGCACAATCTTTAAGAAAAACTCGGGGCGAACGAAGTGCATGATCCCGGCAAAAATCAGGAACAACGAAAGCACAGTTTTCGAAACGACTTTGATCTGCGTCATGGGCTTCTTCGTTTAATGACGATTGGCAAGCAATCATTGGCAGGCAAAAGCAACTCTGAAAGAACGGAACGCTAAAAATGCAGAACACCCAATTCTTCGTTGGCTGGGGAACTTTGTCTCTCATCAACGCTGGGCTTGCTCAGGCCAAGAATCGCAGCGGCTTCCTTTGGTGGCTCGCTTCAATCTTTTTCGGACCGCTGGCCACCCTCCTTATCGTAGTCCTGCCGAAGAACAAAGAAAGCGCATGATGCAGCAGGAGGTCGCTCATTTCATGAACTGCAGTTCTATCATCAAATGAGCGTTGCGGTTTCAGTGACGTCGTTCATCGGACGTTGTGCGGATCGCGGTTTTCGTGAGGTGAATGGCGTATCGGCCACCGCAGATGCCGAATAGGAAAGTGAACAGCAATTGCCCGAGAATCATGAAAGCAGCCCCATTTTCCCGGACTGTATGCCTCTGCTGAGCTTCATGAGTACTCATAGGTGCATCGTAATATGATTGAGGAGCTTCCGTCAGAAAAGTAAGCAACGCCGTCGTTGGCAAACGAGCAGTGCTGTCATGTCGAAGCTGAAACTCACCCACCAGCCAGACACTGGATATGTAGGCCAATGCCGAAATGAGAAACCCCAGGGCAAAAGTGCGACGAGCATCGGACGTGACAGCGGCCTGAATTGCAAACATCAGGAACCGGACCACCAGAATTGCGGAGACCAGATGGCACAACCTGGCGTTTAGAAACGGAGCTGCCACGCAGGTACACAAAAACAAGTAGCCGTTGATTGTTGATGTGGCTATTGGTTTTGGGGCCATCGAATAAGGTCCGGAAAACGCAGAAAAAAATCATTGGGTCAGGGGCCATGACACCCCTCTGGTGTCCCGCCTCTCAATGTACGAAACGCAATTCCAGAAAGCGACCCGAAAACAAAACTGGTTCGCAGGAGTGTTCAAGCCCCGTTGAGATACGGGTGTCTTGCGATTGTGAAAATGGTCTTCGGACTGCATCATACCCTCGGCTGGCTGCGTTTCGGTTTGTCGGCAGCTTGATGGAGGAATTATCATTTCTCGTATTCCGACGAACTGGTGTCGCAAAATCGACGCGGCTGGTTCGGGACGATTCGGGAGATTCACCACAAGCGCTGACCGAACAAGAAAGTGCCGACGGAACGGATTGATCCGTTGTTGGAATCAATGGTTGGCAGGTTATTTCATGCCACGGGTCGGTTTGAAGTAGCGGGTCGCAAATCACGGAAGACAAAGCAAATGAAGAAGCCAGTCTCATGCGGATTTCTCATCGTACGCGGCCAGCCGATTGAATCGTTTTTGCTCATGAAGCATCCGCATCGGTGGGACCTGCCGAAGGGACACGTCGATGAAGGAGAAACAGAACTTCAATGCGCTTTGCGGGAACTGGCTGAGGAGACCGGAATTACGGAACAGGACATCGACGTCGATCCGACCTTTCGCTTTGAGAATCGATACCTTGTGAACCAAAAGCGATACGGCGGCGAAGGCTCGGTTGAGAAAGTGCTGTATGTGTTCCTGGCCTGGCTAAAACACCCGGTCAAAATCAGACTGACAGAACATCATGGGTTTCGTTGGTTCCCATGGAATCCTCCACACGAGATCCAGGAGCTGACGATCGATGGACTGCTGCAATCGCTGGAAGAGCACCTTGCAAAGATCCAGACCGGTGCAACTCCGACCGATGGCGAAAGTCCCTGACTCGACTGACAGGCCGCAAGGTGTGAATGTCGTCCGGATGTTTGTAGGGATCGGGGGACACCAGTTCGCCAAACGCATAGCGCCGGACTCAAGATTCCACACAACGGCCAAACCTGCACTGCAGCCCTGCAATCAATAGCAGTGCAGTAGTCTGAAAGCGGCGCCTCGAGAATCTGCCGAAGTGAATTGTCCCGCGGAAATCAAGTTTGGATGGCCCCCAGTCACTCCGAAGCCTGGAAACTGGCGTACCGCCGAATCCATTTTGGAAACCATTTCGCATCATTTTCATGGATTCTTGCCGACGCAACGATCGCGACGAACTGCTTCACTGACATGCGGAAACCCTCAGACAACACGTGGTCACATGAACATTCCGTGAGACATGGCAACCGCTATACTAGGTGTTGCTTAAAAGTCCGCCAAGGGCGCCTTGCCGGCAATCTTAAATTTTGGTACTTTTCAGTCTGAGTTTTGAATAACTCGGTCCTTGGCGAACGAGTTAATCAAAAGTG
>JBILXT010000479.1:0-5197 GCA_044378235.1 Planctomycetaceae bacterium
AATCCAGCAGGCCGTGAGCTGTCCAATACTGAACGTCATCAGCATATAGGCGACGCATGTAGCGATCTGAAGCGAAAGATCAGCAGACGTACTGTCTCGTGCAAAGCTGCGTGAGTCTGCAACATGCGGCGTCCTGATGGAAGAAATCAACTGAAGGATCCGTAACTCCTGACCATGCGTTGTGTGGTCACTATGAGCACCGGGAATAACAGCATCCAGCAGAACAACGACGGTTCCGACGAAAGTCAACACGGCAAACCATGTCAGTGTTTTCGTCAGCCAGATCGACGCGGGTGAGACTCCCAAATTCGCGAGCAGCGAGATCGAACCTGATCGTTGATCCGCTCGCATCGTTCTCTGACCGCATTCATGCATGAAGACCAACAGAAACAATGCGGGCCAGACGTAGTCGTGACTAAAGGTGAAGTATCGCCCTACGCAAATCACGATTCCAATCAACAACCATGTGACAGCAAACGGAATCGCCGACCGACATTCGCGCCAGAACAGTGTTGCACGAAAGCGGCTCTGCGACATCGGCCAGGCGATCACTCTTTTCAGGACCGCAATTGAGCGAGGCAACAACGTCAATACACGATTCGTCGAACGAACAGTCGCGGACTGTGGAACCCAGCGGTCCCTCGGGATTCGCCCCAAATGCCATGGTCGCGACAAAGCAGCCACAGCGAGTACCATGCAAAAACAAACCAGTGCACCGACCGTGGTCACATTTTGTCGGCTCACGGCTCCAAAAAATGCTACCACAGCAAGGAACGGAAATACGTAGAGCCACATTCCAAGAAAAAGCGCCGCAGCGAGCCCGACGGCCGAAACAACGCGTTTGCTCACCATGGAAGCAGCTATAGTGCAGGTAAAGGTAGAAAAAGAAACGATGGCTATGCCTGCGGAAAATCGAATCAACTCTCCCGTAGAAAACGAGAGGTGCCGCCCATCTGTACGCCAGATGGCCGGAAACGCGAGGCCAATGATCTCGAACACACCACTCAACGCCGCCAGGGCCAGAAACAAAGCGCTGCATCCTGTGAGGATTGCCGTTAGCTTTGCCACCATCAACGTTGAAGTGCGGCAAGGAAGCATCCGTAGAAGAGTGACGGTTCGATCGTCAACTTCGCCCGCGAAAGCAATAGCCGTCGCGGCGACCACAAAGAGAATGCAGAAGGATGAAGCCGTCAAAAGCGAATCCAGCCAGGGACTCGCCGCAAGACGCATCAGAACAAAAATACCTGCACACCCCAAAAGCAACACCAGCCAAAGCGACCGCTGAGCTCGATGCTCCTTCCAGATCAGTCTTGTAAATGCAGTATTCATTGATGATTCTCTGTCTCGTTTAGCGGCAAGCCGCAGGCGACTGCGTTTCTTGTGCGTGGTTCAGTGACGTCAGCCTCGAATAGCCAATGTGGTGTCCATACTGGCGGTTGCAATCTTGTTCCTTTGCTGCCCTCAAACGCAGTCGCCTGCGGCTTGCCGCTAAACAGGCGAGCGACTCATTGCCTCAACGGGGCCACGCCGTGGTTTCCCACTGAGAGCATCCCCGATTCCGCAGCGTGTTGATTTCGATTTTGCCTCAACAGCGTCAGCAGAATGTCTTCCAACGATGGCTTGCGAATGATCGGTTGCGGCAGTTCCTGTGATCGACAAAGGTCCGCCAGGGCTCCCCCATCGAGATTCCGCAGCAGCCAGACATGCTCGTGCCCAAACGGCACGTTTGCAATCACTTCTCCAGGCATTTTCGGTGGCATCGCCGTCGGCGAGGGCATCGTGAGCACAACCTCCGTCACCGACTGTTTCAAATCCTCCAGCCGCTCGTGAGCAATCACCTTGCCATTCATGAGCACAATCACATCGTCGGCAACGCGTTCCACTTCGCCCACCTGATGACTGGAGAGAAGAACTGATCTCCCCTCGGCCGCCACGTCGATCATGCTTTCCAGAAACTCGCGACGGACAAGCGGATCCAGTCCGGACGTGGGCTCATCCATGATCAGCAACTGCGGCCGATGAGCCATCGCCAGGGACAAGGCAACTTTCGCGCGTGTCCCCTTCGAGAGTCCTTTGATCCTTTGCGAAGGACTCAGATCAAATCGCCGAGTCAGCTTTTCGTATTCAACCTGATACCCGGTTGGATAAAAGCCAGCCGCGAACCAGCCGATTTCTTCGACCGTCATCCAATCGTACAGTGGCGGAGCATCCGAGACATAGCCGACCCGCGAGCGAATCTCGAGGGCATGTGTTCTGGGATTCATCCCCAGAACTTCGATGTCTCCTTTGTCGGCCGATTCGAACCCCAGAAGCAGTCGAATCGCAGTACTCTTGCCCGCACCATTCGAACCCAGCACAGCGCAGACCGTGCCGGGCTGGATATTCAGCGACACATCGTCAAGAGCTTTCACTCGACCGAATCTCTTGGAAACGTGCGACAACCGAATGACAGGTTCCATGGGGAGACCTTTGCACAGAAAAATGTTCGTGTAACCACAACGTCATGACGCCCTGCCGCTCGCCGTAGATAGAGATGTATCAGGCTTTACGGTGGAGGTTCTTGCTTCAACGCGTCCCATTCACTGCGAACAAGCACATGAATCTCTTCCGCGCTGACGTCATTTTGCTTCGCTTCACGCAGGATGTAGCGCAGACGTTCGCGGATCATTTCGAGGCGTTCATGTCGGCACTTTTCCGGAGCATCGCTGGCAACGGCCAGGCCGGTCCCTCGAATGGAAACCAGCACTCCCTGAGCCTGCAGATCGCGATATGCACGAGCGACCGTATTCACATTCACGGCCGCCGAGGTTGCCATCTCGCGAACCGAAGGCACATGCTCCCCGACGAGCAATGAGCCGTTAGCGATCGCAAATTTCACCTGACGAGAAATCTGCTCGTAGATCGGAATGCCATTGTTGATATCGATTTGACAAATCATCTTCGCGCCTCGCTGTAATATCATGATATTACAGTAGTCCATTCTGGCGCCAACAGCAAAACACACGAAAGGCCAGAGGGAAAGGGAAAAAAAACATTGAGCCTCAGGCGCTAGCCGATTCGACCGTTTCCCATACCAGTAGTTGCACTGTAAAAACTGCCCTTTGATGGAACGCAAACCTCGCGCAGAACTGGACGCCTCGCCGTTACACCACAATTGGAAACAAAAGTGACTGCGATTGGACGTGGGACGATTCGACAAGAAAATCGGCTAGCGCCTGAGGCTCAAAAGTCTTCATGGGGTTTTGGCCCGGGGATCAGTATGCTCCCCAGAGAGTTTCGACTGACCGTTCGAATGATCAATGGAGCCCCTGCAGTGACCTCAATTCCCGTTTCTCGTGTGGATGCTCAGAACTACGAGCCGTTCCTGGTCGATGGCAATCCGTTTGGGGAAGTGCATTGGCTTCGCCAGGGCTCAAGCGGAGCAGGACTTTTGCTGACCGGCCTTTGGACTCACGAACCAGCAACGTTTCCATACACGTTCCCCGCAGATGAAACGTTTCATCTGCTCGAAGGCAAAGTGTGCATCAAGGTCGATGGACTGGAACCTCTAAACCTGGTCCCTGGCGACATTGTTTCCTTCCGCAAGGGACAGGTGTCGACATGGACGATCTCAGAACGCCTGAAGAAGTTTTTTGTGATCAGCGGCTGAACATCATACGTCTAAACAGCGCAGGATCTCCTGAGCTCCTCATCTCGCAAGCAGCGTCGAGATCGCAGACTTGACCTCCGCCTCGCATGGCCCCGTGAGCGACCAGGTTTGCTCATAGCCACCGCGATCTGCAAAGATACGATCAGGCCCGTAGTACCAGACTCCACATTCACCATATCCAGCCACACAAACAAAAGAGCTCTTTGCCACCTGCCCCTGAGCATACAACTGGAACTCAACGAACGGCTCTCCAGGCAGATGCATGATTTCGAGCTCACCAATTCGCAGCCGACTCGCCTGAGCGATGTAGCCATCTCGCAAACGTTGGCCGAATCCTGAGAACATCGCCGCGGTCAATCGTGTCGAGAATGCCTGCTCCGGTGCAAGTTGACTTTGCAGTAACCCCGGATTGAATGTTCCATCTTCACGGACCGTAAAACGGATGGGAGCCGTGGCCCACGAAACATCGGATGGTTTCAGATTCGTGACATCCAACGCAACCTCCGGCTTCGCGGCGTTGCTTCGCACCATCGCATCATGCAGTCGCGAAGTGAGCAGCCCACGTGCCGCTCGAGTTCCGTCGTTGTATTTTCCAACGGTGATGTTCCCGCCACATCCGGTGAAGTAGATCTGAGGAATACCTGATTCGTTCTCGAATTGCTGGCGAGCCATCCCGACGCAGTCCCACGAAACTCTCGCATCTCCATAAAACGTCTGAGGGTGCGTCGCATAGTAATGCAACTGCACCAGCGTCTGATCCCCGCAGAAGAACGAAACGGTTCTTAACCAAGGATCAACTAATCCCTCTGGCGCGTCGCGGACGTCAGCCTCATGAGTCATACTGGCACGGACCGCGATGCTTCCATCTGGCTGAGGCACGCGGCGGTTCGAAGCCACTTGCTCCACGATGGTTTTGGTCCCGACAACCCGTGTCACTACCTTCATTTCGCCCAGCGATCCCTCGATCGCGATCGCGGTTCGTTGAGCAATCTCGTTCGTGAACTGAATGTGCTTTGCAAGTTCCGGACTGCCTTCGCCATGCAGGATCCTGACCGCATCGGCATCAAGAATCGGCGCGGAGTGTTGATGCAATGACTGCAGAGCGACTCGCTCTCGGGTGGTTCCCGCAGCCTTGGCCATGGCATCTCGCAGCACTTCATCGCTGGTATTGCAGATGCCACAAAAATCGATCGCGGCGATCACATAACTGTCATCTCCGGACCGCAGGACGACGCCCCGCATCTCTAGCGGATGTTCAATACTGCTGACCTTCGGCATGCAGCCAACACATGGCCCATCACCAATCGGCGGAGTCACATCGACACGAAAACTGGCCAACCTGACTTCCGCACCGATAGCCCGGCTATCGCTGGCAGTGGTCAGAATTACCAGCCAGCAACTCAGGCTGGAGATGAATCGCGACACTGTAAAACTTTGCAGCAGGATGATTCTTCGAAACATTGCGTGATCTTTCCGATTAAGCATTCGCAAGAAAAATGAAGCCGCACACGCACCGCTCCGGAAATCTTTCGGTCAAAGTCCCTTAGC
>JBILXT010000115.1:0-18510 GCA_044378235.1 Planctomycetaceae bacterium
AGGGCCTTGTGGCAGGTTTCCTTATTGTCGCCTTCCACAGTTGTCACGAAAACCTTCTCGCCCCAGATCACAGGGCTTGATTGCCCATGTCCCGGCAGCGATGCGTCCCACGCTACGTTTTCTGTTGGTGACCATTTGAGCGGAATTGTGGCGGGATCGATCTCAGAAGCACCGGCTCCGAGAAACCCAGGCCACGCAGACTGGTCTGAAAAAAAGCTGGCCGTGATGAAGATCAGCGAAGAAAGCATGGAAGAAGTCCTGTTTGGAGATGTTTTTCGTAAGAGTTGACGGAACCTTTTGTGAGCGGAACGGCGATAGCCGCCGGTGTTTTAATCGACCCCGACACTGCGTCGGGGGTTTAACGGCTTTTGCACCAGCAAATAGCGGATGAATCTCAGTGGTGCAAAAGCCTACAGGCCCTTGAGGCAGGCTCAGGGGGACTAAATCAACAGTCTGCCAGCGGCCGGCGTTTTCCAGAATTCACGAATACAAACACCGGTGGCTAGCGCCATTCCGCTCACTCAGTCACGGACTACGGCAATGACTCCGCCACGTTGAATGTCATGGTGGCAGAATACGCTGTCTTGTCAAACTTCTCGCCCTTTTCGTCTTCGGCCATATGATGAACGACGGCCAGAATCCAGTTGCCTTCCGCTGGTGTAAACTCGGCTCGCCCCTGATCATCGGTCCTGCGTTCAAACTTCTCATCGAAGCCTTCCGCCAGAACCTGTCCGCGAGGCACGAATGTCACATGAGCATCCTTCAGCGGCTGTCCCTTGAAGAGAACCTGCAATGCGATTGGCTGTCCGGCAGCCGTGAGTGCGGGATTCGTCAGTGGTACCATTTCGATAGCACCTCCCAGCGGCTTTGAGAAGTTCGTGTCGCCCTTATGCTGTGCAGCATCGCCCACAACGAAATAGCTCTTACTGCTCTTGATCGCTCGTATCGTACCATGCAACGTATCCAGTGTGTGCCATGCTGCATGCAGGCCTTTCGAAGTCGGGACGAAACGAGCAGTCCAGTAGCCTTCCTTCGGAGCAAATCCGGTGTCGACAACTTTCGCCTTCAGATCATGAGATTGCCCGTCAGGGGCAACGACCGCCAGCGTGCATGGCGCGAGGGTAATCTTGCTGGCGAGCTTAAAATCGCGGTGGTTGTTTCCGTGATTGCCGAGTTTCAGGTCCACATGCACCACCTGCCCGAGTCGCACTTCGGTCGAGTTGACCTCGACCCATGTATCGTGTGCATTTGCAGGGGCCGCGAGTGCCACCACTGTCGCAATAAAAAGAGATCGGATGGTTTTCATCGCATAAGTCCATGTTAAAAAGAGCATTGAAATCGCCCGACATTCTGTCGCGACGTTGTTGAGATTCCGTTAATGAACCAATCCCGGCTTCGTTTCCGCAAGAATGGCGAGCAACGCGGTTCGATCTTCGGCCGTAAGATGTTCGAAACCCTTCTCGGGAACTTCCGCGTTGAGTATGACGTTGATTCGTTGCCCGATCGACGACTTCAAATCCTCTGGCAACTCATCAAAGGCAGGGGTTTGAATGAGATAGCTGCACGGATAACGAAACATCCGAGTCTTCAGGTCGAATTCTCGCAGGCTGCGGCCCTGGCTGTCTTTGGTTCCTTTGGCGGCAAAGTCCTGAGCAAACGATGACGTCCCCACGATTGGCGCGGTTAGCTTTGTCTCCTCTGAAAACAGTAGCGACATGACGACCAGTTCCGTCGCCTTTTGTAGTCGCTGAGTGTAGGACTTTTCACTGGTTTCAATCGCCGCCGCGTCGGACTGAGTCGCCTGTTCGCGAAGATACAACGCATGTCGCACTTCGAAAGAGGCCTGGGTCAGTACGTTGAACGTGTCCGTCTGATGCTCAAGAACCATCAGGGCGACGATATCACTGTGCGGAGTCAGATATGGAGTGCCATCGAAGCGATCTTTCAAGTCCGTGATATTGTGCCCCTTGGAATTGTCGACGACTTTGGGTTTCTTGGCCGTGGTGAGGGTAAAGTTGCCAATATGAGCCTGGTCACCATGAGTTCCCGTGACATACCAACCACCCCACCGTTGATTCAGAGGACTCTTGTGGGTTGAAAGAAAACTGCCGGCAGCAACCACGGGATGTCCACCGGGATCGGGATAAACGGATCGCACCAGCAACCCGGGTACATTCTTCGTCCGCGCGGCTCCATGACATGTCAGGCAGGAGTTTGTCTGCCGTTTGAAGACCGGAGTTTCCGCCTCTTCCTGTTTCAGCGTGTAGAAGACCATTCCCAGTTTGGGATCACGAGCAGCAATTTCGATCAGTCCTCCTTGTACGAATCCCAGATGAACTTCGTCGTTAAAGTAGATGGCTCGCGGTGTCTTCGGCGAAATCTTGTCATCCTGCAGGCTCGTGCGACTGAATGACAGGACCTGCGACGATGGAGAAATCTCTAAAGTCTCCAGCAGCGACTTCAGGTATCCCCGATTGTTCTCGAACTGCAGCTTCTGGTCACCGGCATCAAGCTTTGTCTGCAGTTTGGAGATTACGTTCTCGGGGACTGCCAGGCTGTAGCTGATCGGAGCTTCTTCGTAGTTGACTCGCTGCGCCATCGCGGCGGTTGCGTTAAGGGTCATCGCGATAAGCAGAATCAGTATCGCGGAGTATTGATTGAGAATGTTCATAGGGGTATCCAATGTAGCCATCTTGCTCCGCAAGATGAGCCTTGCAGTGTTCATATGGCTGAGTCACTTCCGATTCCGACCGTTAATGATTCGTTGTTCAGCGTTACACACTAATCACAGGCCGCCGCGGTTTCAGGTGCGGCCCGTTAAAGGCTCGTCTCGGCGGAGCGAGACGGCTACAATGTAGCCATCTTGCTCCGCAAGATGAGCCTTGCAAGGTTCACGTGGTTGAGTCTGTCCCGACTTCGACCGATAACGATTCATTGCACAGCGTTGCACACAAATCACAGGCCGCTGCTGTTTCAGGTGCGGCCCGTTAAAAGCTCGTCTCGGCGGAGCGAGACGGCGACATTGTAGCCATCTTGCTCCGCAAGCTGAGCCTTGCAGGGTTCACATGGCTGACTTCAATCCGACTCCGACCATTGATAATTCGTTGCTCAGCATTTCACCCAAATCACAGGCCGCCGTTGATCAAGTTGCGACGATAATGTTGAAACGACCATGGCAACATCTCGAGTTCACCAGGGATGGCCTTCATCTATACTCCGCCGAAGTCAAAATGAAATTTGTTTTCTCAGTGAGGCATCCATCGTGGCGAAGATTCTTGTGCTCTTTCATTCCAACAGCGGAAACACTCGCCGCATGGCTGAACTGGTTGCAGAAGGCGCGGGGCAGCTGACGAATACCGAAGTTCGATTGAGAGACATCTCAGACGCCAGCCACAAGGATCTGGAGTGGTGCGATGGCATCGCCCTCGGCTCACCGACAAACTATGGCACCGTCAGTTGGCAAATGAAGCAATGGTGGGACCAGCAGCCGATCGAAAACTGGGGGAAGCTCGACGGCAAAATTGGCTGCGTCTTCAGTTCTGCAGGAGCGTGGGGCGGCGGACAGGAATGGACCTGCATGACTCTGATGTCCATTCTCATTAATTACGGATTTCTGGTCTTCGGCCTCACCGACTACACCGGCGTAAAATTCTCCGCGCACTACGGCGCGATTGCCGCAGGGCCGCCGGTCGCTGATCGCGAACAGGAAGCCTGCCGTCGACTGGGACTGCGACTTGCCGAATGGGCCGCGACCATGATTGAAGGGCGCAAAGACGCTCACCCGCTCAATCAGTCCTATGAACGCTTCCAGGATCTCGGGAAATAAGAACAACAAGAGTACGGCAGCGAAAACCCCGGCTCTACTCTCGAGGCGTTTGACGTCGAAGGCTCAAGTCATCCAGTGAGCGGGGATGTTCGTCACTTGATCTTCGCGTTGAGGCTGTGACTCTTTGTAGGACGGCCCTTTCAGGCCGTCGCTACTCCAGGCAACAGACGATCTCGACGCCTTGAAAAGGACGTCCTACATTTCTTCACATCCTCGGCTCTCAACGCGCAATGCTGGAGTCCATGATTTCATGGCAATACCACGTCTCGGGAAATTCGAGCGCGAATTGAGCTCGCCCTGACACAATACGAACTGCGGGAGTCAATTAGCCTGCCGGCCCGGGGACCATCACCATCCAGGTGATGTTAAACTTGTCGGTGAGCATGCCGAAACATGGTGACCAGAACGTTGGGCCCAGAGGCACGGAGACACTGCCAGTGCTCGCCAGTGCGTTGAAGACGCGATGAGCGTCGGCTTCTGTATCGACGCACAGTGCGAGTTGAAAACCGGAGAAGTTGGCTTTGTCGTCACAGCCATCGGAAGCCATCAGAGAGGCTTCTCCGATTCGAAACGACGCATGCATAATCTTGCTCTCGAACCCCGGCTGCAGCATTCCCGGAGGAATCGGATCGGGGCTTTCATTGTATCGCATCACGACTTCAATCCGGGCACCGAGTGCTTCGCGATAGAAATCGAGTGCTTCTTCGCAACGACCGGAGAAAAACAGATAAGGGGTGATGGATGTCGTCATGTTGATCCTTTAGAGATGTTTACCAAACCGACAAAAAGAAGTTTCAACCAGCTTCATGAGTTCTTATGAGGACGGCGGCATGCGGGAAAGATCGACGACCTGACGAACTTCCACGGCACCTACTCGAGCACCAGAGTGACGTGCGGCAATATCCAGAGCCTCGGACTGGTCCTTTGCCAGGATCACGTAATAGCCCCCCAGCACCTCCCGAGTTTCCGCGAATGGGCCGTCCGTCACGAGCCGCTGCCCGTTCCGCACTCGCACACTGGTCGCTGTGGCAATTGGATGCAGCGGCGAAGCGCTGAGATACTGACCTCGCCCGTCCAGCCAATGAGTCAGTTCCACGGCTTCAAGCATTGCCGCGTGATGAGCTTCTCTGCCGGCAGTTCGCCACGCTTCCTCGTCGTCGTAACAGAGGAACATGAACTTATTCAGTGAAGAGTCATGCGCTGTAAATTCGGGAGAAAGCTTTTCCTCGGGCAAACCTTCCAGTCTGAACAACGGACGGACTTCCACCGTTCCCTTGGCTGCTGGCGGCAGTCGCCCGGCGATCGCAATTGCATCGTCCAGATTATCCACGTCTATGATGTAGTATCCCCCCAGCTGTTCGATAGTCTCCGCGAAAGGCCCAGTCGTGATGAATCTCTGCCCTTCGCGCAAACGAACAGTCGTCCCTGTTGCGACTGGCAACAGTGGTGCTGCGGAGATTAACTGACCTTTGGCGCCATCTCCCGGCAAATCCCCATAGAAGTCTCAACACACTTCGACCACTCCTCAGGACTCCAGGCATTCTCCGGACTATAGACCAGCAACATATACTTCATGAGTTCACCTCGTCAGCTCTTCGGCCCGCTGGAGACTGGCCCAACGCCAGCGT
Source organism: Planctomycetaceae bacterium (assembly GCA_044378235.1). Taxonomy (GTDB): domain Bacteria; phylum Planctomycetota; class Planctomycetia; order Planctomycetales; family Planctomycetaceae; genus SXXK01. The sequence goes on from JBILXT010000115.1 coordinate 5,455, forward strand.
AAAGATGACAGGGTTTCGCAAGCCCAAAGCGACCCACATGAATACGCCAAGAATGACAGGAAAAATCCACGGATCACCGATTCTCAGATGAGTCATGATGGCTCCGCCAAGATACCCCGTGATCAGAATCGCACCCACAAAAGATGTTCGCGGGATCAGAAAGAGGATCGCCACTAAGATTTCAACGACGCCAATTCTGGGCATGAGATCTGCGGTCATGCCCATGCGATCAAGCATTTCCTTCTTACCCGGCCAGTCCATGAACTTTGGGATTCCACTGATTCCAATCAGCAGAATCTCCAACAGGCCAGTCATCACCCAACCGATGACGCGTTGAAGTTTCGGGGACATACACACTGAACTTTCATTGTTGCTGAATTAGGAAGCCCGAGAATCACGTGACAGGAACCTGCCGCATGAGAAGACTCGACACGATTCTGCGTGCAAAAGTACGCCCGGTTGTGAAATCATAGTGGGGCTCAATTTGCGCCGGAACGGCAATACGTTCCGTGCATGAACTGTGTCCACGTTCCATCCGCCGACTGCACACGTGACGTCATTGTGTGGTGATCCCGGTCGAGGATTTCAATGATGTCCTGATATCTGGCCATTGTTCCGTCACCCGAAAAGCTGGGTCCTTCGGAATCCAAAGTCAGAACTTTTCCCGATGCGTCCAGCGATCCCTCGTAAGGCCAAAGATGAGTCATGCAGGAGGCGATGAAGGTCCCCACAAACTTTAAACGAGCGATGTCGAATCCCAGCGTGATCACAGACTGCCCCGGACTCCCATCCGGAAGCGAACTGGTGATATCACCGATGATCCAGAGTTCTCCCAAAGCACGCGTCGATTGCTTTCCTGCGCACTTCATCGGCGGCTGATCGGGGCCCATGTTGCACTCATGCTCAAAGGTCCATTCGCCGACCAACTGATGAAGCCAGCGATGTTGCTCCTGGGGTTCTGGTGTTTGCATCGTATTCCCTTTGTTCAAAGATGTTTTAGTGGATTTGAGTAACGGCCAGGCAGGCCTCGAGGGGCTGTAGACTTACTTGCAGGACGGCCTTTTCATGCCGTCGTGGCCGCAAAGGGCGACTGATTTCGACGCCCTGAAAAGGGCGTCCTACATTTCGTCACAGCCCCTACGCCTCATCCGGGATTTCAGCTTCGATGAGCAGCGCCAACAACTGCAGGGATTCCTGCCAGCCCGCGTAACAGAACTCCGCCGGAATCACGGCTGGAACACCTTCCTGAATGATCTCAAGTTCAGTTCCACAGAGCACTTTTCGCAGCGAGATCGTGACCTGCATTTCACCTGGCAAGTTTGGGTCGTCAAACGAGTCGGAGTACCGGATTCGCTCACCGGGGCTCAACTCCAGATACCTACCACCAAACGAATGGCTCTTTCCGGTTGAGAAGTTGGTGAATGACATACGATAGCCACCGCCCACTCGAGCATCCATTTCATGTATTCTTCCCACAAATCCATGGGGCGGGACCCATTTCACCATCGCATCCGGGTCCAGAAACGCTCGATAAACGCGGTCCGCGGGAGCTCGCAGAATACGGTGAAGTTTGATTGTGTGTGGAGGATTCATCATGAAACGTCAGACTCAAAATGGGTTGCGAAACGAAGAGCTTCTGTCATCGAACACCCAGTAGTCGAACGAGGAATCGATAAATCGACAGTCACCAAAAGAATCTTTTAAATTCGTGATCGCGATGACCGTCCTCGTCTCTCCACGCAACGAAATCGCTCGTGATTTCGCCAGCAATCCGGTCCGCAGATCTGGTTCCACATGTAACAAAGTGGCTGGAACTGAGTCGTTGCGACACCACTCAGGAACACTCAGCAACGCCGTCGGAACTCGTCAGCGAACGGTCTTCTTCGGCCCCAGAAACTCCTGAAGCCCCGGCAGGAGTTTTCCTTCGATGTCGCGAGTCCAGCACTCCCAAACGACGAGCACGGACCATCCGGCGGCTTTCAATAATCGCCGATTGCGTTGATCTCGAGTGACATTACCACCTCGCTTGTTTTGCCAGAACTCCGTATTCGTAGCGGGCCTCACTTTACCGTATCGACAGCGGTGCATGTGCCAAAAACAGCCATGCACGAAAATAACTTTGCGATGAGCAGGCAAGACAAGATCAGGAGTTCCTGGCAGTCCTTTGACATGCAGCCGAAATCGAAACCCCATCTGGTGCACCAGCGAACGCACGACCATCTCCGGCTTCGTGTCGCGAGAACGAATCCGTGACATGTTGAATGATCGCTGCTCAGGTGTATGAACGTCAGACACCTGGATTACTCTCGCGTGACAAATTCATCGAGATTCAGCAGAACATTGGCCGTCGTCGTCCAGGCAGCGAGTTCGACTGGCTCAAGTGTATTCTCGACGGAGAGTTCACCGACCTTGAGCAACTGAGCCGCCGCCTCGGGCGACTGCGTGAACAAGGCTCGATCCGATCCCAATCCTTCTGCCAGTACTTGTTGCTCCTGCGGAGATGGCGATCGTCCTGTGACTAGACGAAAACCGAATACCAGCCGGTCTGAGTCCGTCGAACCTCCCTCTTTCACCATTCGCATCGCTAAACCTCGCGCGGCTTCCACGAAAGTCACTTCATTCAGGAGTGCCAACGCCTGCAGTGGTGTGTTCGTTCTGGAACGTTTGATCGTGCAGACTTCGCGGTTGGTCGCATCGAACAAGAGAAGGCTCGGAGGAGCCGCAGTGCGTTTCCAGATTGTGTACATCGTGCGACGATACAGTCCTTCTCCTTTTTCATGATTGTATCCTCGCAGGTCGCCGTACTTGCTTGTCTCGTCCCACACACCCTCGGGCATGTACGGTCGAACGCTGGGGCCGCCAATCTTCCTGACCAGCAACCCGCTGACAGCCAAAGCCTGATCACGAATCAACTCGGCCGACAGACGAAATCGAGGTCCACGTGACAGCAGTCGATTGTCGGGATCCAGAGCGAGACGATCCTTATCCGTGTGCGATGTCTGCCGATAGGTTGCGCTCATCAGAATAAGTTTCTGCAGAGCCTTCATATCCCAGGCCTGCGCAGGCTTAGATTCTACCGCTGGCAAGGTCGTCGGATGCATAAATTGATCGGCCAGCCAGTCAAGAAGCTCCGGATGACTGGGGAACTCCGCCTGTGAACCGAAGTTTTCGCTCGTCTTCACGAGACCAGTGCCGAAAAATCGCTCCCATTCTCGATTCACCCAGACTCTTGCTGTCAGCGGATTGTTTTCACCGACCACCCACTGAGCAAAACCAAGTCGATCATTGGAAACGCCTTCCGGCAGTGGAGGCAAAAACGCAGGTGTGGCGCGTTCGACTTTGTCGGCCGGGCGATCGTATTCGCCTCGAGTGAGGATAAAGGCATCTCGCGGATTCGTTTCCTTCATCACCATGGTGGTCGGCAGATTGGCATTGAACTCAGCCAGTTTGGCCTGAGCATCCGTCAGGGCGTTCTGTGCATTGCGAATTGGGTTGTCCGTCTGTTCGCGGAAGTACTTTTGCAGCTGAGCTGTTTGGTCGGCGGTCCGCGACTCCTGTGCAACATCAAGGACTGCACGAATGTCGGCAGGCAGGCCGCCATCCCCCAATCCAACCTGATCGCTGTCGGCGTCGGAAACCGAAAGCCGAATTCGACCGACATTGTGATCGGCAAACTGTGAGTCATGAGTAACGCGAACGATCAGCACCGCACCGGTAGCAGCTTCCACGGGACTCTCCGGAGCAAAGAAGACGCGGCGTGCCACTTTCTTTGCGGGATCATTCCCATCGATCGCCCAGCCGGAAGGCGATTGTCCACGTCGATCTTTGGGACGAACATCCAGACGAATCTTTGCGGCCGTGTAATTGGGCTGTTCGTAATCAGCCTGAGCCTTCTTCAGCGCCACTGCGACCGGCGCGGCGTCGCCAACCTGAAGTTCGGCAGAAACGCCCGTAAGAACAAAATTACCGTTGAATCCTCGCCCCAGGCTTTGTGCCGGCAAAGAAGGATCCGGCAGTGTTTCCAACAGGATGCCCGACAGACGATTGGACTCCAGAGGAATCTCGATACGGTATTCATCGTTGGGAGGATTCGCTCCGGAGGCCAGCCACGACCCATCATCAAGTCGCGTGAACGTTGCCCCTCCAACTGAGGTCACGCTGCGAGGTTCCCGTAACTGCCAAACAGGACGCGTCTCTCTTTGTTTCACGTGAACTTCCCAGGCTGCAAGAAGTTCCGGAAGAGTTTTCGTGACAGCATCACGTTCTGCTGTCGCAGCGGCAACCACCTGCTGGAGTTCAGATCGCTGTTGTTCAAGCTCGGGCGTCAGCAGAGTCATTAATGGAGGGGTATTCTCGGCTCGCTTCGTCGTTGGCGAAAGTACGCCGGATTCCTCCACAGAATTGAAGTAGGCAAAGAGCTGATAGAACTCGCGCTGCGAGACCGGATCGTATTTGTGGTCATGACATCGGCAGCAATTCAAAGTCAGACCCAGCCATGTCAATCCGGTCGTTTCAACTCGATCGATGACGGTCTCAACAAACCACTCCTGTTCAATACGCCCACCTTCGCCATTCAGGCGATGATTTCGATTGAAGCCAGTCGCGATGATCTGACCCTGAGTTGCATTGGCCAGCATATCGCCCGCCAGCTGCTCAATCGTAAACTGATTGAACGGCATATTGGCGTTGTAAGCGTTGATCACCCAATCTCGCCACGCCCACATTTCGCGACTGCTGTCGACCTGGAATCCATTGCTGTCGGCGTAGCGAGCATTATCCAGCCAACTCAGAGCCATCCGCTCGCCGTAATGTGGTGAAGCAAGCAATCGATCTACGGCATGCTCCCACGCATCCGGCGAATCATCCTTCAGAAAGGCATCGATCTCTTCCAATGTGGGCGGCAGACCGGTGATATCCAGCGTCGCGCGACGGAGAAGAGTTACTCGATCCGATTGAGCAGACGGCTTCAGTCCCTGTGCCTCGAGTCTCGCAATGATGAACGAGTCGATCGGATTCGCGACAAACGGCGAGTGCTCAGAAGCGACCTTCGGGATTGTCGGAGTTCCGACCTTCTCGAAAGCCCAGTGTCCCTCATACTTCGCGCCCTGTTCGATCCATCGTCGCAGGATATCGATCTGTTCCGGCGTCAGTATCTTTCCGGAATCGGCGGGCGGCATATGCAGATCTGCATCAGCGGACGAGATACGCTTCAGAAGTTCGCTTTGTTCAACGTCGTTGGGCACAATCGCAGCTGCACCGGACTCGGCCGGTTTCAGCGCGGCGTCGCGCTGATCCAGACGCAGCCCGGCGGCTCGATGCTGATCGTCGGGTCCATGACATTGAAAGCAGTTCTGCGAAAGGATCGGCTTCACATCGCGATTGAAACGAACTTCATCAGCGCGGGTGACGCTGAGTGAAAGCGAAAACAGAAGTGCGAACAGGGAAGTGAGTTGCCATTTTGAAGGGCAGTTCAGGTTCATCGCAGAATGCTCGGCAGGAAGAGTTCTAACGCGGAAACATCAGGCCGGTATGCAATCCCGCCCGTAACCTCAATGATCGCAGGTTTGAATACAAATTAAAGTCCTTTTTGACGATTGCACGTTGAAATGACATTCAAGACGGCCTCAACGAAAAGAAGCCCACGGGGTGAACCGGGGCTTCTTCGGGATTCAATCGATCAAAGATCGAAAGAGCAGATTAGTAGCGATAGTGAGCTGGCTTGTATGGGCCACTGGCTGCAACACCGATGTACGCGGCCTGAGCCGGTGTCAGAGTTTCCAGCTTAGCACCCAGCTTGCCGAGGTGCAGTCGTGCCACTTCTTCGTCCAGTTCTTTTGGCAGCATGTGAACACCGATGGTGAACTTTTCAGTTTCAGTCCACAGTGCCAGCTGTGCCATCACCTGGTTGGTGAAGCTGTTGCTCATCACGAACGATGGGTGACCTGTCGCACAACCCAGATTGACCAGACGTCCTTCGGCGAGGACGATGATGGCCTTGCCGTTTGGATAAACGTACTTATCAACTGGACCGCCTTCGTCGGCTGGGCCTTTGATGCGGATTCGGCGGATGGTCTTGCTGTTATTCAGGTAAGCGATCTGGATTTCGGAGTCGAAGTGACCGATGTTGCACACGATAGCCTGGTGCTTCATCTTGTCCATGTGCTCGCCACGAATGACGTCAATGTTGCCGGTCGTTGTGACGAAGATGTCGCCCTGAGCAGCGGCTTCATCCATCGTTGTAACCTGGTAACCTTCCATCAGAGCCTGCAGGGCACAGATTGGATCGATTTCCGTCACGATGACTCGAGCACCCAGACCGTCCATTGCGTCCGCACAGCCCTTGCCCACGTCACCGTAACCGCAGACCACAACAACCTTGCCAGCGACCATTACGTCGGTGGCTCGCTTGATGCCGTCAGCCAGAGATTCGCGGCAACCGTAGAGGTTATCGAACTTGCTCTTGGTGACGGAGTCATTCACGTTGATGGCAGGAACGGCAAGCTTGCCGGCTTCCAGCATCTGGTGCAGGCGGTGTACGCCGGTCGTCGTTTCTTCTGACAGACCTTTGATGCCCTTGAGCAGTTCAGGATACTTGTCATGAACCATGGTTGTCAGGTCGCCACCATCGTCCAGAATCATGTTCAACGGCTGACCGTCGGGGAAGTACAGAGTCTGTTCGATGCACCAGTCGAATTCTTCGTTGTTCATCCCTTTCCACGCATAGACAGGAAATCCTGCAGCGGCGATTGCAGCAGCAGCGTGGTCCTGAGTGGAGAAGATGTTGCAGCTGGACCACTGAACTTCAGCACCCAGAGCCTTCAACGTTTCGATCAGTACTGCGGTCTGGATCGTCATGTGCAGACAGCCAGCGATCCGAGCGCCTTTCAGCGGTTGTGATACTGCGTACTTTTCACGCAGAGCCATCAGGCCGGGCATCTCGATCTCAGCAATCTCGATTTCCTTACGGCCAAGTTCAGCAAGTTCAATATTGGCCACCTTGTAAGGAAGCGCAGACACAGTGCTCATGTAATCAATCTCACTCAAAAATGTTGCGAAACGCTAACTCTCGGAGGCAGTATCCCCGCTGAAGGGGGAGAAGCTTAACAGTCAAATTGACCGCTGCCACAGGAAATGACCGCCCAGGCAGGAATCTGCCAGTGGCGGGAAATCCGGAGGTCCCGGATGACGATCGCCCTCATCCATCATGGGGCCAAAATCCCACAATCGACGGCCATTGCAGCCGGAACGATAATGGAGAACGCTTGGGGAAATCAATTCGCTCTTTCACGATCAGTCCGTTTTGCCACGTTTTGACCGCAAAATCATCGCTTCTGACGGGACGAGGGCCCGAAAAACCGGACTGAAGCATTCAAACGGAGTGAAACCGGCGAAGCCGCAGCGTCTGAACAAGCTGACAAAAGCCCCACGCACACATAACGTGAATCAGCGGGCGAAACGGAGTCAGAAATCGTTCATAGGTATGATAAGTGGCCATCACGGTCAGAGAATTCAGAACGAATAGCAGCAACAGGATTCGACACAACGGCGTCGCTCGACTGAACCACATCCCCAGCGCACAAAGGCCGAAAAGTGCCGTGTGCTGCACACTCCCGAACTCCCAAAGACGACTCAGTTTCCACCACGTGAGCTGCAGCAACAATTCCGGGTGCGTTTTGATCCATTCCGAGGCCTTCGCTGCTCCCCTGCGACAGTGTTCTTTTTCAATCTCGATTTCGCTGCGGCCGGCAAAATTCGGGTCGGCTCGAAGTTCAGTAATAATGCGGTCGGCCGTTTTGGGAGTCCAGCTTCCGAAGTTCTCCATCGCGCTGTCACTGAAACCATCCGCGATACCAATGCCGCCCTGAGTTCCCGTCGGCATAATGGCATCGAGGACAAGACAATTTCGGACCCACCAAGGGCCCGTCAGCAGGAGACTGCAGAGTCCGAACGTGATGGCCACGCAACTCGCTTTGCTGGTGGTCTGAAAACCGCTTCGAACACTTCGAAACAACATCCACGCCACAATGATCCAGATGAGCGGATACCAGGCGACGTAGAAAGATCGAACAAACACCAGGGCTGACAAAGCCAATCCACACATCGCAGCATTTCGGACCGTTTTTTGTTCCACGAACCGGGCGAACGTCAGAGCAAAACAGCAGAGCCCAAGCGTCGCCAGGTTTTCCGTCAGAAAGGATCCGGCGAACTCGCGAAATCGCGGATCAACGCAACACGTCACGCTTGCCAGAGCAGCCGCTGTCAGAGAATACCGTCGAGCCAGCCAAAGACTTGCCAATGTCACGGCAACTGCACAGGCCACGCAGTTGAGAACTCGCACGGCAAAGTAGTTCAGTGGACTCAGACGATAGATGGCGGCAATGACAAATGGAAAGCCCGGCGGCCGGTAGGCGGTAAGCTGAAACTCGCCGGCATCACATCCTGCCTCGCATCGCTCCACCGTTGTGGGCTCGGCTTTCCCTTCAAGAATCGATTGATCCGAGGGGCAGAATCCAAAACCCAGTCCCGCAGCAAGATTGTAACCAAGCCGCTCATAGCTATCGCTGTCGCCACCGTTCTCTGGTGGCGATGAAAGTCCAAAGTGCCGATCGGCAACAAACAGAAACAGCATCAATGTCCCGAAGAAAATCGACAGACCAGAAAACAAGAGCGACTGCCGAGAAGCTTCATTCGGTGTGTTCTGTGATGATTCTGGTGTCGGTTTCGTCGAAGGATTCTCTTGCATCGCCGCACCTCGATATGGACTGCGGCCGCCTGCTGCCGCTTTCGAATCCACAGCCTGCTGTGGACTACTCGTTCAGTATGTGAAACCGAAGGGGCCGTAAGAAACTGTGGGACGCCTGCTTCAAAGCGCCGAAACGAATTTCTCTTGTGACGACGGCCTGAAAAGGCCGTCCTACAAATACATCGACAGCGTCAGGAGGGCGAGGGTACGACGTCTTCAAATGGCAAAGTTTGAACGATCAGACCCTCAGCCGACGCGGTTGATCTCACTGACTGCTGCGTTGTCCGATCAACTGAGGCTGCTTGAGGGGACCAAAGGCTGCGTTGTGCTCAGCGTCGACGATGAGCTTGTCGTCTTCGAATTCAAGCGTCAGTAGTGTCGAGAATGGCGTTTCGCAGGCGATGAGTTTGATCGACAGGACGTTGTCCGCAACCCAGCCTGCACTCGCGGCGATGAGAGGCTTCTCTGGGACGCTCAAAAAACGATTCATTCCGGCCGAGTAGCCGTTGGGCGTTGTCTTCCAGTTGGCATAGCCAAAGGGCGTTGTGACTTCTCCATCTTTCGTGCGAATGATCAGTGATTGAATCTCCGAATGCAGATCAACAGCGATCGCTTTAATTCCAGCCGCATTCTCGGGGAACTCGAACCAGACTCCGGTAAACTCTTCCGCGACCGACGGTGCAGCCTGATTCTTCGGAGTTTTGACGCTGAGGGATCCGATCTTCTTCTGCAATGATGCCAAAGCCGAATCATCGGTCGGCAACTTTGTTGCTTCGAATGCAGGAAGCAGCTTGTCCCAAACTCGGTCCATCACATCCTGCATGTTGCGGACGCCGCTCGTGATAATAATGACGGCGTCCTGTTCCGGAAGAACAAGGCAATACTGCCCAAAGGCCCCGTCACCTCGAAACGAATTGTGACGTGATCGCCAGAACTGATATCCGTAACCCTGACTCCAGTCACTGTTGGGATCAGAGCCATTCGAAGTCTGCCGTGACGTGGCTGCGTCGACCCAGGCGGCCGGCAGTACTTCCTTGCCCTTCCATTGGCCCTTCTGAAGATAGAGCTGCCCAAGTTTGGCAAGATCCTCTGTGCGAGCGAGCAGGCCGTAGCCGCCGGTGTTGATTCCCTGTGGACTGTTGAACCAATAAGGTGTTTCAATTCCCAGGGGCTCGAAGAGTCGCGGGATCAAATAGTCGCGGACTGTTTGCCCCGTCGCCTTCTGCACGATGGCCGACTGCATGTACGTTGCTGGCGTGTTGTAGACAAACAAAGTCCCCGGCTTAAACGCGACAGGATGATGCAGAAACTTCTTTGTCCACGTGGCATCTTTCATCGGCGAATCCGGCTCTTCACGCCACATCGGAGGTTCGGTCGCGTGTCCCGTGGTCATTCGCAACAGATCACGCACTCGCATGGATCTCAGGTTTGCGGATGGTTCTGCAGGAGCCTCCTCAGGAAAGAACTTCAGTACGTCATCATCAATGCTGAGTTTTCCTTCAGCAATCGCCAGCCCGACAGCTGTTGACGTAAAGCTCTTGCTGAGCGAATAAAGCACATGCGGAGTCTGAGCGTCATACGGAGCCCACCAGGCTTCAGCAACGACATGCCCATGACGCACCAGCATAAAGCTGTTCATCATGTCGACATTCGTGTCGACGTCCTCAATGAAGCTTAAAATGCCTTTTGAGGAAACTCCTTGCGCTTCGGGAGTGCTGCGAGGAAGTGCGTTGAGCGCCTGATCGTCATCGCTGGAGTCGGCAATGATCGGAGTGAGTGTTGCCAAGAGGGCCAACAGGGTCAGCAGAGGAAGACGTCTCATGTTTGTGCTCAAGAGGGACTGGCGCAGCAGAACTGCGTTGGTAACGAACGGCCCACTTTCGCGGGGACTGAACGGAAGACTATCATTTCCAAGGCCGTCGGCAATCCCGCCAGGCACGCAACAATCAGTTCTTGAACGAGTTTAGTTGACCACAACCGAATCCACAGGGAGGTTGTCACGCCGGATTCAGAAGCGTCTCGCCCCGATAAGACTCGACGTTGCGTCTGGCCCTGGGAAGTCGGGGCGTCATTCGCAATTCTCCGTCGAAGCATGCCCTTGTTTCGCCGATTCAATGCTGTCACGGACCGTCTTCCCCTTCTGATGAAAACGAACGCATCTCCTGGAAGGGGAACTGCATCTTGCACTACTAAGACCATGGCCATACATTCGCCAATGGTACTCTCTTGTGTTGACGTCCAGACATGCACTCAATGATGGCATTTCCGATGAGCGGCCTGATTCCCTTTATTACTCACGCAGTCCGAACATCATTCAGTGGGCCGAGTTCTGCACGACGCCGTCGTGCTGTCATGCCGCATCCGGCCGCAGCTCTGGTCGATGTGCTGGAAGCCAGGTTATTACTGGCCGCGGATCTGGGTGATGCCCCCGACTCATCTGCAGCAACGGGAGTTGGGGATTATCAGACGCTTGTCGCGAACAATGGGCCTCAGCATAGGATCGATCAAACACGAACCACGCTATTTCTCGGAGCGGGCGTCGACGGTGAAGAGACTGCTGTTCAGGGGCAGGATGCTGCCGGAGATGATCGATTCATCGGGAACGGCAGTGATGACGAAGATGGAGTCCTGAATCCTCTGGATCTGCTGGTCACTGCCGAAGCCAGTCCCGTCGTCACTCTGATCGCCACGAACACAACCGGACGGGCGAGCACTCTGTATGGCTGGATTGACCTGGATCGAAACGGTGTTTTTGAAAATGCGACAGAACGCACTCAGATTCCCGTTCCTTCAGGGGCGCAAGGCCAGCGATTCACTCTGAGATTCCCACAGGCGTTTTCACGTTTCTCGGGCCAAACATTCGCACGTTTTCGTCTGAGCAGCGATAACGCGGCAGCGAACTCAACCGGGGCGGCAATTGACGGAGAGGTTGAGGATTATCGATTCACGATCCGCAGTCGTATGGCGATTCCTCCCACCATCGTCGGTACCCAGACGATAGCAGCGATGGTCGATGTGACGCTGGAAGAGACCTCCGGACCACCGGTTTTTGTGACGTCTAACTTTGGTACGGATATCACCAACGTCGGAGACCTGGACCAAAACGGTGTCGAGGACATTGTGGTAACCGATCCTGTCGCTGGGATTGACCCTCATTCGTTTATGCAGCCTGGTATTGTTTATGTGGTGTTCCGGAATACCGACGGAACAGCGATGAAAACGGTCCGAATCTCTGACAATTACAACGGTGGCCCCGACCTCTCCTTTAATAGTCGTTTCGGCGATAGTGTAGAGAGTCTTGGTGATATTGACGGCGACGGCATCACGGATCTGGCCATTGGAGCTCCCCGAAACAGTCGGGGAGCAATCTACATTGTTCGTCTGAATGCAGACGGCACCGCGAAGAGTACAACGCTGATCACGCATTCTCTAAACGGTGGCCCGGACTTGCAAAACAGCGACCACTTTGGCAGTTCCATCTCGACGCCTGGCGATCTGGATGGAGATGGAGTGACGGACCTGGTCGTCAGTGCTATGGGCGGATTCTATGATGGACTTGGTTTGGTCAGAGTTGCCAAGTTCTATACACTTTTCATGAACCCTGATGGCACAGTACGAAGTTATGTCGTCAACGAGAGCCATGTCCAGGGGAGTACTTTTCTTAATGACAATCAGTATTCCGGAGCGTTCATTACTTCCATAGGTGACATCGATCGGGACGGCGTGACTGATCTGGCTTCATTGCATGGTTTCTATTTCGGCTCTGGCTCATTATGGATTTCAAACCCAACGCAGATCGACATTCTGTTCATGAATGAGAATGGCAAGGTCAAAAAACAGGTGGGTATCGGCCCCGGGCGGAACGGCGGGCTGCAGCTTGCTGAAAACGAAGGAATCTGGAATCTCACCCAGATTGGTGACATCAATGCAGACGGAATTAACGACATTGGCTTCGTTGTCGCTGATAAGCTCAGCGATCACCATCGGCTCTGTCTGATGACGTTGACACCCGCTGGAACTGCAGCCTCCATCCAGGAGACCGAACTTCCGGAGTGGAATATCGGTAGTACGGTGAATAGCCTGGGCGACACCAATGGTGATGGCCTCATCGAATTTGCATGGGGCGTGCCCTATTTTGACGGCTTCCAATCTCCGCAGCGAGGCAGCATTCTGATAATGAGCATGGCGAACGTGCCTGTTCGAACCGCACCACCCGCTGTCCCGGTCATCGACAACTCTGTCAAGACCTGGCGAACACGGCGACCGAGGGTGAGCTGGAATACAGTCAGTGACACAGACCATTATCAAATCTG
>JBILXT010000116.1:0-18508 GCA_044378235.1 Planctomycetaceae bacterium
TGGTCCGCTCCGCAGCAGGTCTGGGCTCAGCCCGTGTATTACGACTACGGCCAGGGCGGGAACGTCGTCTACAACGACAACTCCGTGTACATCAACGGAGAGAAAGTCGCATCGACCACCGAGTTCGCTCAAAGCGCTGCAGACCTGGCGACGGTTGCTCCTCCAGCGGACGAGGAGACTGCGAAGAAGTCCGAATGGCTGGCTCTCGGAACATTTACAGTGTCATCCGGTGAGAAAGACGTCGAGCCGAATCGGATCATTCAGCTGGCTGTCAACAAGGACGGTGTCGTCAGCGGAACCCTCTACAACACAGAGACCGACCTGACTCAAAGCGTGCAGGGCAAAGTCGACAAGGACACTCAGCGCGTCGCGATCCGAATCACGGAGAGCGAAGATCTGGTCGCTGAAACCGGTCTTTACAATCTGACACAGGAGCAGGCTCCCGTGCTGGTGCACTTCGGTGCAGAGAAAGTAGAGAACTGGTTGTTTGTGCGACTGCAGGCCCCTGTGCCGGACGACTCCGAAGAAGCACCCGCGAATAAATAAGACATGGCGAACGGTGGACGTGAGTCCCCTGATTCTCCATGAACGTCAGAATTCGTAGCCCACTGCAATCAGGGGATTTCCATTCCCATTCGCTGATGAAGCTCAATTGGCTTCATCAGTATTCTCAGGGGTTCGCCGAGTCATCAGCCAGATCGAAGGACCGACGATCATGAGTATTCCAATCAGCGAATGCACCGTGACAGCTCGGTCCCAAAGCACGACGTCGAAGACCATCGCAAATCCGATCTGAGTTAACCCGATCACCGAAACTCGCGCGGGAGCTCCTCCAGAAAACGCGCGAGTCAGTAATAACTGGCCTGCCGTTGCCGCGAGTCCGACGCCCAGCAGAAGCCCGGGGCCCGGCCACGGCATCCTCAATTGCTCAATCGAATGCTTGCTGGCTGGAAAAAAGCAGAACACGAACGTCAGAATCACAATCGAAACTGCAGAGAAATGAAACACGATCGCGTTTGCTGCAAGCCCCTTCAGCCGATGCAGTCCGATCAGAGCCACGGCACTGGTGAATGATCCGGACACGGCCGCCAGGGTTCCGATGTTCCCCGACGCCAGATAAGGCTGCTGCATCACGAATACGCCTGTCATTGCCAGCAGCACGCTCAGCCAGACTTCGCGTTCCGGAAACCGCCCCAGCACGGGCCACGAAAGCACAGCAATCCAGATGGGAAACATATTCGTCAACGTCAGCGCGTCGGCAATCGGAAGGTGCGACAGAGCATAGAAGTTGCACATGATGCTCATGCTGCCAGCGATGCTGCGCACCCAGATGGTCCATGGTCGCAGGAAGACGAGCGGAGACTTATCGCGAAATGCCAGCAAGCCGGCGATCAGCAACGCAACTCCGGAACGAGCGAACGCGATCACCTGCCAGTCGCAGTAGTCTTTGGCGGCATGCGTGAAGGCTCCCATGCACGCAAATGCAAAGGCTCCCCAGAGCATCAGGATGTATGGACGCATGAAACCTTCCGCAACCATCGTGACGTCTGGCTTCACGGCAATTGTGCTGTGTCTCTCAAATCCCTTAGTTCTGACTCCGTTTAACCCGTGGCCGCAAGGCCAGGAATTCTCTGCTTCTGGCCTGTCGGCCACGGGTTAAACATTGCAAAACACCATGGGCAAAAAAACGAAAGAGCGAGACACGACACCAACACCGAAGCAAATACAAAGCCCGATGAACTGACCGACGGCACACAGCACTCTGTACCCAGGATCGGCGTTTACTGATAGATCAGGAACGAACTGCGACGTGTCATAAACGAGTTGAGCGGTTCTTGCCATAACGCTTCAATCTCTGTCGCTGTTTTCCCGGCAAGTACAGCCTCGGTTACGGCTTTACTGCTAAGCAGCCGGTTTAGATTCTTCGTCTGCCAGTCGTTCGGAAACAAAGCTTGCAGACTGCACATCAGCTGAATACCCACTCTTAAAGGATTCAGCGCGGCTCGATCGGTGATCACGATATTCACGCCACCACACGATTCGTTGGGGAACTTCGAAGAGTCCGGAGTAAACCTCACCGGCACAAATCTCACTCCCGGAAGTCCCGCGGCATTCAGATGAGCCGCCAGTTCGCGCTCGCGAATCCACGGCGCTCCCAGCACCTCAAACGGCGTATCCGTACCGCGTCCAACCGAAACATTTGTCATCTCCAGCAGCCCGACACCTGGATACAGCACAGCCTGGTTCAGGCACCGCATATTCGGCGACGGATTTGTCCAGGTCAGACCAGTTTCATCGAACAATTGATTTCGACTCCAGCCTTCGACCTGAACGATCTGCAGATCCACATCAACGTTCATTTCCTTTTTGAACATCAGAGCCAGCTCGCCAGCGGTCATGCCGTGTCGTACAGGCAGCGTGTGATAACCGACGAACGATTGATCGCCGTCATCCAGAATCGGCCCCTGTACATCGACACCACCAACCGGGTTGATGCGGTCCAGAACAACAAAGCGAATCTTGTTCTCCCCTGCAGCCTTCATGGCATTCCCCATCGTGGAGACGTAGGTGTAAAACCGACAGCCGATATCCTGAATGTCGAAGATCAGCGTATCAATGCCTTCAAGGCTTTCCTTTGTCGGAGTTCGCGTCTCACCATACAGACTGAAGACCTTCAGCCCGGTTGTTGGATCCTGCTGATCACCGATCTTCGGGATATCCAGTTTTCCTTCCAGACCATGCTCAGGACTGAACAGAGTTACCAACGTCAGGTCCTTGTATTCATGCAGCAGTCGCACAGTGCTGACGCCATCACGGCTCAATCCAGTCTGATTAGTGATCAGCCCGACTTTGCGTCCCTTCAATGATGCAAAGTTATCTCGTTTCAGCACATCAATTCCGTTGAGCACATCGGCGGGCTTACCGGACGCTGACTTCATCACTGCGGAATCGTTCGACGCCAACAGGGCAGCTCCCGCGATCGTTCCAATGCGACCGATCAGCGGATTCACAAGCCCTTTGCCATCGGGGTGAACTCGGTTACTGAGAAACAGGACAAACAAATCAGTCGCTGGATCAATCCAGATCCCTGTGCCAGTAAAACCTCCATGCCCAAACGCCTGCGACGACATTAGATCGCCGCGATTTGACGAGTACCCCGTGCGAGCATCCCAGCCCAATGCTCGACGCCCGCGAGGAACCTCGATGGCAGTCGTCATGAGCTGAAAGGTCGCGGGATTCAGAATTTCGGTGTCGCCCAGCCGACCACCATTGAGCATCATCACGGCATATGTGGAAAGATCATCGGCGGTGGAAAACAATCCGGCATGTCCCGCGATTCCGCCCAGAGCGTAGGCTCGAGGATCATGAACCTCGCCCTGCATCCAGCGATCCTCTCGCTGTTCTGTCACTGCTGCGCGAGCTTTCAGGGCATCGCCGGGGAGATATCCGGTTTCCGACATCCCAAGCGGAGCGTAGATCGCTTCCTGGGAGAATTCATGAACATTCATTCCGCTGACTTTCTTAACGATCTCACCCAGCACGATGAAGCCGACGTCGCTGTAGGTGAATTCCTGTCCGGGTTCCGCATTCGGTTTCAGAGCCATGATGTTGGCAATGGATTGCTCCGGCGTGCCGCTGTAATCTTTGATGGAATTGTCTGCGATCAAACCGCCGACATGCGTCAATAAGTGCCGCACGGTAATCTTGTCATTGCCATTGGCGGCGAAGTCGGGCAGATAAGTCGCAACCGTGGCATTCACATCAATTTTGCCCTGTTGAATCAGCACCATCACGCTGGTGGCTGTCGCAATCGGCTTGGTCAATGAAGCGAGATCGAACACGGTGTCGAGTGTCATCGGAACCTGCTGCGGCATCGTCTGGCGAAAGCCATAAGCCTTGCGGAAAGCGACTCCACCGCGCCGGCCCACAACGACGACCGCTCCCGGCATTTTGCTTTGGCTGAGCCCTTCGTTCACTAGATCATCAATCAACGCCAACCGCGCAGAGTCAAAGCCCAGAGCTTCGGGACTCGCTATTGGTACTGGTGCCGGAGGAGCAGAGAAGGTCGGCTTACAGCAGAAACAAACAACCGGCAAAGCGATGAGAAAATATAGAAACGTCGAGCGATGCATCGGGATTCCTTATAGAGATTCAGAAAGACTCACAGATCCGGTTCCCGGAAACGTCCGAATTCGATGGCGTGGAGATTACTTCAGATTCCACTTCTGCACCTGCCAGCCACGGCACAAACAGCTGCCAGGGAGTTCTTTTCATGGCCAACTTCCTGAGACACTGTACCAGATGTTTTTCCACGATGCTTTTAACGTGACAGACTCACGTCGATCCAGACAAGTCGATGATCTGAACACTCCGCGAGCTTTGCTCCGGGATCAGTGGACTGAGGCCAGAATATTCCAGCGGCCGTGGTCTTCAACGTTTTCGAAGGCAGCACATAGTCAGCGCGAAGATTGCCGACGGATCGGTCGTTAAAATCCGCCGTGTCCTGGGCCGGATCGCCTTGATGCTGTTGATTCACTCCGCCCTGAGATTTCGCGGCCTCAACTCCCCCGACGCTGGACGGTGTGATCTCTGAATTCACCCGGGGATGATTCAACAACTGATTGATCGCGATTTGGTAGCTGGCTCCATCGTGCGGATCAGCGTTTTGATCACCAAGGATGACAAAAGAAGCCTCGGCGGCGAGTGGCCCCGACTTTCCTTTATCGTCGACCAGCCATGGTTCTGGATCCGCGGACAGGTATTCTGCCCAGAGTCGGATCTCGTCGTGATTTCGTCGCCCATTACGATCTTCCGGGCCATCAAATGCCGGCGGCGTCGGATGACTGGCGAGAACGTGCAGTGTCTGTCCCTGAATCTGAATCGGCACATCCCAATGACTCTTGGAAGACAGCCTCAGGATCTCAAGATTATCAGCGGTATACCACATCTGGTTGTCGTCTTTGCCGCTGGGAGGCAAACATGCTTCGGGCATGGACTTCCATGGCAGATTCTGAAACGTCCGGACCTCTGCTTCGTTAATCGGGAACTGAGACAACACGACCATTCCATATTGCCCCGCAAAGCGTCCGAATCCGATGGCATCGCCCGGACCGTCTGACTTGCCATCGTGATCGAGGTCCTTGCCCGTTGGCACACCCGTATTGACCGGCCCTGCAAAGTAATAGCGATATTCGATCGGTTCTTCCGGAGCCCATTCGGCTTTGCAGTTGAGATACTCGTTCAGAAAACACTGAATGCTTCTCGCATCGACATCAAAATCGAATTCATTCAACAGCACGATCTGAGGCCTCACGGTGCGAAGAATCCTTGCGACCTTCTGAGCCTGTTTGTCAGCGCCGCCGGACAGATCGCTGATCAATTCACCTGCCTTATTTCGATTCAGACTGCAATTGAAAGTCGCGATGCGGATCGACTCATTCGATTGAGCGTCCTGTGCGGAAACCGCGTCGATCGAGAACACAGACAGAACGGAGAGCAATACTTGCAATGATCTGAATCGCAGGAAGGTCATAGTCAGGCTCTATCTTCGAGGCCGCATTTCCGAAACGTCGCCTGTCGAAGGTATCAGCAGCCTCATGTTTTCGCGAGCGACGGATTTAGAATTACTGCCCGTGACCATTTGGCCGCCACATCTTGCGGGCCTCTGTCTACCGCCCAGCCGGAGGCGCCGGCTTTTGTCATGGCCGGCGCCTCCGGCTGGGCGGTAAACGACTAAAACAACACCCCGCACCCTTCGGCTCAATCAATCAACACCCCGCTAACGCGATCCGGCTGATAGCGTGAATCCGGATCAAGATTTTTTTTCGCCGCCAATTTTCTTTTCCGCGAAAAAGCCGCAAAAAACCGCGTTAAATGCCACGCCGGGTTCGCCCAGACAATTTTTTTAAAGTTTTTTGTCGCAGTTCTCTCGGAATGTTCATTAAGAGAATACAGGGTTCATTTTTCTCCCGGATGGCGAGAACACGGGACTTTCGATTCGTGGAGCCTTGTCGTACTGCCTGCGGAATTTTTTAAGGCAAATTCTCTTCTCTTTGTGTTCAAACCCGAGGACAAAATCATGATCGCCAACAACCGTCTGGAAGAAACAACCTGCGATGCTCATGACGGCGAAAAATCGTCGACTGTGGACTTCAATGAGCAATTCGGAAAATCCTTCGAAGCGGGTCTGGGAGCGTTGCAACAGGTGTTCGCGGGCTTCGTCAAGATGGCTCAGAACGCCGTAGGCCCGGAACTGGTCAGAAACATTCAGGCGGCCTCGTGGCTGGGTTCCGTGGCCGAGTGTCTCGACGCGATCACGAACGCTCGTCAAATCACAAATCATCAGGCCGGCGAGATCGATAGTTTTTTCGAACGATGTCAGGCAGAACTCAACGGCTCCCGGTTTGCCTCACAGATCCCGTCGTTTCTGAGTCGACTCAGTGCGGTCGCTGCAGTGGCAGCACGAACAGCCGGCACAGACGAGAAGCTTAGTGCGGAAGAAATCCGCAGTTTTGCGTCCGCGGCCGGATACTTTCGAGCCTCTGCGGGAGCAGTCATGTCATTCGCGACGGATCGTTCGACCGCTGCAGAATGATGCGTTCCTGATTTGCACCTCTTGGTTGACGTGCACACAGGTCGCGGCAAGCCGCGAAGTCCCGCCCGGCAGGCACCGCCTCGCACTATTTCAAAATGCGACCGGCCGTAGGGTGTGACAAGTTCGCCGTGGCGAACGCTGGCACACCAATTGGTAGCAAAATGGTGTGCCCGCGCTCCGCTTGTCACACCCTACAAAACACTCAGATTCAACAAACTCGTTACCTTGGCCCGGCAGGCGGATCAGCCCACATCCGCGTCCACTCGATCCAACGATTTCAAATTTTAGATTTCAAATCTCAAATTCCAAAACTACAGAGTCCATATTATGAACGCCTTTAATCCCTCGTCATTTCGTCAGTGGCTTGCCAAAAGAAAATCAGCTTCACGCAGTCAGGTTCGCCGCAGAAAAAATGCGGGCAGGACAGCATCAGCCCAGACGCATGTTGTTGTTCAGGGAGTCGAGTTGCTCGAGGATCGAGTCGTCCTGGATGCCGAGAGATTGGTATTTAGCAGCCAATTCAACGAATTGCGTCCGCGAAACGGCCTAACACTTGTGGCGATTGGGCCCAATGCGACTTTCAAAACCGAAATGAATCCAAGTTTCGATTCACAGTCGAACCTTGGAAAGGCTCAAAACTACCTTAAGAACGAAAGTGGCAGATTTGTTGGGACGGTGGTGTCTACCACCTCCCCCGTGGAAGTATGGAACTTTCGGAAAACGAAAAAGTTGTTCACGTTGCCTGAAGGGGGCATGTTTCGTGAGTTTGCGTGGAGTTCAGTCATTAACAGCATAGGCTCGTATTCGCCCCGGGACAGAGGCCGTTACACGGATATTGTCCCGCGATTCGGCGTTGTCGCGGCGGATAATGGACTGTCACCAGCTTCGACGACCGCACAACAGCAGTTGTTGGAGACTTCCACCTTCATTACACCACAACACCGAACGTTCACGATCTCATGGAAGGGTCAGACGACCAGGGCGATTCGGCTTGGGGCACCGCCTGCTGCTGTGGAATCCGCTTTGAATGCGCTTAGCAATATTGGAAAAGTAGGCGGCAAAGTCTCTGTTGTGCAGGGAGCTGCTGGTAAAGGCTCCTATGTTGTGACATTTGGCGGCTCCATCTATAAGGCCCCAGCACTTCTTAGTCTGGCGGGAAGTCGAGGAGTAAACACCAAAGTTTCGGTGGTCACCTCTGTGGCCCTGACAAAACGAGATGACGCTGCGGACAATAACGGAACGGGGCTCGTCATTCCTCTGTCCGGTACCCCCAATGTCCGCCCCAACTCATTCGCCTGGAGCACCGGCATTCTGCCACGCATGATCAGCGAGCAATCGTTTGGTCAGCCTGACTTCTGGACGATTCCGGCTGATCGGGCGACTACGTTCCCGGTTGCGAATGCCCCCAGATTTACTCCCGTTCAATTCGGAGTCACCCAAACATTCCTTCAGCCACGGATTCTGGGGAAATTTGAATTTGACATACCTGGCTTTAACGGCGCGTTCTTTAAGGATCAGAGCGGAAACTCCCATATCAGAGGGAGCAAGATTTTCACGGCCGTCGTGCCCACCGCCAAAGGATTCGAATTAAACGTTGACTTTTTGAACTACGATGTACTTCCTACTGGCGTCGACAGTCTTGGCAAACCTCGACCAGTGACGGTCGATTTTGGAGGTCTCACGTTTGAGGTGCTTGGAGACGTGCGAGCACTTATCGACATCGACACTGGCAAGATCGAGATCAAACGAGGATTCCGTGAGGGCGTGGGTAGTTTTAACGGCTTCCGAGCGAAATTCCCCGGCGGTTCGCTGCATCTCGACCTGAACGAAGAAGGGCATCCTCCTGGCATCCTCCTGGATACTCGAACCGGCTCAGCGACATTAACGAACTACAAGTTCCGCGAACTGGAAATTGGAGGGTACCGATTTCTGCCGCCGGAGCCTGGAAGCATCCATGACCCCACTGTCAATAGGAATGGCGCTGTCATGACCTACGACGCGGCGACCCAAAAGTTCAATTTCCGCCTGGAGACATCCTTCGATGTCTCAGACGGCCGAAACTGGGATCCTCTGCGTTCAAAGGCTGTCGTATTGACATCGGCACCGCGGACTGATTTCTTTGCGAATGCTGCATTCAAAGTTTCTGCGCCGGATCCGGATCGACGTGTAACACTCGTCATTGACACCACACCCGGGGATTTATCAGGAATCCGCCTCGATCTGGATGAATTTACGGATCCGCAATCAGGCCGGGTTCTGGCGTTTGAACGAATCACAGCTCAGATGCTTCAAAATGCGCTGCAAAGGCAGATTCCAGCGTTCGAAGAGAGTATCCGGGAAGAAATTAAGCAGCGACGCCCTCCAGATTCATTGGCACTTACGGGGATAATCTTTCGCAGGTGTCCCTTAGCATCAACGTAACAAAGCCGGACGAAAAAAAGCCGAATGGCTGATCAGCGCGAGAACAAACAAGGGGGTAATCCTCACGGTAACAGCCTTATTCCGAAACAGGTTTGATAACAATCGTCTGGACCGGGTAGTGCAACCTGTCGGCGTCGATGCTGATGATGCCACACAGATTGCCGTTACTGGCGGTTCAATCTCGATCACGAAAGGCAAGCTGGATCCTATTGACCGTCTGCCAATCCGGTCGATAGAAATGTTCCGGCGAGCTGCGAGACTACCGAGCGAAGGTGGTCGTTATGTTCTGGAAATTGTAGAGACAGGAACAGGCCAGTTGACAGCAACCGGCGACGGACTGTTCGCAGCCTACGTCCCAACGGCTTTGCCGGGTTCAAATGGTGCTTCTGGTATCCCAGGAAACAGCTTTCTGATCTACGGACAGGCGAAGAGCCCATTGCAGGCCAGCGGACTGACAGTGCCGGGAATCGCGGATTTTGGAAGTCGCAATTCACAGCAGTTCGTGATTACGAACACAATCTTCCAGAAGATGAAGTTCGGCATTTCGGAACTGAAAGTCGGCGGCACCAATTTCATCCCTGCCACTGTCGGCAGCAACGAGCCGCTCTATGGGACTTATCTGTCGGCCGTGGGAGAAGAACCGGCCGCATATTCGATTCTGGGAGGTGCCACGTTGCAGTCAGGCAGCCCAGTGGTCAAAACCGGGCTTAAGGCCAGCTTCGGTGGCAACGGTTCAAAAGGTGTACAGGTTCTGCCACGCCAGAATCGTTTTACGCTGGACTATTCCATTGCCGAGCCGTTCACGGCTGGCACAAACGTCATCTCAACCGCACCAGGTCTCGATGGACTGAAAGTCGTCTGGGATGCTTCGAAAAACAAGTTTGTGCTCACCGGTCGCGCGCTGCTGGACTTTAAGTCCGCCCCTGGCAATTCTTCGGTCCAGAAACTTCAGGTGACAGCGACGGCCCCAAGTGGTTCCACCGGACTTCCGGTGAATGCACTGGATGGCAACCAACTGAATTTCTACATGGACGATAAGTCCTCACTGAACGGTTTTATTTTGTCACCATTGGCGACCACGAATCCGTTACGTGTGTCATTGAAGCCCGACTCCGATACGTTCGCCGGCGACTTTTCAATGCTGGTCAGTGGCCACACCCTCTTTGGTTCGATCAATGCCGCGAGCATTACCCGGGGAACTTTGCCAGCTACTGGCCTGACGGCCGATTTCTCGAAAGTTCCGGGGGCATCCCAGGACTGGTCGCTGGCGGGAGTCCTGTTCACAGGCTTGAAGAATGCGGTCTTCACCGAGAACAACACGAAACTCGTACTGCCGTTCGCAAAGTCAATCTTCGAAGGTCAGATCCTGGCTCAGGGAGCCGTTGGTGCAGAACCGAACGTGGTGACTCTGATCTCCGGCGACGCCGTCAGCGCGTCGATCAAAGGCACCGTTGCCACCAGGATTGGTGATATCAGATTTTCGAGCTTCACCGCGGAACTGGACCTCAAAACAGCTTTGAAGTCGTGGAAATTCAGAGGGCCTGGCAAGTATTTCGGCAGAGATGTTTTCGTCGGAAAGGACCTGAATTCTCCGACCGTTCAGATTGGAGGAAACCCCGTCGACCCGACATTGGGCTATCAGCTTTTGCAATCGCAACTCCCGACCGATGGCGACTTGCCGCAATTTCAACTGCCCAAGGTCTTTACACTGAAAGGTGTGAATTTTGATCTGACAAAATTCGACCAGGATAAAGTTGAAGAGGTCCCCGGAAAATCGAAGACGTACACAATCTCAACAAAAGAGTATGACGTCAACATCGGGCAGACATCCCTGACGTTTAGTGGCAGCATGAAGCTGAAAGTCAGCCTCGCTGGACCGGAGATCGTCAGCTTCGCCGGTGAAACAGAATACAAGGATCTGGATCGGCAATGCGTCCATCCAGGTGGTCAGCCTGGAATTGCTTTACGACCTGGAAGAGAAGCAGTTCGAGATCAGCGGCGCAGCGGACTTCTTCTACGTTTCCGCAAAAACAAGTGCTCAGTTTCGAGTCACTCTGGGGACGAAAAAGGACCCAGGCCTTGTGATCAAAGATGGTGTGGTCGAGTCGTTCATCATGTCGATCACGGGCGAGTTCACGCTGTTCAAGCTTGAGATGCAAGCGAAAGGCGTCACGGTGGCCTACAATCGTGAGAATCAGGAGTACGCCATCTTTGGCGACATCCTGCTTAGCACGGCCAAGCAGGGCAAGACGCAGGTCATCAAGAACATGAAGGTCAGCCTCGGGTC
Organism: Planctomycetaceae bacterium; assembly: GCA_044378235.1. Lineage (GTDB taxonomy): Bacteria > Planctomycetota > Planctomycetia > Planctomycetales > Planctomycetaceae > SXXK01. The sequence goes on from JBILXT010000116.1 coordinate 11,304, forward strand.
CAGCAAGGACAAACCAGGCATTCGGATTGTCAGCGGCAGCGTCGAAAACGTCGATATTTCGCTCAGCGGCGACATCAATCTGTTTGGGATTACCGCCTCACCGGAGAAGTTGCGAGTTCGGTATTCTTCGGCCGAAAATCAGGTGCGAATCACAGGGGGTATCAAAGTCACGCTGGCCAAGGGTCTTGTGCTTCAAGCGAGCCTGCCGGGCAAGGGACTTCTGATCAACACTCAAACCGGAGATGTCGAGGTTCGCGGAATTCGGCTGCGGTCTCAGGGTGATATCAACTTCGGTGCCCTGAAGATCAAGAACCTTGAAGCGTTCTATGAAGACGATGGAGGTGGCAACGTCACCGTTGGAGCCAGTGCCATCGTGGCGATGCCGAGCGGTCTGGAAGTCGGCGGATCCTTCAAGATCGTGAACGGTCAGCTGGATGCGATCTCCATTCGCTTCCAGAAGAACCCGGGTATCCTGGTGGCCAATGGTATCATCAATATCTACTCCATTGAGGGCAGCGTCGAGGGACTGTCAAATCTTGAGAACTTCAAGCTCAAGGCCACAGTCAAGGCGACCGTCGGTCCCAAGGTTTCGTTTGCTGGAAAGTCTCATTCCGTTGCCGACGTAACAGGAACCATCATTGTTACGCCGAACGACCTGACCCTGGAAGGCAATGTGAAGCTTGTTGGAGGTCTCTTTGGCAATGGAAAATTCAAGGGAGTATTGACCTGGGCTGGCACTGCAAACGTCAAGTTCGACGCGGAAGTCAGACTTTATCCCGGGGACATCATCCGAGGAAAAATCAGCGCGTATGTCGATGTGAAGGGCAATGTGGACTTCGATGCCGGCATCGGCGTCTATGTCCCCAACCAGATCCCCGTAGTGGGTGGTATCAGTCTCGGACAGCTGACGATTTCGCTTCGCGTCCGACCTGAGGAACCAGCGGCCAACAGCTACGTGCGGTTTGGATTCCAGGTATTGAACGCCAATGGGTCGATCAAAGCCAGCTTTGACGCCAACGTGCGTTATGACTTCAACGTGGAGTTCTTTCTCTTCTCCGTCAACTTTGGCGGCAGTTTTCAGTTGCGAGATGAAGACTACCGTCCGACTGTTCGTATTGTCTCGGCACGCCAGACGGCAGGAACTCCGGACGGTCGCATTGTCTTCACGGGAACATCAGATCTTCCCGCGGAGTCGACAGTCGATCTCTATGCCGATACCGATGCGGTTGGCAACGACGGTATCCTGATCGGCAGCAGCATTCCACTGGGCTCCGGAAACCAGACGTTCGTCTGGAATGACATGTCAACGTTTGCCAAGCCTGGACAGCCGATCTACGTCTATGCTGTCGTGCGAGATGACGACGATCAAAAGGCCTATTCGGATTACTCGCTGCCGTTCACGGTCACGTCAGGGTTCCTGCCTTCGATTAGTGCACCGACGACGATGTCGTTTACGGCTGGTGGAGTCACGACGTTCACGGCGGCCTCCGGAGGTCCAATCAAGATCGATGATCCTCGAAAGAAGATCTACGCTGACAGCGAGATAATGGTGACGCTCGAGGCCGGTGCCGGAATTCTGGACCTGCCGTCACTGCCAACCGGCGTGACGACATCCGGCACGGGCACCCATACGCTGACGCTTGAAGGACGTCAGGATGATATCAACAAGGCCCTCGCCGGGCTGCGTTATGTCGCCTCGTTGGACGCGATGTTTGATGACACGGTGAAAGTCAGCGTGATCAGTCTGCCGCTGGAGAATCTGGATGCCGTCGTGACTTCAACGATCGATATGAATCTCTCACCGGTGACCATTTCTGCCATCGCAACTCAGACCTTCGATGGCACTCCTGCGACCACTGTCTTCACTGGAGATACGGACAATACGCCGCTGGAAGGGATCGACATTGACAGTCGTTACAGTGAGTCGCTGACCGGCGTGAGAATTCAGATCAACAACTACGTGGCTGACAGTGATTCGCTGCAGTTCTCATTGGATGATGAAATCTCCACCGGCATTGATGCGTCGTTTGATGCGGAGACCGGCGTTCTGATCCTCACGGGCTTTGAAACGATCGAAGATTACGAATCTGCTTTGCGGCAGGTCGTCTTCCAGACAGATGAAGTCCGTGCCGACAAGAGCCTGACGATTTCAGCTCTGGATGATTCAGGTGGACGGGCGGAGTTCCAGGTGCCGCTGGTCATTCGCAAAAGTCACGAGGCCCCGGAAATTGTCTTCGATGGCTCAGGATTGATCTACACGCAGGGAGATGGATCCGTCGCAGTTGCGTCGGCCACGGACCTCGTCGTGCATGACGGGAAGAACGTTGTTCGTGTCGATCTTTCGTTTGCTCGCAGTTCTTATCGAGCTGGTGAAGATGTCCTGAGTTACGTCGATCCCGACGGGCCAATTGTCGGCTCATTCAATAGTAACACGGGTGTGCTGTCCTTGACGGGTACAGGAACTCGGGCGGACTTTGCAGCGGCCCTGCGTTCCGTCCAGTACCAGTCAACCGGCGAAGTGTTCACTCCGGGCCCTCGCTATGTGGCGATTACGGTCACGGATTCAGGACTTGGTCACACGACCGGCTCCGCGTTGCAGGTCATTCTGAAACAGACCGAAACGGCCGACATCAATGCTCCGGTTCTGACCCTCTCCAAAGAACTAGTCCAGATCTCCGCGGCAGACGATGTGGTCTTTCTGGACGAAGAACTGACACTCGAGTCAGGCCTTCCTCATCTGGTCGAAGCACGCGTTTCTCTTTCCGATGGCTATCGGTCGGGTGAACAATCTCTGGAAGTGGGAGTGCTGTGGGGCAATCTGCGGGCGAGATTTGATGAGGGCAGCGGTGAGCTGATCATCAGTGGCATCGCAACCGTTGAAGAGTATGAAGAAGTGCTCCGCAGTGTCTTGTTTGTCGACACGGCAGCCGATCGGGTTGGCAGCACGCTGACCGTCAGCTACTTCGTAACGGACGGCGTTTCCGAGCCGACATCAACGGCCATGCAGATCAGTATCGTCGATGCGCCGCACCTCGATACTCGTCTTGAGAATGTGCTGGTTTATGAAGATGGCCGCGAAGCCGTGGTCATCGATAACGGCCTGAGTATCAGCTTCGAAGGTCAACTGACCGGTGCTACGGTTCAGTTCACCGGAGGACTTCAAGCGGCTGAGGATCGTCTGCTGTTTGATGACCAGAATGGAATCTCCGGACAATTCAACCATCGCACAGGAATTCTGAAACTGACCGGCGCGGCCACCGTACAACAGTACGAAACCGCGTTGGAGTCCGTGCGGTATTATAACGCCCGATACAACCCAAGTGCCGGCGAACGTATCCTGGAGATTCAGGTTCAGAATGGGACAACGTTCAGCAATTCTGTCGAGGCTCTGATTTCTGTGGAGCCCAACGTGAAGGGGCCGCGGATCTCTTTGGGGGCCGGAGGACCGGTGTTCCAGGAAGATGGCGAGGCTGTTCGAATTGCTCCGAACTTCGACCTTTCTGCATTCGATGCCACAGAGTCGTCGACGTCTGCGGCTCTGGTGCTGCACGGTGTTGAAATTGCTGTGATGAATTACGTGGAAGGCGAAGATCTGCTCAGTTTCACTGACACTGCGAAGATCAACGGGGAATGGAATGTTGAAGAAGGAATCCTGTTCCTCTACGGCGAAGCGACATTCGCCGAGTATGAAGCGGCTGTACGCCAGGTCCGCTACTCCGTAGACAGCGATGTTCCCGACACCACTCCTCGAAAAATCCGGATCAGTCTGCTCGACAGTGCGGAGAATGGTCTGTCGCGAAATACGCTGATGACTCAGGTTGTTCGTGCTACGGCGGATCGACCTGTAAAAGTTGCCGGCAACACAAATGCCATCTACGTTCAGCAGAATGGAGAGCCCATCTCTCTGCAACTGGGTGATCTGCGTTACCGAGCTCCGTCATCATTTACAGAGTCCGATGTCGAGATGGTTGTTCGGATCACTGAAGTCCCAGCGGAAACGATGGGACAGATTGTGAACGAAGATGGTGATGCCCTGGCGGTCGGCGATGAATTGCCGCTCGATGATCTGGCCTCATTAACCTTCGAACCAGCCCTGGGGGCCGTTGGTGGATGTGACTTTGGATTCACAGTGCATTTGAGCGATCCCGACAGTGACCGCCTTGATGACGCCTCTGTCGCTGAGTCCGTCCATATTGTTGTGAATGGTCTCGCCACGAGAACAGCATCCGAAGCCTTCGTTGCTCAGATCTTCCGTGATCTGACAGGCCGCGATGCCTCGGCAAAGACCGTCAAGGCATGGAGCACCATTCTCAACGGCCAGCTCCGTGCGGCGGAAAGTCCTCAGGACGTGGATGTCGCCCGAGCCATCGTCGTCGAGCAGATCATGCAGAGCGTCACGGCGAGAAATGGTCAGGTGACGCAGATCTATCAATCGTTGCTCGGTCGGCTGCCATCGACAACGGAACGTGCTGAGGCGATGAAACTGTTGAAGAGTGGTTCAACCCTCGACAGCTTGAGACTGTCTCTGGCAACATCCGACGAATACTACGAAGCCAGTGGCGCGACCTCCTCACAGTACGTGACCGCGTTGTTCGAAGATCTGCGAGGTGAAGACGGAACATCCGAGGAAACCTCTCGATGGATCGCCGCGCTGGAGCGGGGAGATTCGCGTTTGTCGGTGGCGACAACAATTCTCGATGCGGAAAATGCAACTGAACGAAATGCACCCGAGATGTTCCAACAGCTGCTTGGGCGACCGATCGGCGAACAGGACAACGAGGATTATGATTTCTACAACGTGAACGCGGAATCGCTGTTACGGCGGATCCTCTCCAGCGACGAATACTTCGGACGCCATGCGGTTCCGACATCGGCAAGACTGTCGAAACCTCGGCCCACAAGCGGCTACGCAGCTGTCGGTCGGCTTGGCGACGCCGCTGGCGACAAGGCGACCGGGACACTCATCGCTCCGCGGTTTGTTCTGGTTGCCGCACACAGTGTGGCCGACATTCCTCCTGGGCAGTTGACGTTCACCCTGGGAAATGTTGTCTATCGTGTTACCAAGGCCTGGGTTCATCCAAACTATGATCCGGCCAACACTGGCTCTGATTCCGCAAATGATATCGCGATCCTGAAGCTGGCGGCTCCGGTCACTGGCGTTACGCCTGCTGCACTCTCCACCGTCGGAGTGACAGAAGGCGATCTGCTGAACCTCGTGGGCTTCGGCGAACAGGATGGTGATGAATACGGCACGAAGCGCAGAGGCACAACGCCGGTTGTGGATGACGTGAATCTTAACACCTTCCGGTGGACGGTTCATTCCGCGTGGGAAAATGACAGTGATCCGGGTGACTCAGGAGCACCTTTGTTTCTCAAGCACGACGGCGTGGAGTATGTCGCCGGTATTGTTTCGGGCGGCACCAATTTGCCAGGCCGGTTCGGTGACACCTCGTTGAATACCCGAGTGGATTCCTACCTGTCCTGGATTAACGAAATCACGGGTCTGAGCTACGGTTCTTCCGTGTCCATCAAAGTGGCCGACGCATCAATCACCGAGGGAACCGGTGGAACAACTCCGCTGACATTCACGGTGACACGAACGGGGCGCACGGATCTGGCAGCGTCCGTTCGCTATACTGTCGAAACGGACAAGACAGACGCCACTGACTTCACCGGTAGTACCGCATCCCGCATTCTGCGATTTGCGGCCGATGAAACGGAGAAGACTGTCACGATTCAGGTCAAGGGCGATGCCAAATGGGAACCACTTGAGACCTTCCGCATCACGCTCTCCAACGCTGTAGGGATGTCGATTGCAGATGCTTCGGCAGAGGTATCGATTCGAAACGATGACTTCTTTGCTCTTGTTTATTCCTCCGAGTCACAGAAGATTGTGACAAAGGTGAACGACGCGGGAGTCCTGGAGGTCAGAATCGGCTCCGTGCTGCAACCTCCGGTCGCTCCGGACCGAATTGGTTCCATCACGATCAATGGCGGCGACGCTGATGACTCCATCAATCTGACCGGCTTGTCGGCTCAGAAGTATGCTCACCTTCGTTCGATCCATCTCAACGGAGGTGAAGGCGACGACATCATCGTCGGAGCAAAATCCTTCGATGAAACGATCAGCGGCGGACTTGGCAATGACACGCTGCACGGTGGCACCGGTGGATTCGACCGCATCGTTGAGACGGCTCCGAAGGGATCGACGGATCCGGTTCAGATGGCACTGACCGACGAACGATTGATCGGAGCGATGGGGCGCGATGTCATCGCTGATTTTGAGTCGGCGTTACTGATCGGTGGTGCAGGAGCTGACACTCTGGATGGCTCCACCTTCACGGGACGACCGACTCTCTTCGGGCTTGGTGAAAACGACACCCTGAAAGGCGGCCTCGGCGATGACCTGCTGCGAGGCGGTGCTGGAAACGATGTTATGTCCGGCGGCGGCGGAGATGATGTGATCACCGGCGAAGCTGGAGACGATCGGCTGACCGGCGATGCAGGTCGAGACATTCTCGTTGGCGGCATCGGACGTGATGTTCTGCGAGGCGGCTCAGGGGAAGATCTCCTGCTGGGAGACTCGTTGAGTTCGGAGTCAAACTCATGGACGTTTTTGAGAAGTCTGCAGGCAGCATGGTCCAGCGTAGGCGACATTGCCCAGCGAATCAACAACATGAGTCTGGGTGGAGGACAGAATGGCATTAGCACGCACATCGGTGACGCCATCGTGAAGGACTCGACGCCCGATTCATTAGCTGGCGGGACCGATGCGAACTGGTTTATTGCTGAGGACGTTGACACTCTGTTTGATCTGGAGGAAGCGCTTGGTGATGTCCTCGACATTATCTGACGCAAAGAGAAATCTTTGGTCGCGTCCACATTGGTAAAGACTGCAGGGCATTCAAACGTTTCCCGATCGACGCCGTCGGGAAACGTTTGCCCTCGTTTCTTTGTCACAGCCCGGCACTGGTTTAGTGAGATCAGCCGCAATGCGTTTGCGGGGTTGTTAGCTGGACAGCGCCATGTTTGGCTCCCTTACAAGCCCGAAGCGCCAGCGAGTGAACACTTTGCGATTCACTCGCTGGCGCTTCGGGCTTGTATTCTCAACGGTTCTAGTGAACATGGCGCTGTCCAGTTAGTTAATCGATAGGAAAGAAGGCTCGAGTCCGTTTGCGATACGGAAGTTTCGCAAAATCATGAGT
>JBILXT010000480.1:0-5181 GCA_044378235.1 Planctomycetaceae bacterium
TGGACCGTCGTCGCCGCAATCTGGAACGCAGGTCGGTTCGGCCGACCAATGATGTGGTGCGTTTTGGCGATGTGATTGCAGACTTTGGCCGCTTTGAGATTCGTCATAAAGATGAAGTTCACACGATGACAACTCGTGAGCAGGAGCTGCTCCGATATTTTCTTGAGAACGATGGCGTTGTTTTGTCGCGAGCCCGATTGCAATCAGATGTCTGGAAAGACTCGGCTGATATCTCCAGCCGTTCCGTCGACAATTTCGTGATGCGGCTGCGGCGAATGATCGAGGCGGATCCCTCTTCGCCACGTCATTTGTTGTCGATCCGAGGAACAGGATATCGATTTGTTCGTGAGCCCGCCTCAGACGCTGCGGATTCAGCGGGTGGTTCAGCTGAGGAATAGCCCAAGCGTTTGTAGTGCTGGATTTAGCCAGCATTCCATGGCCGATTCGGAAACGAGTCATGGTTTTGATTTAATCACAACCCGAAGCGTCAGAGAGGGATGTTGTGTGCATAACACAGGGGAATTGGTCCCATACGATAAACAGCGCACGAAAAAGCCCGGCTTGAGGGGAACAAGCCGGGCTTATCAGCAGTCATCTATGCAGATGTCTGAGACCACTGCTCCGTCAAGAAAAGGATTTCGGGTTGGTGGTAGTGGACCTTGCTAAAGATCCCTTAGCAGCAGGACCTTTAGCAAGGTCCACTACCCGAAATTCAAATCTTGACAAAGCACTACTTCTTTTCGAATTCCGCGTCGATCACATCATCGTCACCACTCTTTGGAGCGGCACCGGCGGCTGCGTCAGGAGCACCGCCTTTGTCAGCATACATGTGCTGAGCCAGGGCGTGTGAAGCCTGCATGAGTTCATCTGTCGCGGCTTTGATCGCAGCGGCGTCTGAACCTTCGGCTGACTTCTTGACCTTCTCGATCGCAGACTCGATGGCTGACTTGGACGACGCGTCGAGCTTGTCGGCATGTTCCTTCAGAGTCTTCTCGGTCTGGTGAACCAAAGAAGAGGCCTGATTCTTGGCAGCAGCAAGTTCCTGCTTCTGCTTATCTTCGTCCGCATGGGCTTCGGCGTCTTTCCGCATCCGCTCGATTTCTTCAGGCGACAGACCACTGGACTGCTTGATCTGAACCGTCTGGCTCTTGCCAGTCGCCTTGTCTTTGGCAGAAACACTGAGAATACCGTTTACGTCGATATCGAATTTGACTTCGATCTGAGGAACACCACGAGGAGCGGCCGGGATGCCGTCGAGATTAAACTCGTCCAGCAGACGGTTGTCAGAAGCCATCTTGCGTTCACCCTGGAAGACTCGCACGGTGACAGCAGGCTGGTTGTCGGAGGCTGTTGAGAACGTCTCTGTCTTCGTCGTTGGAATCGTGGTGTTGCGTTCCACGAGAACCGTCATGATTCCGCCTTCGGTTTCGATACCAACCGAGAGAGGAGTCACGTCCAGAAGAACAACGTCCTTCACGTCACCGGAAATGATGCCGCCCTGAATCGCCGCGCCGAGGGAGACCACCTCGTCAGGATTAACGCCCTGATGAGGTTCCTTGCCGAACATATCGCGAACAAGCTTCTGCACCTTGGGAACTCGAATCGAGCCCCCGACCAGAACGACTTCATGGATGTCGCTTGGCTTCAGCTTGGCATCTTTCAGAGCATTCAATACCGGCTGGCGGCAACGCTCAACCAGAGGATCGATCAGCTCTTCAAACTTTGATCGCGAAATGCTGAGCTGCAGGTGTTTTGCACCGCTGGCATCGGCCGTGATGAACGGCAGATTGATATCGGTTGTCTGTTGTGAAGACAGTTCCTTCTTGGCCTTTTCTGCAGCTTCACGCAGACGCTGCAGAGCCATTGGGTCCTTACGCAGATCGATGCCTTGTTCCTTCTGGAATTCAGCCGCGATGTAGTCAATCAGCACTTCGTCGAAATTATCACCACCAAGGTGAGTGTCACCGTTCGTGCTGAGAACTTCGACCAGCTCATCACCGACTTCAAGGATGGAAACGTCGAACGTTCCGCCGCCGAGGTCGAAGACGCAGATCTTCTCTTCTTTTTTCTTGTCGAGCCCATAGGCCAGAGCTGCGGCTGTTGGCTCGTTGATGATTCGAGCGACGTCGAGACCCGCAATCTGGCCAGCGTCTTTGGTGGCTTGTCGCTGTGCGTCGTTAAAGTACGCAGGGACAGTGATGACTGCCTTGTTGACTTTGTGACCGAGATAGTTTTCCGCAGCTTCCTTCAGCTTACGCAGAACCAACGCGGAAATTTCTGGAGGCGTATGATCCTTGCCGTGGACGTTAACCTTCACGTAGTCCGTCACGGCCCCTACGACTTTGTAGGGCACCATTTTTTCTTCGGACTCAACTTCCTTGTGACGGCGGCCCATGAATCGCTTGATCGAATAGATCGTATTCTGAGGATTCGTAACGGCCTGACGTTTTGCAGGTTCACCCACCAGGGTTTCGCCCTTTGCGGTGAACGCGATTACGCTCGGCGTCGTCCGGCTGCCTTCCTGATTGGCGATGACTCGAGGTTCACCGCCTTCCATGATCGAAACCACGGAGTTCGTTGTTCCCAAGTCAATACCGATGATTTTTTCGCCCGAGACTGCCATGACGACGCTCCTCTGAGACTTCTGTCCGCAGTTCCTCGATCCGGTGTCGTGGTCACTGCATTTTGTTAATTGACTGGTTTTGAAGGCTCGCCGTACCAGAACCGGGGTACTGCGGATGCGGAGAATTGAAAGAAAGGTGGCCTGCTTCTTTGAGCGATGAAACACTTCGACAGGTCTGGCTCCCACTTAGCAGGTTCCATGCCGCTGGTTCTCTTTTGACTTAAGTTGTTTTCTGGAAATATTTTATGGAAATTGAATCTTCACCGGCGGGATCAAAAAGTGTCATAGTGGCAGTGTTGTTTGGCGTCCGCGGGGATGTTTGCTAGTGCCAAAAAGGCATCTATTTTGGTTAGTGTGTGGTGTGTGCCAGTCTGGCACGGTGGGGTAATAAGAGATCTTTGTGTTCTTCGAAGGTGCGAAGTGGATCGGATTTAGGAGAGAGTCACCCCCCCGCTTGACACTCAATTTTGACGCCTGTACAAGGCCAGAGTGTCTATTGAGAGGCGAGGTTCAGCTCCGTCACTTGTTCGGATGGTCTGTCCGGGAGGTGCTATCGAGCCGTTGCGGTTTCGCTCGTTCCTGCGTGCGGGGTCCTACTGAAGAGCCGGTCAGCAAGTCTGAAACTCGCCGGATATTTACTCGCGCGAGGGCTGGGCAGGCTGATGGCAAAGAAACCGATCGCAAAGACTCCTGTGAAAAAGGTGGCGAAAAAAGCGCCCGCGAATCCGGCTCCCAAAGCTCGTCCAACGCGTCCTGCGGTGCCTGTGGTGAAGACGGCCGTCGCGAAAAAATCTCCGGCTGCGACTGTGCCTGCTCGGCCAAAACCTGCTCCGGCTGAAGTTGTCCCTGCAACTCCAGTTTCGCCGGAAATTCAGCTTTCACAGCTGGATGAGCAGCTCGTAGGGCTGTTGAATAAGCGAGCGTCGCTCTATCTGGAAAAGATGAAGGGCGTGCAGACGCCGTCCAAGATCATGTTCAGCGATCAGGATCAGCAGCAGGTCTGGTCAATGATTGATCGAGTCAACCAGGGGCCGCTGACTTCGGCGGAAATCAAGACGATCTTCCGGCCGCTAATGAGTGCTGGGCGTCAGCGGATCAAGAGCATTCGCGTTGCGTATCTTGGCCCAGCATATAGCTTTACGCATCAAGCGGCGATCGCTCGCTTCGGCGAGGCGGCAGATCTGGTGCCAGTGAGCACGATTGCGACCGTGTTCGAAGAAGTGAATCGAGGCCACGTTGATTTCGGCCTTGTTCCGATCGAAAACAGCACCGACGGGCGAATTGTTGACACGCTGGACATGTTCACTCGGCTGCCGCTGCGAATTTGTGGCGAAGTGCAGGTTCACGTGCATCACAACCTGCTGGCTCGGTGTGATCGCAGTGAGATTTCCGAGATCTACAGCAAGCCTCAGGCATTGTCACAGTGCCGGGATTGGTTGTCCAAAAACATGCCACATGCTCGGCAGATCGAGGTTACCAGTACCTCGACGGCAGCTCAACTGGCTCGTGATAAACCCAATGTGGCGGCAGTGGCCAGCCATCAGGCGGCGATGCAGTACGATGTGCCGATCGTTGCGGAGTGCATCGAAGATAATCGCAACAATGTGACTCGTTTTGCGGTCATCGGCGATAGTGTCGCAGATCCAACCGGGTCGGATCGCACGGCTGTTTTGCTGCAGATTCCTCATCGTCCGGGTTCGTTATCGGATGCCCTGGAGGCTTTCCGCCGGAACAAGATCAATCTCACCTGGATTGAATCGTTCCCGTTGCGACAGCCTGCGGTGGGTTACCTGTTCTTTCTGGACTTCGAGGGCCATGTTTCTGAGCCTCGGATCAAGAAAGCTCTGAAAGAACTGGAAAGTCTGCCTCCAGAGCGACTGGAAATCCTCGGCTCGTATCCTCGAAGCGAACCCTTGAAGTAGTCCGCGAAGAGGGTTTGAGTTCAGCTTTTAGCACAATTTGATTGATTTTGACCATAATTGACGCCTTTGAAAGTCTAGTTTCACTATGCGACGTTTTTTGATCGCCGGTAATTGGAAGATGAATACAACTCGCCAGTCAGGGGTGGCTTTGGCGGGAGAGTTGGCTGCTGTTGTTCCTCAGGCCGAGGCTGGTGTTGAGGTGCTGGTTTGCCCTCCGTACCCTTATTTGCTGGCCGTCGGTGAAAAGCTGGCCGGCAGTGCGGTTCACTTGGGTGCTCAGGATGCCTATTTTGAAGCTCCAGGTGCTTTTACGGGCGAAGTTGCCGTCGACATGCTGCGAGATTGTGGCTGTCGGTACGTGATTTTGGGCCATAGCGAACGCCGCCATGTCATGGGTGAGACGGACGCGATCATCAATCGCAAGGTCCGGGCCTCATTGGCTGGCGGGCTGACGGCGGTTCTTTGCGTGGGGGAATTGCTGAGCGAACGCCAGTCCGGCCAGACCGAAGAGGTGCTGGATCGGCAGATGGAAGGCGGTTTGGCCGGGGTTTCCGAAGAAGAAGCTGCTCAGGTTGTTATCGCCTATGAACCCGTCTGGGCGATCGGTACAGGCGTTACCGCAACTCCGGAGCAGGC
>JBILXT010000117.1:0-18456 GCA_044378235.1 Planctomycetaceae bacterium
TACAGATCGGAAGATTACCGAAGATGCAATTCATCGTTCGGTCTCGTTACTGCGAGCAACTCTCGAATCGACAACGGATGGAATCCTTGTTGTTGACACAGAAGGGAAATTTGAAATCTACAACCACGTCTTTCGAAGAATGTGGAACATCCCTGATCAGCTTGCTGAAGAAGGCGTGGACGACGAGGTTCTTCGGTATGTCATGCAACAACTGAAGTCACCTGAGCAGTTCCTGTCCAAAGTGAAACACCTGTACAATCATCCCACCGAAGTCAGTTTCGACTCTTTCGAGTTTCTGGATGGGCGCGTTTTCGAGCGATACTCATGCCCGCAACTTGTTGCCGGGGCCGTTGCCGGTCGAGTCTGGAGCTTTCGCGATGTGACTGAACGCGTCATCGCCGAGGCCGCTCAGGCAGATGCATTTAATCGTCTTAAGAAGATCGCCAGCCGCATTCCGGGTGTCGTTTATCAGTTCCGCCTCCGTGCTGACGGTACCACATGTTTTCCGTATGCCAGTGAAGGCATGCGAGAGTTGTTTGAGGTTGATCCGGACGACGTTCGAGAAAAGATGGAGCCAGCCGACAACCTGATCGACCCCCGCGCTTTCTGGTTGTCCATCAAGAAGTCAGCAACGGATCTGACACCATGGGTTCATGAGTTTCAGATTCGTTATAAAGATGGTGCTATCCGCTGGCTTGCCGGGAATTCGATCCCGGAACGGGAACCCGATGGTTCCACGCTTTGGCATGGGGTCGTAACGGACATCACAGAACGACGTGAAGCAGAGACGAAACTGCGTGAAAGCGAAGGACGGCTGCGGGAGGCTCAGGCCATTTCTCAGATCGGAAACTTCCACTGGGACTGCCGAACTCACCGAGTCACCTGGTCTGACGAACTGTTCCGCATCTACGGTCACGTTCCCGGAGACTTTGAGCCAAGCTTTGACTCCTACATGGAGGTGATTCATCCGGACGATCGTGAGCGAATTCTGCATGGTCTGCAGACCGCGATGGGCAACAAATCTGCCTTCGACCACAACTATCGCGTCACCCTGGCTGACAATGAATTTCGCTGGGTCCGGGCTCGCGGTGTCGCCGTACTGGACGACAATGGCGATGTCATTGGCCTTGAAGGCACTTGTCAGGACATTACAGAACAAAAACGGACTGAAGCTGTTACGGCCTCTCTGGAAGCGCAGTTGCGTGAGTCGCAGAAGATGGAGGCCATCGGGACTCTGGCCGGCGGGATCGCCCATGACTTCAATAATATTCTGACCGCGATACTTGGGAACGTCGAGGTTGCTCGACAGGAATTCAGCGATCGCAGCGCGGTGGCACAACGATGTCTTGACGATATCCAGAACGCCGGATCGAGAGCGCGTGATCTGGTCCAGCAGATTCTCTCGTTCAGCCGTCGTCAGCCAACCGATCGCAAGCTGATTCGACTGGGGCCGGTTGTCGAAGAGGCCGAGCGTCTGCTGCGAGCAACGCTGCCTTCAAGAATTACACTGAATGTCTATTGTGACCCGATGACTCCCCGCGTCATTGCGGATTCAACACAGATTGAACAGGTGCTGTTAAATCTTGCGACAAATGCGATGCAGGCGATGAAAGGAGAACGAGGGACAATCACGATTACGCTGGACTCACTAGTGCTCGGCGAGAGTCTTACCGAAGCTCATGCTGGCTTACGAAGAATCCAGCAATCCTCCGAACGCGCTGTTCGGCTGATCGTGAAAGACAATGGTCCCGGGATGGATTCCGCAACGCTCCAGAGAATCTTCGAACCGTTCTTCACGACCAAACCCGTGGACGAAGGGACGGGGCTCGGCCTGTCAGTGGTACACGGAATTGTGGAGGGGCATGACGGCGTGATTACTGTGGAAAGCCATTCGGGACGGGGAGCGGTCTTTACGATCTACTTCTCGGCCGTTTCAGTGGACGACAAGACGTCCACGACTGAGCCCTGCACTGTTCCACCCAGGGAAAAAACTGGCGATGAGACTGCATTGAATATTCTTTATCTCGACGACGACAATTCTGTGTTGTTGTTAGTAAAGCGATTGCTTGAACGGCAGGGACACAAAGTCACTTGTTTTGTTGATCCTCGCGAAGCAATCGCGGCTCTGCAGAAGGCTCCGGAAAAGTTCAATATTGTTGTCACAGACTACAACATGCCGGGCATGCAGGGGTTGGATGTCGCAAGGGAAATTCACCGCATTCGACCGAAGCTGCCCGTTGCGGTGACATCCGGATTCATTGACGAAGAGTTGCGGGCCGGAGCAGCACGTAATGGCGTGTGCGAACTTGTGGCGAAGCCGTTCGCGATCAAGGAACTGTACGCGGTTGTCCAGAGAATGGCTCAGGCCGCTCTTCGCAATTGAGGATAAACATGGACGTCGGGAGCTTGTGACTTCAGTTGAGCGATGATCGACGCCTGGAGTGATTCAATCGACCCGCCCGCCTGATATGCAAACTCAATGGAAACCGTGTCGCCAGCTCTGACCGGAATCGGTCGAGCAATGGGAAGAATGAGCTGATTCATCAGCCACGTGACAGCACGTTTCTCGCTCAGAACGAAGGCAAGAAAGTTGTTCGTCAGCAGACTCACAGCGTTGAACAATCCGTCAGACTGAATCTTCAATTCGGTGTTTATGTTAAAGGTCAGCGGGATCTCCTGCTGGTAGTCGATCGTACTGTAGAAGAACGGATCAGCCAGCCACGAGTCTTTCATGTGAGGACCGGGCGGCTCAAAGAGCGGAACGGTCGCCGTGTAGCCGGAGAAACTGAAGTCCTGCTGAATAGGCTGAATCGCAAGAACAGAGGTATCAGGAATAAAGCGAGGCAACTTCGGGCCGAATCGCAGGCGATAGCGTTCCTTGAAACTGTGTAAGACTTCGAGTTGTTTCTCGCGAACCATCCCCACATGCAGCATCTCGCAGATAACCACATCCACGGGTTCGGGCGGCAGATAACTCATCGCGTCGGCTTGCACGATAGTGACTCGATCGCCGTGAAGATTATTCGCCAGAAAAGACTGAGCCGCCCGGGCCAGCGCGGGATTGCGTTCAATGCAATAGACCCGGTCCGCCTTCTGCGCGGCAAACCATGACAACACACCAGTGCCACCGCCAAGTTCCAGAACGACGCCTCCGTCCGGTACCGTCAGGTCAATCGCCTCCCGAAACGGCAACATGCGCTGCTGATCTCGCAGCATGTTAAAGTGATAGTGCAGAGGAATAAACTGTCCCAGAAGATGCTCCTCAGGGACATCGGCAGCGTTGGCAGTCACTCAGTTCTCACAGCAGGAGTTCGTTGATTCCGGAATCCGTTCCATGAGGCTCAGAAAAGGGGTCAGGAACCAATAGCCAAATGGCCCGAAGGGTGCTGCGCACTATTGGTTCCTGACCCCTTCTCTGAGCCACGGGGCGAAGGCTAGTGCAGGCGCGTAAAAACCCTCAAGATCGAAGTACAGGGTACAACTGCAGCGACAAATGAAACTCATGGCTGCGAAAGTTCAGCGAGTCCTGAGCGAGTGGGACATGCGAGGCGAAACACTCGCGCGTGAGTGAAACCCCTCGCCCGGAATTCCGCAGACACGGTTGCATGGTTTAACGAGTCAGCGATTCGCGAATTAACGCGGGGCGGTTCGTTGTGATGCCAATCACGCCCAGCGACTGAAAAAACTTCGCATCTTCGGGGGCATCGATCGTCCACACATGAAACTCTTTCAGGCCCGTCTTCTTCAGAGATTCGGCCCATTCCGCGTTGACGATTTCGCGATTGCCCTGTGTTCCGAGTCCGTCGGCTCCGGTGCTTTTCAACGTTGCAGCGACTTCATCGATCGTCGGATGCCAGACACCGGTCGTCTTATTCTTTTTGTATCCGGTCAGCCAGTGAACTCGGATTGCAGGGAGATCGCGTTTCACGGCCGCAACGGTGTCTTTATTGAACGCGATAATCAGCAGGTCGCGTCCTTCAGGCTTGAGTCGTTCCAGTTCGGCCTTCAGCAACGGCACGACCTCCGGACCGGTTTTGAGTTCGATAACGAACAGCTTTCCTTCCGGGATGACGGCCATCACTTGCGCGAACGTCGGGATCGGTTCGCCCTTGAACTTCGGATCTTTCCAGGCTCCATATTCGAGCGCTCGCAGCTCCGCCAATGTGGACTTTGCGACTTCCAGCTTCCGGCCTGCAGTTCGTTCTGTATTTGCGTCGTGAATGCAGACGATCTGCTGATCCTTCGTTACATAGAAGTCGCCTTCGACACCGTCTGCATTCTGCTTCCAGGCTTCTTCGAACGCCGCAATCGTATTCTCCGGAGCATCATACGAGGCACCTCGATGAGCAACGATCACCTGCGCATTTGCGTCAGCAGCAAGGATTGTGACCAGCGAGCAGAACGTGAGCAGGGAGAGGCGATAACACAGGGGCACGCGACACATCAGACAAGGCCTGGCAAAGCGATTGAGGAAAGCAACGTTGGGCACAAGTCTTCGTAGCTTAATCGTTGTTCCCGTGTGTTTGCGAGCGGCACCAGGTCGCGTATCGGTTCGTTTCACACGCTATTTCACTACTTGCCAGCGAATCTAGTGCTCCGTTTAGATAAAGATTTCGGAGCGAAGGTAGTGGATCTTGCTAAAGATCCCTTTTCTGCAGGACCATTAGCGAGGTCCACTACCCGAAATTCAAATCTTGACAAAGCACTAGAGAGAGATCACAGGATCAGTCTTTCCGGCGGCCTTCTGGAAGACATAACCAGTCATCCGGGAAAACTCTTTTCGCTGTTCTTCGTTCAACAGGGCGTGAAGTTCTTCACTTTGCTTTTGTTGAAATGCACGAAACTTTTCGCCGTTCTCGCGAGCACGTTTGTGGAATTCTTCAGCCTGCTTCTGAAACTCTTCCGGCGATGAAGAGTGGGTCATCATCGGCATTTCCATAGTTGGACCACGCTGTGACAGAATGTCGTCAACTGCTTTGGATTGTTCCTCTGTCAGGTTCAAGGCCGCGACAACCGGTGGTCTCTTTAATGCGGACAGCCCAAGTCCTCGAAGACGTTCTTTCTCCAGAGCTGATGATTGTGCAGCCGTCAAAAGAGTAACGACTTTTGCATGAAACTGCTGATTATGAGCCATCAACAGCTCATCAAAGGCCGTTCGTTTCTTACTTTCGCCGTCGTGATAGGCCTTCTGGCTGGCTTCAATCCCAGCAACGATTTCAGGCCTCAGTTCGTCGAGGATCTTAGAGATTTCACTCAGCTGAGCGTCGCTGAGTTTCAATTCTTTGACCAACTCCGAACTTTCAAATGCATTGTGAAGCACAACGGTCGTCGTCACCTGACCGTCCTTAACTTCTGTTCGAATGTCCCGAGTGGCCCCATGCTGCAGCATCATGCGAAATCCAGCCTTGATATCATTGGCATTGCCGCTGCTGAAAAGCTTGAGCTGACGGATCGGATTCGAACAGAGTTCCCGATACGCCGCGGTCTGCTCCGCATTCAGAACCTTCATCGTACGTTCGTTGAGTCGCCCCCAGGCATCAGACTGGGGAACTGGTACAGCAGAGGACTCAGAAGACCGCTTTGCCCGTTCAGAGGCTTTTAGCAATACCGTCATTGCGTCTGTCTGAGCGGCCCTTCGCAGATTTTCGACCTGCGAAAACTGCTCGTCAGTGATTTCAAGCAGATCCTGAATCGCCGGTCGTTCAACAACGGACAGCAGGTCTTCATTGGTCATGAGTTGATCGATCGATTCCTGATGATCAAGCAGAGAACGATCGCCTCGTTGACTATCAAGGCTGGCCTGCAGAATCGCTTGTCGATTCCGACGCCGTAATGTTTTCTGTTGCTCCGGTGTGATGATCTTCATCCACTCAGCACGAAGCTGATTCTCTTTCTCTGCTCTCATCTGTTCGATTGCGACACGAAAGCGACGATTCCGGTGTGGTGACTGACTTAGCATTCCAGATAGTTGAGAGATCCTCATCTCCACCGGATTCTGAGCCGCCTGTGCTTTCCTCATGGCCTCTCTCTGAGCAACCGAGAGGTCGTCTTTGATTTGACCATAGGTATGCCCCGAAGCAATCTGTTGCAACATTCGAAATGGGATGTCTTCAGACGACTGAAGTCCCAATGTGGACGTCTCACTGCCCTGCTGAGCGTGTACAGACGTCAGGCAAACCCCCATCTCGACTGACACAACGGCCACGATGATCAATAGGTATCTGGACATGCAAAACTCCCTTTTTGCTGAAGTGTCAGGAATTCGTACGCTCCCTCCACACGTGGGCCTGTGGAGAATACAAATGATTACTCTTGTGCTACAAGACGTCTTCTAATCTGGTACCCAATGGCACTGCTGCCTTCACCAGTTTTTTGTGCTTAAGAGAACGGTATCTCCCGGAGCAACTTTGATGCGAATTCGATTGAGGGATCTCTATTGTGTTCTTTGTCTGCTTATCGCATTGCCAACAGCAGGTCTCCAGGCACAACCTCCGGAGCACGCTTCCGCTGCTGCCGCTGTTTTTCTCAAGGCCGATCAGGATACTGACAAGAGCCTGTCCAAAGCGGAGTACCAAACCCTGCGAGGTGACTCGAAAGAGGTGCTTCGAGAATGGATCGTGTTTGATCTGAACGCCGATCAGAAGCTCTCGGATGCGGAGTTCCTGGCGATCCCGTCCGTTGGCGGAAAATCCCGCGGTGACAACCCGGATCCGTTCTCGGCGATGATTGATCGGCTGCTGGATGTGGTGAAGAAGCAGGCGGTCGAAAAGGAAGAAGACGCAGACAACCTTAAGTTCGACTCGGAGACCTTTATCCAGAGTTTACGTCAGGGGATCGAAGGCCAGAGACTCTATGGGAATGCGGATCCCAACACGGATGGTATTGTAAGCCTGGCGGAAGCTCGAGGTTTTCTGGAAATTCAATTCGGAATCCGACGCCAGGACGCCGCGTTGTTACGGTTCCCAGACGGACGCGTTGTGAATCACCATTTGTTCCAACACGCAGACGCCAATTCAAACGGGACACTTGAGCGGACAGAATTCATTGAACGTTCCTACGGCGATGCCCAGGTCGCGGCTGAGTTCGAAAAGGCCGATGCCGATAAGAACACGATTATGGACCTGGCGGAATGGTGCTCGATCGGAGGCCGCTGCGTCATCGATCCCGTGCTTGAGTTTCTTCGGCTCGATACTGATCTGGATGGATTCGTGACATCCGAGGAACACGCCAAAGGTACGGCCGAATGGAAGCGACCACTCAGCAACTTTATGTTACCCGCCTTCGACAGCAATAAAGATGGCAAGTTTTCCCTGAACGAGTATCGCCAGACTCCCTGCATCAATGAAGTCGCTCATTGGTACGATCTGCTCAGCGATCAGGACGGCGATGAAAAGTTATCCTTTGAGGAATTTCAGTTCTCGAGTTGTACCTGTCCTTTGTTGAGGCGAATCTATTTCGGCAGGTTTGATCTGGACAGCAGCGGTGCTTTGGAAACCACAGAGTATCCGTTTCGAATCAAGCAGCACGATGTTTTCTACGTCATGAATGAAGACGGTACCGACTGGAAGAAGCTGTTTGAATTCGAAGGACATCATGCCTGTGGATCTCCTACAGTTTCGCCCGACGGAAAACTGCTGGCGTTCGACTCATGGGTCGGCGCAAATCTGGGCGGCTCCGCTTTGTATGTGATGGATATCAACGGTGGGGAGCCTCGGCAGATTTGTCGAGGAATGATGCCGTGCTGGTCGGCTGATGGCGAGGCACTGGGATTCTCCAACAGCTCTCAGACTTATAGCATCTGGCTGACATCACTGGATGGCGAGATACAGGACGGACTCGCACGCGGCTGGGGAGGCCAGATCAGTCCTGATGGCAAACGCATCGCCTATCGACTCAATGGGATCGAAGCGATGGAAATCATTTCCGGCGATGTTGTGCCGTTGTTGCAAGGTGAAGCCAACCCCTATGAAAGCATCTATTGGAATTCTGCGTGGTCGCCGGATGGTCAGCGACTCTGCTTCAAAGGCGTCAAAGAAGATGGAACGAACGAAGTCGCTTCCATCAGTACCGGCGGTGAAGATCCGGATTTGAAAGTTCACTTCTCCGGCAAGGTTAACATTAATGCTGACTTCGCATGGCATCCGAATGGCGACCGCGTCATCTTCGCAATGAGCTGCCCCGAACGCGGATTTGTGCAGTTGTATGAATTCAATCCTGGCACCGATGCAGCACCAAAGCTTGTCGAAGGGCAGGACCAGACTCGCAACAACACCGATGCCTGCTGGACCCCGGATGGAAAACGCCTGATCGTGATCAGCGGGGATTTCTAGCAGCCTGTTGATTTTATCAGCCTCAGGGCGTTAGCCTGGGGTGTCAAAAACGTGGTATTGCAACAAGATTCTGTGGGACACCAATCGTTCTGGTTTCGCCTCTTCGAGGCGGCAGCAGTTAGCCCCAGGCTTTAGCCGGCTGAAGCCCGGGGCTAAATGCTGCCGCAGCTACGCTGCGAAACACAGACTGAAACAACGGAACAAAACTTTCTTAATCCCATGCGATGGCAACGCCAGATTTTGACAACCGTGGGCTAGCGCCCATCGGCTGATGAAGCGACTAAATCAACAGGCTGCGAGCGGTCGACAACAAACAGCTCGGCAGAAAGCAGACTTCTCATGGATTGTGTGACAATGTGCTGAACATCACGAGATAAAACAGCATTTTATTCCACATTACGATTAGCGAATCCACACCCATGGAGCCTGCTCGGACTTTGCTTCGATCATTTCAAACGCTGCAGATCCACCGTCCGGAAATTCGACGCGATACTTTGCTCCAATCTTCAGTGGTACCGTGAGATAGTCGTTGGTGTCAAACCGTTCGTCCTTCGTCTGGCCTTCCAGAACCACCGCCCCAGTTTCGTCGAGAACTTTCACGGTCGCGGCGATACGTTGTCCCGATTCTGCACTCCGCACGGAGATCATTCCTCGCATCATTCCCTCAGGCAGCGGTTGGCTTAGCTTTTGATATCGCCTGGTCACATTCAGCGCGGGAATTTCGTGGTTCTCGGGATCCCAGACTAACGGAAAGTGCAGAGGCGTCCGTTGAAACGTCACAGCATAAATTGCGTGCTCGGGTTTGTCTTCGACCGCAGTTGATGCTCGATCAATAAACCATGCCTGATCAAGTTGATCTCCCGAAGGTTCGGCCGCTCCGGTGAAGTGCCAGTCACCGTCCCAGATTTCAACCCACGAATGATTTCCGCTTTTGTCGGCCCACAGCGGCGTCCCGACAAATCGTGCCGGGATTCCCTGTGAACGACAGGCATCGATCAACAGGACCGAGAGACCCGTGCAGGATGCGAGTCCTGTATCGATCGACTCCAGTGGACTCTGGTCCGCACGACGGCGCTGTGTGGAGTACTTCACTTTCACCTCAGGAAAGAGCTTCTGATTCAGCCATGCCGCAGCCTGCGAGGGCGATGTCGCCCCATTGACCATCGGAGCAAACCGTTCGGTGAAGGACGCTCGCCAGTCATCACGTCGTTCATTGATGTTGGCATAGGGCAGGATATAATTCAGAAAGATCTCGCGCGGAATCTGACGCTTCCATGCACTGCGATGATGGGCTTCGTGAGCCAGCCGCAGATTCTCCTTGAGATAGTCGTTCGTCAGGCTACGCAAATCACGATCGGGCATATTGATCAGCAGAAACTCTGCGGCCTCGCGTTGCTCGAAGGTTAGTTCGGCCAGCAGTGTCTTCCAGCGTTCAGCGTTGGCGCCGGCTCGTTGCATCGCATCGGAAAGCCCCGCATTGTTGGCAACGTCGGTGATTCGAGAATCCTGCCAGACTCGCCAGCGAGGCTGATCAGGCCCGACCGTCAACGACTCCACGGTAGCTTCATAACCCTGATCCGTGACCCACATCCAGGCAAGCTTCCCGGCATCGCGAGTTCGCGGATCCCACTGCAACTCAGCCCAGGAGTCTGCATAACGCCCGTGCTTTGAATGATACGATTTCTGGAGGTGATAAATCTCCATCAATACTTCACGAACCGGCTCATGGGGATCTCGCTGGGCTTTTTCCTCTCCCGGCGGCAATGCCGAAAATTGCAGATAGCCCCAGCGTTCCGGGCGATGCATATCGATGATGCCCGGAGGTGACCAGACCCAATTGTCTTCCGGTTTTCCCGGGACCTTCTGGTATTGACCGTCAGCAATAGTGTGCTGCCATTGAACTCGCGAAAAATTGATTCGCCACAACGCTCCCGGTTTTGGGGCCACGGCTTTATTGTCTGGTGTCTTCAGGCCGGCCCATGGAATCGCGATCTCGACCGACCATCCGGTGTCTTCGTCGGTTGGCTGATTGAGCGTCCCCTGGATCTTGACGGCGGTTTCGAGTCCGGCAAACTCCCAGCCGTTATCAGCGGTCCCGGCATCCTTGTACGGCCGATTCAGGGACAGATCCCACGTAGTGTTGAGAGCATTGAGTTCAAGTTCCAGATAGTGATGATTGTCGCCGTTCGGATCCAGAAAGACTTCGAAATCATTATCGTGAAAGATAACGGCATCATGTTCTTTCAAGGTCGCCCAAACATGCGGTTCATCAAGCTGAGCGGCGATGTACAACGCGGTGTCGTCCCAGACCATCCGAGCTCGCGTTGCATGCCGAGGCGCGGGGTGATCGCTGCCCTGAATGTCGACAAAGGCATCCGTCCAGGGTGCATTCTGCCAGGCAGCGTCGGACAGATCACCATCTATCACAGGGCTTCGATCGATCCTGCCGCAGACATACTGTTTTGGTATCTGGTCATGCATGGAGTCCCAGTCGCCAGCAGACTGAGCCACCGCCGCCTGCTCGCTGGTCAGCACACCAAGAAGCGCCAACGTGACGAAAAGTCCATGGGCACGCAGGTTAGAACGGCTCAACATTCTCAGAACTCTCTTGGAGGATGACAGGAAGGCTCAGCCTGAACAACACAACCTCGCAGCTGTGAGTTCAGGCGTCGCCAAATGCTATCAACTTCTTTCTGAGAATGCTGGTGACCCTCGAGTGTGCTGCTTTCCTAGGTAATCGGCTGTACAACAAAGTCCAGTCGACTGCTCCACGGTCCGATATTTCCGTCTTCGCTGACAGCGCGAACCCACGCACGATATCGCCCGGGCAGAAGCGTACTCTGCAAAGCCACCTGAAGCGATTCAGCAGACATATTGCGGTAGACCGGGACACCTCGCTCATCAGTCACCCAGACATCATAGCGATCCGCTGCAGCGATTCTGTCCCACGACAGTGTGACAACCGTATTGGTCTGGAAGCTGGTGTCATTCGTAAAGACTGCTCGACGATTTACCTCGAATTCACCCGGAAAACTCCACATTTGATGGCTTGTGGACATCGCCCACCAGCGATAGTTGCCATCTGGCAAGGCAAGGGCGACGCCAGTCTGGTCCGAGGAAGCCTGGCCGGAGTAGACGATCTTCTTCGACTTGGTATTCATGACTAGAACATCGATCGGGCCCGAGTTCTCCGCAGGCCGCCATTCCAGCATTACGTCGGCACTGAGACTCGGCTGGTAGGGACGGAGTTCAGGGGCGAGCGTGCTATTGTAAGCCATCGGTGTGGACCATGATCCCACTGTTCCGTCTGCCGCAATGGCCCGCACTGTGACCTCGTAGTTTCCAATCGGAAGCGAAGTCACAATCTTGTAGGCCGTCACCGGAGTACCGGTTGAACTCTTCCGAGCTGTCAGGATTTCCGAGCCGTCTACCTTTGACGTAACGCGTACATCATACCGGATGGCTCCGGTCACCGAAGACCACCGCACTTCCGGTTTGATGACGTCGGCAGAATTGAAGGTCAACTGCTCAGGAACGACATCGACCCTGGCCACCAACGGGGCCGACCATGCTCCGACAGCACCGTCCGGGCCGATGGCTCGAACCCAGATGCGATACGTACCGATCGTCTTGGTTTCCAGATATCCGTTAGTGAAGTTCGTTCGAACTGCGAACGAAGCAGGTGTCAGTCCTTGCGCAGGATCATCGATCCAGACGTCATACGCCTGTGCCTCCTGCTCGTGCTCTAACGCCCATGAGTAGGGCACATGGAATCCAATTCCAAGATGACTCCAATTCTGCTGGAGCACCGGCACCATGCGACTGCGGAACACTCTCGCGTCCGACCATGCTCCGGGGGTCTCATCCTGTGCAATCCCACGAACCCAGACCTGATAACGCCCGGCTGGCAGCGCATTCGGGCGATATGTCGTCACTGCTGTGGCTGTCGTCACGCGAATCGCAGGACGCGATGGCTGATCAAGACTGGCAATCCATATGTCATACTTCTTAGCACCCGCGAGGGCATTCCACTGAATCAGCGGCCGATTGGAAACCTGAAATATCACACTCTGCATTGTGGCCTTCGTCTCAATGACGAACGTCTGTGGATCCGACCATTGTCGGACAGTACCGCTTGCCAGAACTTCACGCACCTGCACTCGGTAGCTTCCTGCAGCCAGCGATGTCGGCGGAGTGAAGCGAGTGACTCCAGGCTCCGTTGTGCCTCTGATGACGGCCGTCGCGGGAGTTGCAGCTCTACTGATCCAGACCTCGTATCGAGAATTCTCCAGCAGTCGATTCCAGGAGACTTCCGGCTTTGTGTTCATGCTCGTCGGGATAGGATTAATCTCTGCAACGGGCGCGACAAGCAATTGATGGCGAGCCGACCAGGCTGAGACCCCGACCTCGTTCCTTGCTCTCACCGAGATCGAATATCTGCCGGCTTCCAGATTCGCCGGCGGAACAAAAGCATTCGTGCCCACAATGGCCGAGGCTTCGATCACAATTCCTGTGTCGTCATTGCGCAACCAGACTTCATAGCTGGATGCATCGGAACCACTCCATGAAAACCGGGGACGCTGGTTTCGCGTCGTTGTCACAGAGCGATCAATCACCGGGACGGAGGGACGCACCGTTCTGAGCGTCGCATTCTCCAGTGTTATGATCTGAAGAGTCCCCCGAGCAGCAAAGAATCCGCCGTCGAGAGGACGTCCCCACGCCAGTTCGGTCCTGCCATCGTTGTTCGTGTCGCCAAGGCTCGTCAGCGAACTCAGGATCGTTGAATCAGGCAGGCTTGTTTCCTCGACGGACTTCGCATGCCCCTCGGGAGTCAGAGTGATGATCTGCATCCGAGTTGCCCCGTGGTCTCTTGCATCGCCAATAATGACAGCAAGATCTTCAACACCATCGGCGTCCACGTCGCCCACAGCGGTTACATCCCAGATAGCATCGTCGTTACCAAGGACTGGCCCCCCATTGAGCCCGTCACCAATGCCTACAAACTGCTTCAGGGTACCGTCTGAATTCATCAACAGGATGTCGATCTGTTTTGGCTCAGATTCAACGTAGTTCTCAAATTGCACATACGACGCGCTGATTGACGCAAGATCGACGACACCATCGTTGTTAATGTCTCCGATCGCCGTGATGCGCATGCCAAAGTTTTCTTCCTCCTCGATCGTGGAATTCCACTGCGAGGTGTTTTCGATGGCTGTCAGGTCCCTTACTGTCCCATCGGCCTTCAGGAACAGGGTATATACGACACCGCGATCTTCTCCTTCCAGGTCCACGTCTGTGGCTGCCACGACCAGGTCGCCGATCCCGTCTCCGTCCATGTCGCCAGGGCTGGTCAACGAACTTCCGAACCCATCGCCATTCTGAAGGAAAGGGCCACCGTTCAATGCGTGCGCAATCTTCGTGGTGCTCTTAACTGTGCCGTCGGACTTGAGCCTGAGAATGTGAACGGCGCCGCGTTCTGTTCCTCCGGTGCTGTCGCCCGGAGCTCCTACAGCCACATCAGTAATGCCATCGCCGTCAATGTCGCCGAGACTGGCTATGCTGATTCCAAACAGGTCATCATGGTTCAATGCGGGACCACCATTGTGGTTGCCTCCAATCCTGACAGACTGCTTGACCGTGCCATCCGGATTCTGAAAGACCACATAAGCGGCCCCTTTCGGGCCACTCTGCTCAACGAATCCTCCGTCCATCGGGTCGGTTACAACGTAGTCCTGAACTCCGTTCTGGTCGAGATCCCCAACAGGAGCGACGTCAAATCCAAAGAATGTTAACGGCCAGTTGCTTGCAGGCTGACTGATTTCCGAGCCTAGTGTGACCGTACTGACGGTGGAGAGAGGCGATGCAACTCGGTTCCTGATCGCGAAACGATAATCTTCGACCTCGCCGTCAGAAGCCAGTCCTGTGGAATTCGCAGAGGCCACATCTGTGCTCAAGCGAAATCGAGCATACGTCTGTCCGATCGATGCGGCTGTTGTGAGTGGAAACGTCAGTGTGAATCGCTGGTCGTCAGATCCCGCAGGAACAGTCACCTGAGTTCGCTCGGTCGCGTTCTCAAAAAGGCCGTTCCGATTCAGGTCGATCCAGCCGTATAAGGTGGCCGCTTGATTGGTTTTATTCGTGGCTTGAATCGTAACAGCAGGATTGGTTCCAACGGTCGCCTGAAGATCGAAAGGATTCAGCACGCCGTCTTCGTCATCACGTCCGCCGGCTGCAAAGAGGTCATCTCCCTGAGCTCCAATTCCTTGCTGAGCCACCGTGTCTCCGTCAACACCTGCTCCCAGAAACAACGTCGTCTGCGTTTGATCAATGGTGTGTCGAGGTCCATTGTTCGCGGCCAGTGTGTGATAGTTTTCAACGCCTGTCGCGGAAGATGCATCCGGTGCATCGCCCAGATCCGCAGCTAATAGCAATCGAGCTTCAAGAACATCGATCATCGCCGAGCTTGCAGTTGTAAACGCCACGCGTCGACGTCGAACAGAACCAGACTTGCGGAATGAAGATCGAAGGGTATCAGTCAGGCTGCGAATCACTGTCTTCATAGGGAGTCCATTCCAGGTTGAAATCGTTCATTTCACGGCACTAACGGCGCTTGAGACGACTCTAGATCCGCTGGGGATTCTCGATCAGGACCCGGTTGGCCACGGGGACTTTTGTTTTCACCCTACATGCATTGAATCCATCGCTTTGAGCAGGCTAATCGGCAAGACAAGCCATAGCTGAACGGTCTACAGCAAATTTCAGCCAGGTTCCCCGAAACAAACGCAAATAATGCAAATCTGCATGGCGATTGAGACTGGTAAGCGTGGGCTGGCTTGTCGGCGTTTTCTGCCTGTAGAATCACCGGCTCTTCATCTTGCTGGTCTTCTGATGCATCTTCCCGGAGGGTTCGCACTTGTTTCGTTTGTGTCTTGGTTTGGCGATCATCGTTTCAATTCAGTTTCCAGCCTGTGCTTTCGCGCAGTCGCCGAATGATGCTGTTGTGGCGTCTCTGGAGACGTGGCTGAAGTCTCACGAACTGAACGACGCCGCGCTGACAGAGTTAAGTGCTCAACCCTGGGCGGCTGTTGCTGTCTCAAAGGAAGACTCAGCGAAAGCCTCTGAATTGCTCTGGAATGCTCGTCGAGAATTCCTGCGGAAAGAACGAGCATCGGAGATGGAGGCACGTGAGATAGTGCTGGGTGAACTCCGTATGCCGTTCTGGTTCAAGACCTTCGGCGAAGCACCGGCCGAGGGACGCAGTTTGTTTATCTCAATGCACGGTGGCGGTGGTGCACCGAAGGCCGTCAATGATAAGCAATACGAGAATCAGAAGCAGCTCTATCAGCCTGAAGAAGGCATCTACCTGGTTCCGCGAGCCCCCACAAATACCTGGAACCTTTGGCACGAGGGCCATATCGACATTTTCTTCGACCAGTTAATCACCAACATGATTGTCTTCGAGAACGTGAATCCGGATCGAGTTTATTTCATGGGATATTCTGCCGGCGGCGATGGTGTTTATCAGTTGGCACCTCGCATGGCCGATCGTCTGGCCGCTGCCGCCATGATGGCCGGACACCCAAACGAAGCTCGCCCGGAAGGCCTTCGGAACATTGGCTTTACAATTCACATGGGGGCGAATGATGCCGCCTACAATCGAAACAAAGTGGCCGCAGAATGGGGACAGAAGCTGGATGCGTTACAGGCCACGGATCCGGACGGCTACGTTCATGAAACGACAATTCACCCCAACAAGGGCCATTGGATGAATCTGCAGGACGCTGTGGCCGTTCCGTGGATGGCCAAATTCACACGCAATGCGTGGCCAAAGAAAGTCCATTGGGTGCAGGACGACATTGTTCACTCAAGGTTCTATTGGCTGCAAACAGAGCTCGCGACTGCAAAGGCCGGGGATGAGGTCATAGCGTCGGTCAAAGAACAACAGATCCACCTCGAAAAGTGCTCCGCCACGAAGCTGACACTTCTGCTGAACGATCGTCTTCTGAATCTTGACTCCGCAGTCACACTCGTGACACCCGAAGGAGCAACTTCAGAACACAAAGTCATTCGCACGATTGCATCTTTGGCCGCCTCATTACGGGAACGCAACGATCCTCAATCTCTTTACAACGCCAGCATTGCAATCCCCGATGGAGCGAAGCCGTAACAAAAAACGGTTCTGCGCGAAATGAAGTGCGCAACCCCAGACGAAGCCAATGAAACAGCGAGGGATCTCCGTGGCCCGACCTAAGCGTCAGTGAAACAGAGAACGGCGAGAAGACAAGAGTTTCAACCGCTGATGAACGCCAATAAACGCTCATAAAATCAAAAAAGGTCGAGAAACAATGGCATCATCCGTATTGGACACCAGGCTGTCATTGCTCCACATGGTCTTCGGGGCCCAGCAGCCGCTGGACGTCAGAAACCATTAGCGGTCATGAGTGTTCATTAGCGGTCCAAACAGCTACTCCGATCCGAGCACTTCATTTCGCGCAGCCCCCCCCCAAAAAAAACGGCCCAATTCCTCATCAATCGATGAGAACTGAGCCGTGAAGCCAGTGAGGTTGCATTGGCGTCAACCTACGCTTTGTCTTTCACTATCGGATTTGTCAGCGTGCCGATGCCCGTGATCGTGATGGACACTTCGTCGCCGTCTTCCAGAGTAAAGCTGTCGTCCGGGACAACTCCTGTGCCGGTCATCAGGAATGCACCGTTCGGAAAGACGCTCTCCTTGAACAGCCACTTCGCCAGTTCATCCGGAGTGCGTTTCATTTGACTCAGCTTGGTTGATCCGCTGAAGACCGACTTGCCGCCGCGAACAATCTCGAGCTGAATATCGATCGCGTCCTGATCCAGAGGCTTCTCGGCCAGCAACACGCAGGGACCGACGCCAGCACACTGGTTGTACATTTTGGCTTGCGGCAGATACAGAGGATTCTCGCCTTCAATATCGCGAGCCGACATGTCGTTGCCGATCGTGTAGCCCACGATCTTGCCGCTGGTGTTAATTACCAGAGTAAACTCCGGCTCTGGTACACTCCACTTGCTGTCGCAACGAACTCGCAGAGGTTGTCCGGGCCCGGAAACGCGATGGGGTGTCGCCTTGAAGAATAACTCCGGACGATCTGCCGTATAGACTTTGTCGTAATGCGACGCAGCCGATTCTGACTCTTCCATACGAGCCACCTGGCTGCGTTTGTAGGTGACCCCGGCGGCCCAGACTTCCTGCTGATCAACAGGCGACAACATTTTCACTTCGGCCAGCGGGACCAGTTTGGTGTCCGGCTTCAACAGAAAACGAGCCAGCCCAACCGGGTCTGCGGAATTCAGAATGTCCATCAGCGAATGACACTGATCAATCTGAGTCAGATCCAGAGGCTGAACTGAATCCGCATGGACCGCAGCCACTCTCAAAGAACCATCATTCATTCGAACGCGTGCAAGTTTCACGAAACTATTCCTGTGATCATTGATGAAAAGAAACGAACTCTATCGCGCGGTCCAGCCGCCGTCGACGGTAATGAGGCTGCCTGTCATGTAGCTGGCCGCGGGACTGCTGAGCAGAATTGCGGCTCCCTGGATTTCATTCAGAGTTCCCCAGCGTTCCATCGCCACAGCGCCTATGATGTTCTTCTTCGCGTCCTCTGAGTCTGCGATGGGAACATTCATCGGCGTCAAAAACGGACCGGGGCACAACGCGTTACACGTGACACCCAGTTGAGCCAGCTCGAGGCCAAGCCCGCGAGTCATCGTGACGACGGCTCCTTTGCTGGCATTGTATGGCGTGCGATTTGCCAGGCCGACAACTCCCAGCGTACTGGCGATGTTCACGATTCGGCCGTACTTCGCCTTCTTCATGTGCGGCAGAACAGCTTTGCAGGCGAGCCAGGTTCCATCCACGTTGGTCTTCTGAACCTGCTGGAATTCATCATAGGTCAGGTCGGCGATACTGCCGCGAATATTGATGCCCGCACTATTGATGAGAATGTCGATTCGGCCGGTCTGAGCCATCACCTGATCGACCATCTGCTTCACACTGTCAGGATCCGTTACATCGGCGGAAATCGGAATGCTGGGCTTGCCAAAGCCTGCGGTGATCTCCTTCGCAACGGCCGTCGCTTCATCT
>JBILXT010000481.1:0-5168 GCA_044378235.1 Planctomycetaceae bacterium
AATAGATCTGAATGACCGCAACTTCATGTCCAAAGTCGTCGGCAAAATGAGCAACGCGTTTTCCGTCACTGCTGATCGCACTCCCCCCATCTTCAAGTTCAGCCGGCAGCGTGACAACAAGATCCCCTGTGACCGCGTTCAGAACTTCTCCGCCGTTCAGAATAAACCTCGGAGGCGTACCTGAGAAAGCCAGTGGTGCTGCAACACCTGGCGGTCTCTTCAGCCGAATAATCCTGCCGCCACCGCTTCCGCCCCACTCATCTGCCGCCGCCGGAGCCCCAGTGTTCGTTGCTGATGCAACAGCACCTGATCCTGTCGATTCTGGCGTTCCGGCTGCGGGTGAAAATCCGGTCGCAGAGGACATTTCTGCCCCATCAAATCCCACGCCTGACGGCCTCGATGGTGTGACAAACTTTGTGTTCGTGGAACTGAAGGTCGCAACAATCTCGTTCAGCAGGCTGTCGGGCGCCGGCGCCGAACTATGACCTTCAAACTTCACTCGAGCGCCATCGAAGTGAGCCATCATAACCCACTTATTCTTCTCGCCTGCCCCCTTGGGATATGTCAGCTTGAAGAAGATTGTGCTGCCGAGTTCCAGTGTCTCAAGCTTTCCTCCGGTCGCGATATACATCTCACCGCTACCAAGGAACACTCCTCCTTCGGCGTATAGCGGAGGGCGCGAACCAGCGACCAGTGCAGGATTGATCCGCAGACTGAATTCGAGTCTTGCAAGCTTGTCGATCGACGTATCGACTGTTCTCCATTCTGCCTGAAACTCATCCGGATCATCCTTCACATCTTCAAGCACAAAACCATCCGGTATCTGAATCGAGTACTTTGATTTGCCGTAGCGACCGGGCTTGTCGGCTTCAGACACTCCGCTATTGGCAGATGCAGCAGTCGTCGAGTTCGGACTTCTTGAATTGATCGAGCCACTGCTGGAAGACGCTGTTCGCGGTTCTGTCCCTGATCCTCCGGCAACGGCGGTCTCTACGGGTTGAGGAACAGAGTTGCTGCTCCCGGAATCATTCCGATCCGCTGAAGTAGCAGGCGGCGCGAACGCCGCAGGAGCGACAATCGCCGGAGTTCCAACAAACGACGGGGACGTCCCCGAAGCTGTCGATGTTGGAGGAACTTGAGTTGCCGTCGGCTGAACAGAACCCGACGAAGAAGGAGTCCCAGTCGAAGTATTCTCCAGAGGCTCCACTGAATTCTGTGAGATCTCAGGTTCCGTCGAATTTCCAGCGGCGCCTTCAGGAGCGATTGTCTCTGCCGATACGGTTTGACCTGATGCAACTTCGATTCTCTCGGGACCACGCCATAGAGATTGAATACCCAGAATCACCAAGACTGTTACGACTGCAGAACCTGCTCCAACAACGACGTGCCATAGCCCACCCGATGCCTGTTGTCGGTCAACAGCTTCCTCACGTCGCTCTCTGAGATGGCGTCGAGATCTATCGGGCTGGACCGGAACCTCCGAGGCAATTGAACGTCGTGTTTCACGGCGAATCGGAGCTGGAGGCTCCTCCAGCTCCTGGTATTCTTCGACATGAGTTTTGGGGAGATCCGGAATCAGTACGACATGATCACAGTTTTTGCAATGAAATGCCTTCCCGGCCAAATGCTGCGGAACCTGATACTTCCTCTGGCAGCGCTCGCATTGAATGATCTGGTCCGCCATACTTCACCGTCACATGATGTCCGGAACTGACTCCAAATTTGCGACGCCAGTGTACTCAAGAACACTCGCATTCCAAGCCCAGCGTACAGCCGATAAACAGGAACCTCTCAACATTTTGGTCGCATCCGATACCAACGTGCGATTCTTTCGACCTGTAGATCTTATTCACGTCGGAATTCTCACAGGAAACGGCTCATTCCAGGCGAGGCAGATTCGCTCGACGACAGCCTGGCGGCCCAGACCGATCAAGTCTTCCGGACAACCGCCGAAATGAGGCCTCTCAGGATTAAACTTCTACACTTCCTCAACTGTCCCAAGACTTACAGCAGTGACTCAAGAAAACGATTTTGTCCGACGAATCACTTACCAGTTTCCGGTTCTCTCTCCGGTTGAAATTGGCATTGGTGACGACGGTGCCGTCCTGCGTGTCCCCGCCCCTGCAGCAGATGCAGACAGGTCAGAGGAAGACGCTCGGATCGTTGTCGTAACTGATATGCTGCTCGACGGAGTCCATTTCGATCTTCGCGAGATCGCTCCATCTTTGGCAGGACGAAAAGCAGTTGCAGTCAACCTCAGCGATCTTGCCGCCATGGGGTGTGTGCCAACGGCCGCCTTCGTATCGATCGCTGTCCCCCGCAATTCAGCGACCTCCGCAGAGCAATTCCTTGAGAGCCTTTACTCCGGCCTTGAACAAATCATTGCTCAGTACGACTTCACGTTGGCAGGTGGTGATACAAATTCATGGAATGGCCCTTTCGCCATCAACGTGTGTCTGACGGGAACTCCCGCAGGCGGACGACCGGTCCTGAGGTCCGGAGCAAAACCAGGTGATCGACTCTTCGTGACGGGATCGCTTGGAGGAAGTTTGGCAAGTGGTCGTCACCTCACTTTTGAACCACGTGTTGATTTCGCACGCTGGCTGGTCAAGGCAACAACTGTCAGTGCCATGATGGATATCTCAGATGGTCTCTCAGTCGATCTCCACAGGATGATGGAGGCCAGCCGGACAGGAGCAATTTTGTTTGCTGACTCCATCCCAATTCATGACGATGTTCCCATGCAACTGCCAGCTTCGCAAAGAGTTCATGCAGCACTTAGCGACGGTGAAGACTTTGAATTATTGATCTGTGTTCCTGAATCAGAGGTTGAGGCGTTGCTAAAGAAGGCTAAGACTTCAAATCATCATTTGCATGATATTGGCAGAATCACAGACGGGACCGGAGTCCAAATCCAAACTCTTTCCGGAGAAATCCAGGAGCTGAAGCCGACTGGCTGGCAGCACGAAATGCAATGAACACGGCCCTCACCAGTGAAGGCAAAAAGCATAAGCCTCGGGTGTCGCTAAAGCCGAACGTGTTCAGGAATTCAATGACTATTGGATGACCAGATTATCTGAGCCAATTGAAAACCCGGACCGCGATTCCTCAGTTTGTCCTGACCAAAGGCTGCGATGAATGATCTCAGCGGTCCAATGCGCGTATCCCGTTAGTGCAAACCACAGAAAGCGGCAAGAACACAGTTCGCTGTCCACTATCAATCATGACAGCGACAGAAAAACGAAGGACTGAACTTCTAAACCTCAATGAGTCGCTCCGTGGAATCGCCAAAGCGATCCAGCTTCAGACCGAACTTATCCATGAGCGACAGATACAGGCTGCACATTTTGCGGTTAGGCTTGTCGAGATAATCCAGCACTCGGCCAGTCTCCAGCTTGCCTCCACCTTTACCGAGAATCACGACGGGCAACTTTGTCGCGTCGTGACTGCCAGTATGCATGCTGCTGCAGTACATCAGCATTGTGTTGTCCAACGCGGTTCGCTCGCCTTCCTGAATGGCATCCAGTTTCCCTGCGATGTAGGCGTACTGTTCGATAAAGAAGCGATTCACTTTCAACCAGTCATCTGATTCCTGATGCGACAACAGGTGATGAATCATGTAGTCGACATTAAGATTCGGGAACCGCAACGACGAATGATCGTTGTTCAATTTCAATGTGCACAGACGAGTTGAATCTGTCTGGAAGCCCAGCACAAGAATGTCACACATCAAACGCATGTGTTCAGCGATGTCCTGAGGAATCCCGTCGGACGGTCGAGGAATGTTTGGCTTGTCCAATGTCGGCTTCCAGCCCTGCAACTCGCCCCGCTGACCAGCGCGAGCAATTCGTTGTTCGACTTCACGGACGGAACTGAGATATTCATCAAGCTTCTGCTGATCCCGCAGACTGATTGAACGTCGTAAGTCTCCGGCATCTTCCAGAACAGCATCCAGAACACTCTTGTCGCCTTTGCTGCTTTCGTCGCGAAACAACCGATCAAATGCAAGGGCAGGGTACACTTCCAGCGGAGTTGGCGTGGTCGGTGAACTCCATGAGATATGGCTGGAGTACAGCATCGAGTAATTCTTGTGGACCGACGGATTGGCTTTCTCACAGCCCAGCACCAAGCTTGGAACCTTCGTCGTCTGCCCATAGCTTTGAGCCAGCAACTGATCGATGCTGGTCCCGCTGCGAATTCCACCACCCGCCTCCAGTGGCGCGCCGCTGAGCAGATTGCCCGTCTGTGAACTGTGAATATTGCCCTTCAATGCTTCTTCGTTGTAGAGCCCACGAACGAACAACATCTTTTCCCGAAACGGATTCAGTGGCTCAAGAACCTTCCCCAGTTCCATGTCCGCGCCGGAACCTTTGGCCCACCAGTGGTCCTTATGAAAGCCGTTCCCGGAGAACAGCACGCCGAATCGAATTGGGGCTTCGCCACTCGCGGCTGTTGTGCCAGCTTCCTGCCCCCAAACTCGCAATGATTCCATCCACGGCAATGCCATGGAAACGCCA
Source organism: Planctomycetaceae bacterium (assembly GCA_044378235.1). Lineage (GTDB taxonomy): Bacteria > Planctomycetota > Planctomycetia > Planctomycetales > Planctomycetaceae > SXXK01. The sequence goes on from JBILXT010000481.1 coordinate 4,518, forward strand.
AGGCCTCGAAGCATGGTTCGGCGAGAAGTCAGGAATGCAGTCATGGCGAGCTCCACGGGAGGAGTGAACTGGGGTGGGATTAGCCAAGTCAGTTGTTGCTCGGCCTTTTCAGATTATGGCATTCCGGTGCACCAATGTCAGCCCCACAACCACTCCTTCAATAGCTTGCCTATGAATTTTTGTTTTCTTCCTCGCAAATCCAACACCCGAAAATTGCCCGTCCGCTTCTGAATTCTCCGTTGAAGATGTATACAGTGCACTTCCCGCTGACTCGAATCCCCACGAATTTCCTTCCGACTCCATCTTCCCGCATTCGCACACTGAATCCGCACATTTCAACGTGTCATTGCTGCCAGGGCTCCCTTCATGAAGATCACTCGCATCGAATCCATTCCTGTCTGCGTGCCTCTGAAAAAAGGCATGACGACTAAAACCGCCCACGGCGAACACGTCACATCGCCATATGTGATTGTTCGAGTTCACACAGATGAAGGAATCATCGGGATCGGCGAAGCAACGGTCTCTCAACTTTGGTCCGGCGAAAATCAGTCGACCACGTTGGCCGTGCTGAAGGAACTCATCGAACCCGCGCTGCTGGGCAAAGATCCGCGAAACATTACAGAGATTCGCCGCAAAATGGATTCGGTGCTG
>JBILXT010000482.1:0-5166 GCA_044378235.1 Planctomycetaceae bacterium
GATCAAAGTTGTGTTCAATCAGCCAGCAAAGATCAAACCGACATTTCCGGGACGTGACACGAACGTTTCACCGCTGCAGGAGTTTCTGGTCGAAGCTCAGGCCAGCGACGATTTCAATCTGGTCGATTATGGCTTGCAGTTTTCGTTGTCGGGCGGAGAAACGAAAGAGTTATCTCTGAAAGCACCGGCGACAACTTCTGCCGCGACGGATGTGGCCGTCAAGCCTGCTGAAGCGACTCCTGCGACTCCGATCGTTGTTGAACCGCTGCTGGCTGCGAAGTTGTCTCATGAGATTGAAATGGAAACTCTGAACGCGGCGCCGGATGATCTGGTGACGTATTCCTTCTGGGCGACCGATATTGCCGCGGATGGCACTGAGCGACGAAGTTACAGCGACCTTGTCTTTGCCGAAGTTCGCCGCTTTGAGGAAATTTTCCGGGAAGCTCAGCAAGGTGGAGATCAGCAGCAGCAACAACAGCAACAGAATCAGCAACAACAGCAGCAAGGCAGCAAGGTTGATGGAGTGCTGAAGTTGCAGAAGGAAATCATTTCGGCCACATGGAATACGATTCGAGCCGAAGTTCCTAGTCGCAGGAACGGCACGTTTGCTCAGGATGTTGAGACGATTGCGGAGTCACAGGGAGAAGCGAAGAATCAGCTTCAGGCCGCGATGGAAGAGCTGCAGAGTGATCCGAAGACAGCCGCTTTGGCAGCTCGCGCTATGGAAGAAATGACAGCCGCAAGAAGCAAGCTGCAGGATGTCAGCGCAGGCACTGACGGGGCTCGACTGGCCGATGCGATGACAACCGAGCAGGTTATCGTGCAGACGTTGCTGAAACTGCGTGTTGCGGAAACGCAGGTTCGTCAGCAGCAAAGTAAGGGCGGCGGAGGCGGTGGCGGTAGCAGTGCCTCGCAGCAGCAAATGCAGCAACTGGAACTCGACAACGATCGGAATCGTTATGAATCCGAACGTCAGGCACAACAGCAGCAACAGGAAGAGCAGACAGAGCAGCAGCGACAACAATTGCAGGTGCTCAATCGTCTGAAAGAACTGGCACGTCGGCAGCAGATGGTGAACGATCGCTTGAAACAGCTGGAGTCAGAACTTCGAACTGCGAAGACGGAAAAAGAACGTGAAGAGATTGAGCGTGAGCTGAAGCGACTGCGTGATGAGCAACGTGAAATGCTGCGAGATGTGGATGAGCTGAGCGAGCGCATGGAGCAGGCCACGAGTCCGCAGAATGCGCAATCGTCTGAGATGAAACAACAGATGCAGGAAGCTCGTGAGAATGTTCAACAGGCGTCTCGAGCGATGGATGAAGGTCGACTGGCCGAAGCGATCTCGGAGGGAACTCGGGCTGAGCGGCAGTTCGAAGATCTGAAGGAGGATTTCCGAAATCAGACATCATCGCAGTTTGAAGAAGCGGTCCGCGATCTGCGAGAACAGGCGCGGGAGTTAGGTGATCGTCAGAAAGAACTCGCGCAGCAATTGACGGGGAAAGCGGCCGAGGACGACAAGAGCGAAAAGCCGTCGCTGCGGTCGGAGCGAAATCGTGATCAGTTGCAGAAGGAGTTTGGCGAACAGAAAGATCGGCTCAATCGAGTTGTCGATCAGACGAAGCAGATGATTGAGCAGGCGGAACAAAGCGAGCCGTTGCTGTCGAACAAGCTTTACGACACGCTGCGTGAATTGAAAGATTCGAAGCCCGAGGAGGCTCTGGAAGCGACCGAGTTTCTTGCGGGTCGCGGCATGTGGTCGCAGTCGCAGGAAGCCGAGCAGGCCGCTCGCAAGGGGATTGAGCAGCTTCAGAAGGGAATTGAAAACGCAGCAGATTCAGTTCTCGGCAGCGAAGCCGAATCTCTGCGACGCGCGCAACGGCAACTGGAGGACGCAACTCAAAAGCTGGCAAGTGAAGTTAAGAGTGCGACGGGAGAAGCGGCAGATTCTGAGACGGAGAATCGTCGACCGGGCCAGTCTGGCGGTGAGAGCGAAAATGAAGCCGGTGAGAAGCCTGGCGAAGAGTCGGAGGCATCTGAAGGAAAGGATGGAGAGCCAGGCAAGCGACCGGGGCAATCTGGTCAGCAGCAACGCTCTGGTCAGAAGGGCCAACAGGGTGATCGCGCCCGACAGAAGGGTCGCGCGGACGGCGAGAAAGGTGCGAGCGAACAGAGCCAGAGCGGCGAGGACTCGAAAGCCGGAGAGGCTCCGAAATCATCTGAAGAGAGCTCAGCCGATGAACCGGAGCAGACGGGTTCAGGTGGAGGTGGCCAGAGACAAAATGATGAGAAACAAAATGATGAGAAACGAAGTGGACAGAAGGGATCAAAAGGGCAGAAAGGTTCCGGCCAGTCCGGTGAGGGCGAGCCTGGTGATGGAAAAGGCTCTGAGAATAATGAACCGCAGGATGGGCAGTCTCAGGACGGACAACCACAAGAAGGTCAGCCGCAGGATGGAAAATCTCAAGGTGGAGGTGCCTCACAGGGCAAGTCGGAGAATGGTTCGGCTCAAGGAGAGTCTCAGCAAGAAAATGGAGAGATGTCTCAGTCTGGTGAGCCGTCGCAGAATCAGTCCGGCGGCAACCGAACTGGCCAGCGTCGTCAGTCGTCTCTGATGGACGGCGGACGAGAAAGCAACGGGGGGGCTGGCGCCAACAATGCTTCGGCGAGACCGCTGACAGGTGAAGAGTTCGGTGAGTGGTCCGATCAATTGCGCGACATTGAGGAGATGCTGGAAGATCCTGAGTTGCGGAATCGAGTGGCTCAGGTTCGAGATCGTGCGCGGGCGATGCGGGCGGAGTTCAAACGTCACGGTGAGATGCCTCAGTGGGATCTCGTGAAGTCGCAGTTGTTGGGCGAAATGCAGGCCCTGCAGCAGCGGATTAATCAGGAAGTGATGAAGCTGGAATCCGATCGAGCAATGGTACCCATCGATCGCGAACCCGTGCCGGAAGAATTCGACAGCCTCGTTCAACGCTATTATGAGTTGCTCAGCCAGGAGCGGAACGAAGAGCCCGCAGCCGACGCGAAAAAGTAGAAGTGGAATGATGACCAGAGACGAGGAAGATGGAGCAGTCACCGTTACGTTTCCTCGTTCTTATGTTGTTATGCCTGAAAGCCTTGTCGCATGAAAACTCAGTCTGCGGTATCGCGATTTTGGCAATGGTTTTCTGAGAACCACGACAATGTGAGCGATGCCTACAACACTGCCGACTACGACTGGCTGTCCACGAACGTTTCTCGCCGCATTCGGCTGCTGTCGGATTCGCTGAACTGGGAAATCGGCCCCTACCACGTCCCTGACAAAACGTTTGTTCTATCACCGACCATTCGTGAAAATCTGCCGCTCACCCGTGCGGCCGTCGAAATGGCCCCGGAGCTTGTTGGGTGGCGGTTCCTGCACGCGAAACCACGTAAGCAGTTGACTCGCCTGGTCTTTCAGTCCCGCGGCTGCACCGTCGATGCGGAAGGCTGGCAGTACAAGCTTGTTTCCTACAATAAGGGTGAATTCGTTGATCTATTGCTCTATATCGATGCAGAGGGCTTTCCATCCGCACATGACCAACTATTTGCAGAACTCGTGGTCGAGTCACTGGTCGGTGAGGAACTGCGTTTGGATCGGATTGGGTTTGTTCAGGCAAACATCGTAGAGAACACTCGAGAGATCGAGAACACAACGCCGATTCGCTTCCTTCACAAGCACTTGCTCACAGTGCTTACGCCTGAAGCCGAGCAAGGCAGAAAAAGACGCTGAACCGACCCTGAACCCATTAGTTACTGATGACAGGTGTTCGGAGCGGAAAATCACTCACGGCAATCGGTGTTACTCTGGTCGATCACAGCTGCGTGACATCCCGATGATCAGCCCGATAGCCGTAACGCTCACCAGCAAGTTGGTTCCGCCGTAACTGATAAACGGATGCGGTACGCCCTTTGGAGGAACGAGCCCTGTCACAACCGCGATATTGGCCATCGCCTGCAGCACGAGCTGAAGCAGCAGCGTGGTGCCAAAGATCCACTCGAACGATGTGCGAGGAAGATGTTTCAGAGCCGCGCGGCCGGTCAGAAACAAAGCGACCCAGACGAAGCAGACCGTCATTGTGCCGAGCAGTCCAAGTTCTTCCCCGATCACGGCAAAGACGAAGTCGGTGTTAGCTTCAGGCAGGTAGCTGAGCTTTTGCCAGCCTCCTCCGATCCCTGTGCCTTTGAGTCCGCCGGAACCAATCGACAGAAGCGATTGCCGCACTTGCCAGGGAGCCTGGCTGAGGTCCTGCCAGGCGGCCATGAAACCTCGAATTCGCTCCATTTGATAAGGCTTGAGAATCAGCAGTGATGCGGCCGCCGGAATAAACAGCATTGCGCAGCCGATGAAGTATCGCAACGGCCAGCCGCCGAGAAACAGGGCCAGAATAAATCCGGATCCCAGAAACACGGTTGCGCCGAGGTCAGGTTCAATCGCGACGAGCGGCAGGACCAGCAGCGGCATCAGTGTCGCGGGCACGGTGCTCAATGAGAAACCAGCCGGACGACGACTGCAAATGATCGTGGCGGCCATCAACGGCAGAATGATGCGGCCCAGTTCCGAAGGCTGCAGCGATAATCCACCGAATCGCAGCCATCGCTGGGCACCGTTGATACGACTGCCAATGCCGGGGATAAGCAGGATCACGAGCAGAAAGACGAGACCCGCAAACAAGGTTGTGGCATTTCTCTGCAGCCACGCCGTACTGAGTCTGGACGCGATGAAGCCACATAACAGCGAGACCACCAGATAAGTCAGATGCTTGCTGAGAAACACAGCGTCCTGTTCGCTGGGGCGAGAAGTCAGGCTGGCGCTTTGCACCATCTGAACTCCGATGCAGATCAGCACGCCCACAAGTCCGATCATCAGGCGTCGCAGGTTGTCGCGTTCGACTGACTCACTAATGACAGTTGGCGGCACGAATTTTTCCGCAGTCTGAAATTCCGTGATGTTGTTCATAACAACTTGACCGGCTCGATTGCGAAAACGTGAAACGGTTCTTAAGCTCCCCGCTCGACGGAGCGAAACGCTGGTGAGCATGGCTCACGCGGCGTTGGACACGGAAGTCCTTTCACTCATTTCGGCATTGGACTGCGTGCTCCAGCAAAGTTTGCTTCGGACGCATCAGACGATGACAACCGTTGCAG
>JBILXT010000483.1:0-5162 GCA_044378235.1 Planctomycetaceae bacterium
ATCGTTGTGGCTCAAACGCCATCGTTCAGAGTCCCTTCCGACATACGATTTGGTGCCGAGGCTTCCCAGGGCGACAAATGACTCCTTCAGAAGCAAATCGCTTCTGACCCACTCCGATCAACCCTCCGGATCGCAGACAACGCAACATTGCCCGTTAATCCGGATGAATGGCACCTCACGGGGATTCGGTAAGCTGCCAGTCGCTGAGAAGTCTAATAAACCTGCGAAGCTGGGGAAAGCCTTCTCGTTGAGCAGTTCCGGCAGTTTTTTCCTGACGGACAATTAATTGCAGGGCGTTTCCGGGGGCGTCTGTACACAAAGGCGGACTTTGAGAGCTTACGGAACGTCGATCAATTCGAGCAAATCGATGGGCACAAGCCCAATGGGTTCAGCTCGCAGTCGCGGGAACACGCCACTTACAGACGCGGGAAAAATCGGCCAGTAGTGACCATATAGTCGCGATATGACTGCCCAAATGCCTCAATCAGTTTTTGCTCTTCTTTGGGTGTGCGAATCGCCAGCATCAAAAGCACAAAGAAACTGATGCTTCCAATCAGAAAATTGGCGGCCAGAATTGTAACGGACGTCATCAACAACGCTGCCGTCACATAAAACGGATGCCGAACCCAGCGATAAGGGCCTGTCGTGATCAGCGTCGCGGTTGTTCGAGTCACCACCGTATCGGTCAAGTTCTTGCCAAGACTGCTCAGCGTCCAGAACATCAGCACTGAACACGCTGCTCCAGAAACGGCACCGATCCAGCGAACGGCTGGAGCCAGTGGAATTGTCGCCCACTCGATCGATTGCGGTGAAATCACAAAGACCACAGTTGATGTAAACAACCCTATCCCCAGCGTGCGCAGGATCACGGCGAATAAAAAGCCTTCATCCTTGCGGGAGATTTTCTCACCAGACGCCGCCGCCTGAAGGCGGAAATACAACGTGACGAGCACGGACATCGAAAAGATCACCACGACTGCGATGCGAAACGGCATTTCAGAATTCATGGTGTGTTCGATCGAAACACTGTCGCCAGCCACAGAGTCATCTCTTTCAGGTCGGCTGCATTCATCGCCAAAATCATTTCCTGTCGATGCACGTCATGCACCGCCAGAATGTTGTCAGAGTGAAACACGATCTGATCACCGATGTTCAGCCCATGCAGGCGAGCTTCAGCCAGGGGATTGTCGACTGCACCAAGAAAGAGATCACCATCACGCTTGATGACTTGCACCCAGAAATCTTCACCCCAGCCACGTGAAGGAATCTTCTGCTCGGGCAGTGGAACCAAAGTCGCCGGATGTTCATGACGCAGAATCGGTTTGGACATCGCGCCTTTGCACGAAGGGCATTCGCATTGAGCTGCCACATCTTCGTGGACCGAAAATCTTGTGGAATCAATTCGCAACTCGACGAAGTGCCCCAAGTTGACTTGTCGTTTAATGACGCGAGCAGGTATCCGGAAGTGCTCCGGATTCTCCTGGTGTTTGCGTTCGCCATCGACCAACTGATAGTCATTGGAGAACTGCTGATTCTGCAATTGTGCGGCCAGATCGCCCATTTATGTGGCCACTTCCGGGGGACGATTGAGAATGGCGGACACGACTTTCCCCGCTTGTCCATCGAGCAAACTGCCGGTTCCGTTCGCTCGGCGGAATGATAACTGTTCCTGATTAAGGCCAAACAGATACATCAGCGTCGCATGATAATCGTAATGATTGACGATATCAGTCACGGCCTTGTGACCAATGTCATCCGTCGTACCATGGATACATCCGCCCTTCACACCTCCACCGGCCAGCCACATGCTGAAGCCATAAGTGTTATGGTCGCGGCCGATGTTTTGTTCGTTCTGAATCACCGGCAAGCGTCCCATCTCACCGCCCCAATGAACAAGGGTTGAATCCAGCATGCCGCGTTCTTTGAGATCCTTAATCAATGCCGCCGCCGGTTTGTCTGTTCGCTGACACACGTCTGGCAGAGCTGTCATGATGCCACCGTGATGATCCCAGGTCTGATTGCCCGTATGCAACTGGACAAATCGCACGCCGCGTTCAACCAGTCGGCGAGCAATCAGACAGCGAGTTCCATATTCCTGAGTCTTCGGATTATCAATGCCGTAAAGCTTCTGAGTCGCCTCAGTCTCCTGAGAAATGTCCATCGCTTCTTTGGCGGCAATTTGCATCCCGGCAGCCAGTTCATAGCTTTGCATTCTCGCCGACAGATCATGCTCACCCGGATGCCGCGCGAGATGTTCTTCGTTGAGCCGCCGCAAATAACGCAGCATTTTTTCCTGACTGGCCCCCTTGAGCGATGGCGGAGGATCAAGATTCAGAATTCGAGGTTCCTGGGAACGAACAACGGTTCCCTGATAGACCGACGGTAACCAACCGTTCTGCCAGTTCTCGACACCCAATACCGGCAATCCAGAGGGATCCGTCAGAACCATAAACGCGGGCAAGTTTGTGCAATGACTGCCCATGCCGTAGGTCATCCACGATCCCAAAGATGGACGTCCGGATAACTGTCGGCCGGTGTTCAAAGCATTGATCGATTCGCCATGATTGTTGACGCCGGTATGCATCGAGCGAATCAGACAGATGTCATCAGCGACGGAACCAAGATGGCTCACGAGTTCACTGAGATCCATCCCGCACTGGCCGTATTTGCGAAACCGCCAAGGGCATCCAAACAGCTTGCTGCTGGCTTCACCGGCGTTGTCATACTTGATGTCGCCGGTATAGGTTTTCATGTGCAGCCGGTTGAGTTCCGGCTTGGGATCGAACATGTCGATATGACTCGGACCGCCCTGCATGAACATGGAGATCATGGCAGTCGCCTGCGGCCTCGCGGCCGACACCTTGGGGGTGATGTCGAACGAAGGCGCTTCGAGATTCGGTTTCGGCGGTTCAGCCTTGGCGGTTTCGCTTTGAAGCCATGCGAAGGCAAGACTTCTCAAGCCCAGCGATTGCTGTGCGATCCAATGGCGTCGAGTGAAATGATTCACGGATCTGCCTCCCGAATTCAGAAGCCTGTTCGAATTATCGCTCGACCTGTTGGGACGCCGAGCGACGCCTCTGAAGTCTACCCCGTTGCTGGCCCAATGTCACCCGGGACCTTTCTCGTCCCCATTTTTCGTCAGAGACGAATGGTACAACTGTCCAGAATCGACCCCTTCGGCCTCGTCAAGCGGTTCATTTAGTCGCATCTTGCGGGCTTCAGTTTACCGCCCAGCCGGAGGCGCCGGCTTTTGTGTCGGCCGGCGCCTCCGGCTGGGCGGTAAACGATTGAATCAACGGACCTACAGCACCATGCCGCTCAATCACTCCCATCATCGCCCACAATTTTCCCCGCCATCGCGTGACACTTTCGACGTCACCGGAAACAATCCAGAATACCACCGCTCCGTTTTAGAACCGGAAACACTCCTGACTGAAACTCCAACCTCGAAATCTCTTTGCTCTCCTTCCGATGACGGAAATCATGAACGCAAAATCGCCTGTTGACCCACTGCCAATTCTCAAGCATCTGGTTTCGATCCCCAGCGTCAATCCCATGGGGCGAGATGTCTCCGGCGACGAATACTACGAAGGGCGAGTCACCGCGTGGCTTGTGGAGTATCTGAAGAGCCACAATTTGCCAGTGGAAGTTGTGGAAACCGCGGATGGGCGAGCCAACGTGATCTCACGCATCGATTCGCCGGGGGCCTCGAAAACTGTTCTGCTCGACGCTCATCAGGACACAGTTCCCGTCGATGGCATGACGATTCCTCCTTACGAGCCCACAGAACGCGACGGACGAATTTACGGTCGTGGTTCCTGCGATGTGAAGGGCGGACTGGCCGCAATGCTGGCCGCGTTTACTCGCCTGTCGATTGATCGACCGACCGGCATGCCAAACGTTGTGCTGTCAATGACCTGTGACGAAGAAGCCACAAGCCTCGGGATTAATCATCTGGTGGGCAGTTGGTCCGGTCGAGCTCCCGCCTATCGGCTATGTCCTCTGCGACCGGATGTGGCGATTATCGCCGAGCCAACTCTGCTGGACATCGTGGTGGCCCATCGCGGTGCAACTCGCTGGCAAATTCGAACCACCGGCCGAGCCTGCCATAGTTCTCGCCCGTCCGAAGGTATCAACGCGATTTATCGCATGGCCAAAGTTGTGCAGTGTCTGGAAGACTATGCCGCATGGCTGCCAGGTTCTCGGCCAGCTCATCGACTGTGCGGGCCCGCGACGTTAAGCGTGGGCCTGATCTCCGGTGGCAGCAGTGTCAACGTCGTGCCCGATGGTTGCGTAATCGACATTGATCGGCGAGTTCTCCCCGGCGAAGACAGCATGGGAGTTCGCGCCGAAGTGATTGAACATCTTCGCGGTAAACTCGACTTCGACCTGATCCATGATGAGCCTTATTGTCTGAGCTCAGCACTAGGCGATGAACTCAACGGACCGCTTGCGGAAAAACTGGGCGCGGCGATTCGTTCTGTCGTGGGACCTCGCGAAATCATCGGAGTGCCGTTCGGAACTCATGCCTCCCGAGTCGCCGCGATCGGAATTCCGTCCGTCGTCTTTGGTCCCGGCGATATCGCTCAGGCTCATACCAAAGACGAGTGGATTGAGATCGATCAGTTACACAAAGCGACGGAAATCTACTACCAGTTCTGCGCCGCGGGTGGCTAACTGGACAGCGCCATGTTGACTGAAACCGTTGAGAATACAAGCCCGACGCGCCAGCGAGTGAATGAGTCGCAAAGTGTTCACTCGCTGGCGCGTCGGGCTTGTAACGAGCCAAACATGGCGCTGTCCAGCTAAGTGCCCGCTGCACATCGTGTGCGGCAGGCGTAACACGGTTCAACAAATGTAGTGGAAGTCGCCAGACTTCCCGAAACGCAGGGATCTCTGGCGAGATCCACTCCATTAATCACGGTATTGCCGTTAAACACGAACGAATAATCCCCACCTGATCCATAGATCCTACCTTCAACTCCTCAGGAGACTTCACGATGCTCATCGGTTACGTCAGTGATGAACGCTATGTAGCTCAGGCGGATGTTACGCTGGAGTTCATTCATCCCTCGGGCGCCTCGTACGAAGCACGTTCTCGCGCGAGCGGAGCGGTGTACTCGGATTTACCTGCCGGCACCTATAAAGTTGTCCTGCAAAAA
>JBILXT010000118.1:0-18408 GCA_044378235.1 Planctomycetaceae bacterium
TTTGTTGCGGCGCATGGTGGTTGGTGTACTGCCGTTTGCAATCCCGGGAGTCGTCTGTTTCACACTGGGATTCTTCTGGATGCTGGCCGTTGAACCCCGATTCGATGAGGACACCGCAGAATTGTTAGCAGAGCCGTGGTTCTGGGCTTCGTTAAGCTGGGCACTGGTCACGCTTCACGTGGGCGTTTTGTTTTCTGTGTGGTTTCGACATGGCGGCATGCTGGTCGCCTTTGCCGTGTGTTGCATCATCTTTCCATTGATGGGTGGGATGCTGATCGCAGTACTCGATAACATCTTTCGCGGGGCAACGGAGGATTTCTTTCAGTACGTAGTACCGTGTTTCGTAATTCCTGCTCATTTCTTCATTTGTTTTGTGCTGCAGACAATGATTCTGAGGCGAGTACAAGAACTGGCCTCAAAATGATTCCTCAACAATAATCGGGGCGGGGCGTTTCAGAATCGGTTTGCTGGAAACAGTCGCAAGGAAACGGAAGGCTGCAACCCTTGGCTTACTTATCCTGCAAACACTTGTTTTGGCTGCTCTTCTTGCTGACGTCAATTCAGAGCGTCGTCGGGCAACAGGCCCCATCGGCAGTCATCAGGTCGCACGAAGCGATTCTGCAGGAATTCCTTTTTCAGTTCGACAAAGTGTCTGCTCGCGGCTTTGTGAAAACTCTTCGCCCGGGCGACACAGGCGTCGGATATACCCTGGAAACGCTTCTGGAGATCCCGGAAAACAATTCTCCACGGGGTGATTTCCAGGGGATGGAGATCAAGGCCTATCGCGACTCAGAAACAGAGTTCGATGATCAGGACAAAATGAATCTGTTCCTGAAAGAGCCCGAATGGCTGGATGGTCTGACAACGGCCGAACGAATTCAGCAATACGGCTACAAAGATCCCAACGGACGTCAGGCGTGGTACCTTTCAGTCACCAGCCGCAGGAACGAAGCCAACCTGCAGCTTGTCGCGACAGGGCAGGGCGATGTGCTGGAACTGCATCGCAACGATCTGCCGATCGCTCGCTGGAGCCTGGAAGTTCTGGGACAACGACTTCAGGAGAAACATACTCACTCCGTCTTCGTCGGCGCAGAATCGAAAGGCAAAGGAGCAGATGAAGAATTCTGGTACAAGACTGTGACGTGGTGTCAAGAGCCATCCGCGAAACGATTGCTGGAACTAACCGCCAGTGGTGACATCATCGTTGAACTTCGTATGCATCTTCGCCCGGACGGTTCGGCTCGCAATCATGGAACGGCATTCCGCATTCGCAAGCATAAGCTGCAAACGTTGTTTCGTCAGCAGAGGACCGTCAGGCCTGTTGGAGCAGATAACGAATAGCAATCTCCATGCAAGTATGTGGAATGCTTCATGGGCCCGTCCGCGCGGCAAGAGCTGGACAGGTCATTCCCGCAGACAGTAATCGGTTACGACCAACTCGTCGGAGCTCGTGTTGTCGATGATTTAAGCGTCGACCGAATACAGATCTGAACCGCGAATGGACGCGAATTCACGCGAATAAAGTCATCATTAACACAGGGACACATTTCCTTTTCGGGCATGACTTAGAAAGCTTCGCTGGTTGCCGAGTCAGTCGAATCGAACACTATTGGCTTACTGCGACTATTCGCGTGAATTCGCGTCCATTCGCGGTTAAGCACCAAGTCCTCCTCTGCGCAATTCATTTGCAATTAAACCCGTTCTTCTGCTTCAAAACTCCTTAGGTCTGAAACGCTGTGACGTCGGCATCCACGCCGTAACATCAGCCTCGCAGAAGGGCCTCAACCGCTTCTCGCGTGGGCATCGCCGGCTGGGCACCATGTTCGGTCGTCGTCAGAGCACCCGCCGCTGCGGCGAAACGAGTCGCATCAGAAACGGACATCTGTTCCGCGAGAGCGATTCCAAAGGCCGCAGCGAAAGCATCGCCCGCGGCCGTCGTGTCAACTGCCTTCACAACAAACGGTGGCACGTGCTCCACGGTTTTCCCGTCGAACACAACCGCCCCCTGAGATCCCAATGTGATGAGACTGATTGGCGGACCAAGACTGCCCATTTGTCGAACAGCAGACATCGCCGTCTCAACTGAATCCACCAACTGCCCCGACAATGACTCCGCCTCTGTCTCATTCGGACAAATCACATCAACCTGCAGGAGATCGGCAGGAACAACACTCACCGACGGTGCTGGATCCAGAATAATCTTCACGCCATGTCGATGAGCCAGCTCGACGGCTTTCTGTACGGCAGGCAAGGGGATCTCAAACTGAAGGAGCAGAACATCGGCCGAAGGAAACAATTCTTCCGCCGCAAGCACATCATCCGGTGTGACGGACCCATTGGCTCCGGGAATCACCGCAATAGAGTTCTGCCCGCTGTCTTCCACACCAATCACCGCGAGCCCACTCGAACAGTTCGGCGTCACCTTGACGAAACTCGTATCGATGCCTTCCTCGGTCAAACCGTCAAGCAGCGTTCGGCCAAAACCATCGTCACCGATTCGTCCCACCATCGAAACCTGAGCCCCAAGTCGCGCCCCAGCAACAGCCTGATTGGCCCCTTTTCCACCAGGGACTTGTCGAAAGCTATGACCGGTTCGTGTCTCTCCGGGTCGAGGAAGCTGATGCGTTCGAAACACCAGATCCATGTTGATCGAACCGACAACGATGATTCTCGCGAGCTTTGACATCAGACCGCTCAGTTGGTGGGACTGAGATGTGGCGGTTCACTCGACAACTGGATCAGAGCTTCCGTGGCCCGAATCTGCTGTTCCGGAGTCAGAGTCAAATAGCGATGCAAACCATTCTCTGATGAAGTAAACGTCGTGAATCCTTTGTCATCCACCGAGACAGAACCTTTTGGTGAGATGCCAAAATAGTTGCGATCAGGCAACACGCCATACAAAACACTGGTCAAGTCCCAAGTCGGACGATTGTGCGGGGGCGGCTCATACAACACGTATGACTCTTTCAACGGATGATGAGGCACGTACTGATAGTCACTCAGAATGCTGGACGCCGGATAAGGAATCGCCAGACCAATTTCGAAGCCACTGTAAACGATCGGCGTCGGCCATTCAGTGGCCAGAATCTTTGCGGAGGCCACATCTTCCGTAACGTTATACTCCGGATGAGGCTGACCATTAACCGGCGCAAACGCGCCCGCCATCGCGGAAACCAGCTTCACTTTTTTGATCGCCAGTTCGCGACCGGTCAACGGACTAATGTCATCCGCAGGCGACTTCAACAAGTTAGCCAGATTCGTCGAAAAGCCCACTTGAGCAATCACAACACTTCCGTCGGCCTGAGATGCCAGGACCTGTCGCAGAACCTTGACCGCATCCGGAGCATCTTTGCCGGAGCGAAGATCATGCGGATACCGTTCGTTGTCACCGTTCTTCTCAATCGCCAATCCTGTAAAGCGACTCTGTTGAGGAGTGATCCCGCTGCGACAAACACCGATTGGAATATCGCCCCGACCATAGAACGTATTGATCGCATCAACAAAAGGAGCACACTGGTCATGATCCTTTGTAATCGTGACCGCCAGCAATTGGCAAAGACCTCGACTCTGCAACGAGTGAATGACGCCCATGGCGAGAACGTCGTCACAATCATTGCCGATATCGGTATCAAAAATCAGGGGCACAGGGGCCGCAGGATTCTCCTGAGCCACAGCGAAAGAATTCAGCAGCCCGGAAACAAGCGTGAACAGGATCAAGTGTGTTTTCATAGTCGATCGGATGAAGCAACGGCCGGATTTAGCACAGTGAAGATTCGCGTCAGATCAACAATTCAAGCTGACACGAAACAACACTCTAACCAAATCTGCTCAATCTACGAAGTGTCGCCGATCCACTTTAAACAACGCGATAAAAGGCAGCGTTTGCGGAGATTTCAATCATCCCGTTCGGCCTTGCGGCTTTCCCATTCATCAATCGAGCAGATGACTTCGCGAGCCTGGGCACCGTTGTAATCGCCCACAACGCCATCCTCGGCCATGTAATCGATCATGCGAGCTGCTCGACCGTAGCCGATGCCCAACGCCCGCTGCAGAAGCGAAACGCTGCCTCGACCCTCGCGAATCACCACTTCTACAGCCTGATCGTAAAGGTCATCATGAATACGGGTCCCACCTTCACCGGACGCACCGCCAGCGGAAGCTGCTGCAGCCGCAGCGGCCGTCAGCTTCGTCAGTTCCGGACTGTATTCTGGTTCGACATCGCTGAAGAAGTCGATTACTGCGCTGATTTCTTCATCACTAACGTATGTGCCCTGAGCACGTGTCAGATGACTGGTCGAAGGAGCAAGGTACAGCATGTCACCACTGCCCAGCAGTCGTTCTGCTCCACCTTCATCAAGAACCACACGGCTGTCCATCTTACTGGCCACCTGGAATGAAATTCGAGCAGGCAAGTTCGATTTGATCAGACCGGTGATTACGTCGACGGTTGGTTTCTGAGTCGCCAGAACCAGATGAATACCGACCGCTCGAGACTTCTGAGCCAGACGAATAATGTGGGCCTCAACTTCCTTGCCCGAGGTCATCATCAAGTCGGCCATTTCGTCCGCGATGATCACAATAAACGGCATGCGATCAGGAATCGCGGCCGCATCCGGATCTGTTTCTTTCAATCCCAGTCGTTCAAGAATTTCCGCTTTGCCAAGCTTGTTGTAGCTGTCCAGATGTCGCACACCAACCCGCGCTAACAAGTCGTAGCGTTCTTCCATCTTGTCGACGGCCCATGCCAAGACAGCTTCCGCCTTCTTCATGTCCGTAATGACCGGATGCATGAGGTGCGGGATCTTCTTATACGGGCTGAGTTCGACCATTTTCGGGTCGATCATCAGCATGCGTACTTCGTCCGGAGTTCGGGTCATCAGCAACGACAGAATGAGCGTATTCAAACACACGCTCTTTCCGGTCCCTGTACGACCAGCAATCAACAGATGCGGCATCTTAGCCATATCGACGACGAGCGGACGACCACTCACGTCTTTGCCAAGGAACAACGGCAAACGCAAATCGTCCCAGGTTGAACGCGAAACCTGCAACAGTTCCCGCATTCGCACCATGACCTGCTTATCGTTCGGGACTTCAACACCGACCGTATTCTTCCCCGGAATCGGCGCGACAACGCGAACAGATGGCACTCGCAGCGCGATGGCGAGGTCATCTTCCAGAGCCGTCACTTTATTCAGGCGCAGACCGCGTTCCAGCTCCAGTTCGAACTGAGTCACCACCGGGCCGGTGTCAATTTCCGCAACCTTGACGTTCAGGCCGAACTCTTCGAACGCTTTCTCCAGCGTCGTTGCTGCGACTCGCGCCTTCTTGGCGAGCAGTTCGTACGGAAACTCTTCCGATTCCTTCAACAAGGCAACATCAGGAAGTGAGAAACCTCGACGCTCCGAAACCGCGAGTCCTTCCGGATTGTGCAGTGAAAGAGCAGCAGGCGGATTGATGCGAATCGATCGACCGTCGACATCAGCCGACATCGGCTCAGCGTCATCTTCAACCTTAGCCTGAGGCGCAGTTGGCTGAGGAGCGACAAACGGAATCGTGGCAGGCGTCTCAGCAGCAGCAGCCTTGCCTGGCTTCGTATTCTCTTTCGGACTTCGAACTTTCACCGGAGCCCGCTGGAACATCGCTCCAGCACCACGAATGGCACTCGCGGGCAGGGCCGCAAGACGCAAAGCCGGCTGAAGGATATCTGAAAGAGGCGTCAGCAGGATTCCAGCCGCAGCCAGACTTCCGGCAAAGATCATTACGCCAATGGCAGAAAACTTCTTTTGAAGTACGAGCCCCGTCCACGCACCAATCTGTCCGCCACTGCCATAGGTCGACCCCGAAGAAATTCCCGGAGCGAACAAGTGCAACAGCGCGCAGGACGAAACGACGAGCAAGAAGATACCCATCAATGTGGGAGCAGTTCGGCGAGCTTGTTCACGCGAAAACAGTTTGAGATCCCAGGAGATCAATGTTGCGAGAACAATCCAGACTCCAAAGCCCATCCATTGGCGAGAATGAAATGCAACCGCAGCGCCGACTTCACCACAGATATTGGTTGGTGCCTGCCGAGCAGGAAATACCAGAGTCGACGGAGGATCCGCAGGGTCGTAGCTCAG
This sequence comes from Planctomycetaceae bacterium, assembly GCA_044378235.1. Classification (GTDB taxonomy): domain Bacteria; phylum Planctomycetota; class Planctomycetia; order Planctomycetales; family Planctomycetaceae; genus SXXK01. Next base: position 6,123 of record JBILXT010000118.1, read on the forward strand.
GAAGCTCAAACCAACGAACACGACCAGGGCCAGCAGCCCCAGCGCGAGTAAGTCGGTTTTTAGTCGTTCCGTGTCCACGATGATGATCCAGACAGAATAAACGTTACACACTCGACGCGCGCAGCAACGCACGGGAGCGATGCCCTTACAAATTCAATGTGAATTCCGGGCAGAACTCTTTGAGTGTCACAACTACGAACGAAACCTGCCGCGAGAACATACGCGACAGCCACTTCAGGGCGCATGAATAACGGCAATCCGTGCCAACACCCCGGCAACACTACCACCTCAACTTTTGTCGGCTGTTGCAAAAACTCAACCGACGTTTCGAAAATGCATCACACAGGCACGACCTGCGGGATGTAGCAATCAACGAGGGACTGCCGAAAATCCGCTTGTGCCAGCAGGGCCGAGTGGACGGTGGTACCGACTTTAATCTATTACCTGGCGACGAAAGCGCAGAAATCGTGGCTTGACATTCAAGATGCGGTCGGGAGCGACGGCATCAACGAGAACGGCCTCGAAGGACACCATCGCGCAGATCGCAAATTAAACAGGTCGTAACGATTCTCACGACTCTGCCAAAGATAACATCCCGGCCGCTCGCCATTGGTGACGTTCAAGCACGCTGCTGGCGAACTATGGCTTTTCACGATGCCACTGAGTCGCCTGTTGGAATTGATGGGCAAACCGCAGCAGTCGGGCTTCTTCCAAAGCCGGCGCCTGAAGCTGCAGGCCGATCGGCAGCCTTGTCTTAGTCAGCCCACACGGAATCGAAATCCCAGGAAGACCGGCAAGGTTCGTACTAATCGTGTAAATGTCGTTCAAATACATCGCCAGCGGATCGTCCAATTTTTCGCCCAACTTGAACGCTGCGGTCGGCGAAACGGGGCCTGCGATCACATCGACCGACGCAAACGCTTTGTCAAAATCCTCGCGAATGCGGCGACGGACCTTCAGAGCTTTGAGATAGTAGGCGTCATAATATCCTGCGGACAGAGCATACGTCCCGAGCATAATGCGGCGTTTCACTTCGGTGCCAAACCCCTCGCCCCGGCTCTGGCTGTACAAATCGACGAGATCTGAAAACTTCTCAGCGCGATGACCGTAATGAATCCCGTCGTAGCGAGCGAGATTGCTCGAAGCTTCGCTGCAGGCCACCAGGTAATACGTCGCGACAGCGTACTTGGAATGAGGCAACGAAACCGGTACAACTTCGGCTCCGGCGGCTTCAAACACTCGAATGGCTTCGCGAACGCTCTGTTCCACTTCCGCATCCAGGCCTTCAACGAAATACTCATCCGCAATGCCGATGCGAAGACCTTTGAGTGATGAACCCAGTTGACTCAACCAGTCTGGTCGTTCCACATTCAGCGATGTCGAATCTCGTTTGTCGTGCCCCGCGATGCATTCCAGAAGCAACGTAGCTCCCCACGCGTCGCCTGCCAGCGGGCCGATCTGATCGAGCGAACTTGCGAACGCGACCAGTCCGTAGCGAGAAACTCGCCCATACGTCGGCTTCATACCGACGACACCGCAGAAGCTGGCTGGTTGACGAATTGAACCACCCGTATCAGATCCCAGTGCCAGCGGAACCATGCCGCTCGCAACTGCCACGGCCGATCCACCGCTTGAGCCACCGGCCGTGTAGTCAGCGTTCCATGGATTTCTTGTGGGCCCATAGATCGACGTCTCTGTCGATGAGCCCATTGCAAATTCGTCCTGATTCAATTTCCCGATCAGCACGCCATCTTCAGAAGCAATCCGCTGAATCACATGAGCATCGTAGGGTGGCCGAAAATCTTTCAGCATGCGGCTGCCACAGGAAGTCGGCAGGCCGATCGTACACATATTGTCTTTCACAGCCACCGGCAAACCGGCCAGACGTCCGACAGCCTGTCCGGATTTGCGACGCTGATCGACATCATCGGCCCGTGCCAGTGCGCTGTCGGCGTCGATGCTGACGAACGCATTCAGAACTCCGTTCAGTTCAGAGATCCGCTGCAGGCTGTTTTCCACAAGCTGGCGTGAAGTCGTTTCACCGGATTGCAGTTGAGCGATCAGTTCAGATGTCAGAGGGCGGTTCATCGACGAGTAAATCTCTTGGTGGCCAGCGGTCTGTCAGATGGTCATCTCTGCGACACACAACGCAATACGCCGTCTCAACGCTGCAAAATAAACAGACCGTCAGAAGCCGATACGGGATGTGGACATAAAGATTACTGCGGATGCTATCGCGACCATCCGGAAACGTCCAACACGGCGAGATGAGAGTTCCATCACTCCAGACTGCAACATCGAACGGCCATCGCCGACCACAGTCGCTGTTCATCGTCTTTCGCCCACGCCGGAATCAGTTAAGTCGAGTCCAGCCCGGACCTGAAAATGGCAGATCCAGATTTCCTGATCTTCCGAAATCGAGGCCAACGGGTGCTTGTGCCGCCCTTGTCCCACCAGTCTGGCCGGGAGCAGATTGGGCCTGGGTAGCAGCCAATCGCTCCTTTGCTCCTTTGAGTGTCACGATAAACTCACGGACAGCGGGCGATGCGGGATGGAGCGCGGAGTCAGGACTTTGAGCACACAAACGAAACATCTTTGCGGCTGGAATCAGAAATCCATCCAGCTCAGCGGGAGTGGCATCGTTCAGAATGATCTTTGCCCACGTGGCGAACTGATTCGTATTGTTTTCAAATTGCGTTTTCCGAATCCTTGCTCGTTCCGGGTCGCTGTGCTTCGACACTGCAATCCCCTGAGTCACTTTAAGAATATCCGTCCACGCCATCATCAGATCGGAGATGGAAATGCTGCAGGCAACCAGCATACGGTTTCCGGATTGGGGACGATCGGGAACAGAATGTTCAGATTGTCGAGCTTCCTGCTCCCTGTTGACCCAGTTGGTAATCCCGTCCAGAGCAATCGCCAGGGCTCGCTGTCTCATCTGAGGCGGCAAATCTTCCTGCAAAGCCAGTCCTGCAAACATGCGAAGAATCGGACCGTGAAAAGACTCATCCCATCCCGGCCTGTTTGCCAGCCATGTCGGCTTTCCGGGGGCAAGGTCGAATTTCAGATTTCGGTACAGCAATTCAATTACGGAAACGTCGGCCTCGAGATCTCCCATCGATACGTTTGAACTCTGCCCCAGCGATCCACAGTCCGGCCACTGTTTTGGGAGAGGAGACGCATTAGAAGCCATCTCCGCAAGTTCCCTGAGTGCTGTGAGGACTTGCGGCCTGCAGCCTGTGTGTCTGAAAGCTATTTGCAGGGCGGTGCGTATTTGTTGCTCAAGCTCCGACACACTCAATTGCGAACTGCCCTCTGAGTTTTCAGAGGAACAGGAGTATTGTCCGCTCGCGATCACCAAATGGACTCGACACATAACGCCAAGCAGGTCAGTGGATCCTGCACTCTGCAGGGTCAGAAGCTCAGGATCAATCGCCCGAATCGCCGGGGACCGAAAAGCATAACGAACCAGGGGAAAGAGCCGCTCAATCTCGCCCGTAAAAAGTCGAATCTCTTCGTCGATCCCGACAATGGCTGCGGCTGCCGTCGCAGAGATCTGCTGTGCCTTTGTCACTCTTTCTCGGGCGAGTCGCAGCCCTTCCTTCATCGATTGAAGCTGCCCGAATCCGACATCGTTCGTCCCCCAAACGCCGAGCTCTTTCCTGACTTCAGGCGTCAACGGAAATCTTTGAGCTTTGATCTGCTCAAGTTGTCCATGGATCTCCGTCAGATGCTCTCGCGATTTGTTGAGATGACTTACCTTTCGGTTGTCAACGAGTTCTTTCTGCGTCAAGGCTTCAAGCCCTGCAACGATGCCTTCGGCGTCAACAAGCCTCTGTTTGGCGGCTTCCCAATCCCGATCCGTCGCAAGGTAAGCCCTGTTCCGCTCCATCGCCGTCTGCAGGAAGGAAATCTGTCGTTCCAGAACAGTTATCTGCTGTTGTTCCTTTTCAACAGCATCGTGGCTTTCCTGCCTCGCCATCTGCCCCGCTTCAGCCAACTGACGGGAATCCAGACAAACAGCGCGCTCGTTGATCGCTTTACGCAGGGCGTCGATGAACTGCTCTTCGAAAACTCTTCGAATCTCGACACTCTCGGATTCAGATGCCGGAACATAATCTCCGAGGAGCCAGGCGAGTCGCTCCTCGGAATTAGTCAGCTTTGAAAGCAGCTGAATTGTTGGAAAACCTCCGCGTCTCAGTAAGGTCCAAACGGCTCCATCGGAAAGCCCCAGCGACTCGGCACCGGAATCATGTTGAAGCAGTTGCCGCACGAGAAGAGTGTTGCGCTCGGGACTGAAGTCGCAAGCTTCGCTCTGAAGGACCAGCCACTTCATACAGATCGCAGGCAGCGTCCAGACAGGAACTTCCGGTGTACCACCGCTTTCGAGCTGCAGATCGCGGTCTTCGGCCCGTGAGTCACTGCTGACCGGTGGTGAATCGGCGACGGCAGCCTTTTCACAGCCCTCAAGTTGAAAAAGCAACGCCGAAGCAATCGCACGATCTGCTGCGCGGTCAACAATTCGATTCACCAGAGCATCGTTCAGCTGCTGCTGGATCCGTGGTACAAAGATCGAATCAATGCAGACGGCACGGAACGCGAAATCTGAGTTCTCCCAGACATCAGGCTCCAACTGAAGGAAACCCACAAAACCATCACTCAACGGTGCAAAAACTTCAGTGATCAGACGACTTCGCTGATCAGCCGCGAGAACAGGCAGGACCTGCATGCCTTTTTCAATGAGAAGCTGCGGACGAATCCGCTTCTGCGGATCATCGGAAAATTGAGAAAACTTCAGGGCGGACGAAAACAGCAGAACTAATGATGGTGGCAGATCCGAAACCACTTCGATCAACTCAGCAAGTTGCTCAACAGTGGCTGACTCAGGAAGAAGACATCCAACGCTCAGCATCACCTCACAAGATACGGCCGATGTTGCATGCTCAGTACTTTCGAGCAAGTAACTCGTAACGGCGCCCATTAATCCCTTCGCTTCTCCAGGGCAACGTCGCAGAGCCTGAAGTACGGGTTGAGGCTTTCCACTTCTCGTACGGGCCGTTTCGATTTCGTCGCGCATCCTCAGCTCGAACAGCGATGCCAGGTAAGGTGCCAGATGCCGTTCCTTCGCAGGCATTCTCGCTTCATCATCAATCACATGCCTCAACTCACGAATCAGAATCGACTGGACGACCGCGCTAATGGCCTCGTCATACATTGTCGGCTCAACAGCTTCTGAGCAAAACGTTTCGAAGAACAGTCGCAGCGCAATCTTTCTTGCCGCAGGAGCGCGGGCATCACGCAGGTCAATGAATTTCGGGGCCAACCCGCCCAGATGCTGGTCGTTCTCGATGAGCTGTTGAAACAACGGATCAAGCTGCGATCTGTAGGAGGGATCACGGTTGCCCATCAAGCGATGGGTTGTCGCTGTCAAAAGTATGTAGCTGGCATTCACGAGTCCGAAGACACGTCGTAATTCGCCTTCGAGTTCCCGGTTTTCCTGCTGCAACGCCGTTTGAAGCGATAACCTTGCTTCCAGAAAACCTGCCGTCAGCCGCCGCAATGCCTCGGAAGCGGACTCGCTGCGACCAGTGGACAAGACGGAAAAATCCTGTGCGGGATTCGCTTTCTCGTCATAGCGATAAGCACTCGTCCCTCGCAGAATGGCATTAAGCCGATCGTCGGCCGCCAGAGCAGTACTGGCCTTCATGGCATTAAGGGAGCCGTTGCTCAAAGCGTCCGTTAGGACATTGGCAATGCTGGGTTTCTGCAAACCCTCAATGTATCGCGATAGCTCATTCGAGGTTGAGGAATCAGAACGATCTATCCGACTCAGCGCTTTGTCCGATGGTGATGTCATAGAATGGGCATCGTACCATGCGAGTAGAAGGCAAAAAGTAAGGGTCGAAAAAAGCTTACCACAACCAGTCGAAGTCGTCAGATGTCGGACGAGAACCACAATCCACCAAGAGAAACACCAACCCACACAACCCGGTCTGCTCGTCCCAAAATCGGCGGATTATTGTAAAGCCGGTAACCGCCTGTTTCCACGTGAAAATACGGCGTCTTATTCAACAACACGGAATCTCATTCCATCTGTGAGCCACAATCTCACCGAACGGCAAGCTGATCGCCTGGTTCCGAAACTACAATCACCGGGATGTCTGTCAGGCATTGGATCGCAACGAATGACCGACAATTCCCGCCAACAAAGTCTCCGGTTCCCGAGGCCCTCTCTGACGACATCTCTAAGACTTCACCATCACGTCGCATTTCCAGTGAACAGTGGCGAGATGACTTCGCCGTTGAGCAAATGATTCGGACGGCCCAGCGGATCAATCACCTGAGCATCGTGCGATACGCCGAGCGAATCGAAGATCGTCGTCCCGACATCCGCAGGGCTCCACGATCGCGACACTGGATACGCGGCAATTGCATCGGTCTCTCCAATTGTCTGGCCGCCTCGAACACCACCGCCGGCGAACAACGCTGAATACGCATGAGCCCAGTGATCGCGACCAGGGACAGTCTGCCCCGGCAGAATCGACACTCGCGGAGTTCGGCCGAACTCACCCATCACGATCACCATGGTTTGATCCAGCATCCCTGTCGACGCCAGATCATCAATCAACGCAGCTAAACCCTGATCCAGCGATGGCAAGAGCGATGTCTTCAGACGTCCCCAGTTATCCACATGAGTATCCCACGTCTGTACAATTCCCATGGCCGCCTGAACGACAGGAACACCCGCTTCGACCAATCGCCGTGAAAGCAATAACGACTGACCAAACTTGTGACGTCCGTATCGATTGCGAGTTCCGTCTGATTCCTGATCAATTCGAAACGCCTCGGCGACTTTCGCCGACGTCAGCAATGAAAACGCAACGTCCTGTTGTTCCGAGAATGCTCGCAAACGCACATCGGCCGAGTTCCGTGGATCAGCCTGATTCAAACCATCCAACAGGGTTCGTCGAGAAACCAATCGTTGATTATTGAGATCTGTTGGCAGCGACAACGAGTCGACTCGAAACGCCGCATCGTTCGGATCATGATTGATCTGCCAGGGATCATGGCGAGTTCCCAGGAATCCAGCATGCTGCCCCGGCCACGTCAGCGGGCCTTCGATAAAATAATTCGGCAGAGACACTCCTGTCGGAATTCCATCGCGACGAGGTTTCAGAAAATCCAGCGCGGAAGCGAAGTTCGGAAAGTCGTTGCGAGATTCGACGCGATCCAGATCGCTGCCGCCTCGAGGAATCGGAGTGGGGCGACCGGTCAATGCCACATGAGTCGCCAGGAGATGATTGTGCTCCGGATGAGCAAGCGTTCTCAAAATCGCCCAGTGCTGAAGTCGAGCTGCCAGCAGAGGCAAGTGTTCGCAAAGACTGACGCCCGGAATCGAAGTCGACACGGATGAAAATTCCCCGCGAACTTCCGCAGGAGCTTGTGGCTTTGGATCGAACGTGTCCAACTGGCTCGGACCACCGCTCAATAACACCAGAATCACTGACTTCGCACGCGTCGCAGATTCCGAAACGGCAGCACGAGAATGCGTCGGCAACCCCGAGGCGACCACGCCCGCCGCTGCGGCGCCAAGTAGACGCCGACGATTGATTACAAATTGCGGTGTAAGCATCAGCTTGACCTCAAACAGGGAACACGAAAAATCATTTCGCATTCTTCTACCAGAGAAGTATTTCTGCCAAGTATGCAGGACGATCCAACCGCAGGCAATCCGACTTCTGGAAAACGTGACCAATGCCAACTCGAACCAGCGAATCCCATGATTTGAAATGGGGGGCTTTCAAGAGAGGCAAATTTGCGGCAGCGGAGCAACAATTGCGTCAAACTGTCCGCTTGCGAATCTCCGGTGACAACCATTCGTCGGCATTTAATATGGCGACGATTGCGATCTGAATCACAGGCAGAAGATCGGCCGCTTCAGGTACACAACGCTCGACTCGAACGGTCTTCTCCTGAAGTTGCATCAAGATGCGACTCAAAGTGTCTTTCATGGCCTGCTGAAAAGCAGAGCACTCTAACGGAGGCAGATCGTGTCGCAGAAGCTGCACTTCCGACTCGGTGCGAACGCGTTCCAATCTTGCCAGCCCTGAATGTTGGCTGCGAAACAGAAAGCCATCCACAAAGGCCCGGCGAAGACGACCTGACGGATCGAACTGATAGACCGGATCCTGCCCCACAAAAATGCTCATCGCACCATTGCTGCGGAATCCGATCGTAATCAGCTCTTCAAATCCCGGCACAAAAAGCTCGACTCGTTCCGTCAACGCGACCGCTTCACGGATCAGGTCTTCACGGTCAGCTTCGTTTCTGGCCATACAGGTCGTTATCCGGAACTAAAACAAAACCGGCTTGCCAAGTTTGCGGCGGACCACCGTGCCCTGACCGAGATGCATCATAATATGGTCGCACAGCAGACCGAACGTGTTCCCGAGGGTCGGGCAAAAGTGGGCAAGGTTTCCGAGGGTAGGTTGATCCAGATCCGATTCGGTCAGCTTCTGTAGTTCCGCAATCGTCACAGCACGAGTTGCCTCAAGCTGTTCCAGGTACTCGGCTACTTTGTAAAAGCCGGCAGCATTGTTCGAGGAAGCAGTTTCCTTCGAATGAGCTGCGTCAAAGCCTGCAGGCAGATCCGGAAACTTCGCATTCGGAAGCTGTTCCAGAATGATGTGTCGCTCAGCAGTGATCAGATGCCCCAGTTGCCACGCCATATGATTGGCCTCAGGCACCGGACGTACAAGGAGATCAGCGTCGGAGAAATCTGAAACAATCCACGCCAGCATCTTCTTCGATGATTCCAGAGCCGATGTCAAAAGGGCAATACTGTTCATAAGACTTCAACTTTCCAAAAGAGAGTTCAGCGATAAAACGCGCCAGGTGATTGCCGGGCCGTTGTTACTTCTTCCGCAGGATGTAAACGACATCCTCCGTTGTTCCGGAGACTACGTGCGGATTGCGAATGTCGTATGAAAAATCGTACGTTTCTGCGATTTCGAGTTTAGGCACTTTCTTCAGCAGCGACATAAACTGACTTTGGTTGTACGTGCGATACTCCATGTGATCCACAATGCGCATTCGCTTTGTGGGAGTAAACACATCCACATGCAGGCCAAGGTGTTCAAGTCGCGTCTTGCGGTCAATCCCTTTGGACCACATGTACGAATTCACAACCAGGTTGCCTCGTCGCGCGGACCAGCTTTCTTCCTGCATGGCCGGGCAGGCTGTTGGCTCCAGATGAATACCCAGGACATAGAGTCCGCCTTTGGTCATTCCGTTCGCCATGCATTCAAAATGCCCGACGGCCTGTTTCTCGGTGGCCAGATGTCGAAACGAATTGATCATATTGAAAGCTGCGTCAAACTTCTTTTTGACTTTGAAGTTTGACATATCTCCAACAACGACGGTCTCCGGCAGGTCGTAGCGGCGAAGACGTTCGTTGCAGAAATCAACGGCTTTGGGATTCAGGTCGTTTCCACCAACTTCATAGCCCGCTCGTCCAAGCTTAATCAACAAACGACCGGTCCCGCAGGCGGGTTCAAAAATTCGCTTCACTTCACAACCAGCGTGTTTCGCAAAACAGGCTTTCAGGAAGCGAAACTCAGACGCCACGTCGGACCCGAACAACAGATCGTAGTACTTGGGATAATCATAAATGCTGGCTTCGACCTGATTGGACATGATCAATATTCTGGGGCAAGAGGAGACTCAACCTGTACAACCGCCTGCAGCAACTGGCCACAATGCACCGGCAAAGACAGGACATCAGCGAGCTGATGAACAGGGAGGATACAAAGACAGGCCCGTGAGTTCATCCGAAGGCCGCAAACGGCTTATTAATGGAGTCGCATTCCAACGGTAATGCTGGCCGCAGCCAGCATTTGACTGAAGATTCGAGTTACAATGCCAACTGAAGTCGGCATTACGAACTGAACCGAACGAACCGTCTCGCTACGGCAGATCACTCAGCTTCGGCGTTTCGCCATCGGGCTGTTTGTAGAAGCGAGTCAGGTCGATGCCGCCTTTGACTTCCATTTCATTAATCTTGAGTCGCTGTTCGATCTTGTTCAGACGAGCTTCAAGAAACGGTGGCAGCTTTTTGTCTTCATCAGCTTCCGCCTGCGATGAACGAGGAACCGCCGGATAGTTCAGCTGTCTCTGCAGAGCCGCAAAGAAGTAAAGAGGGTCGCGGCCAATATTGGCTTTCGCAATTCGCCCTTCCTGATCGCCGAACAATGCCACAGGAGAAGCGACGGAAGATCCTTCATCCGTTTTTGCAGCCGCCTTCTCACCCGGACTTCGCGCGGTGTTTCGTCGATTCTGAAAGTGCTGAGAAGCCCCGTAAACGATTTCGGCAAGTTCACGTTCGCCAAGTGAAGCAGCCAGGCGAGCAATCCAGCGACCCCACTCATCTGAATACAGCGGGTCGGCCATCATGGCCTTGAGACCTTCTCCGTAGCCAAGGCGATTGCGAGCAATACATTCGAATTGAAAGATGAACAGTCCCGGCATGGAAGGACTGACTGCGCGAAAATGTGCCTCGCTCTCAAGGATCTTCAATGCGGTTAATTGCTCGAAGCGAGACTCATCTTCTTCTGCGCGGCTGATTACGAAGGCCTGAAACGGAGCAAAGTAGTGCGGAAGCCGAAACATGGCCGTACTGATCTTGCCGCTGTGCAGGATCTCCGCCCGCATAAAGTCGATTGCCATCGGGAGCCGAGTTGTCGCCAGAATTTCCTCGGAAATCGTCTTCAGGATCTCCTGCGACGGTACGTTTTCCATGAGCCGCTCTCGGTAAACCCGAAAGAAATACTCCTGCTCAATGTACTCTTCTCGATCCAGCACTGGGCCGCGCATGTATTGACCGTTTCATCCAGAACCCTGAAAACCGTGAGTCTCCCAGTGTGGTCCCGACACGGTGGAAACGCAATCCCTCAGAGAGAATGCCCCCTATTCACGGATGAGTCGCCCGGAATTTGCAGGACTCTTCGCCGTCTCCAGCCGGGAAAAAACTTGCTCTCCAGGTTCTGGAGGGTACGATTGCAATGGTCATACTGTCGATATGATCAGTACAGGATTCCAAGTTTTGCCCGGGTTCTCCGCTTGTAACGGGTTGAATACTTGGAGAACATGTAGCCCAACGGATGTTTTCGCGCGATTTTGGTTCAGACTGAGCAAAAATCCCGGATCATCGTGTCGTGAAACCGTTCCTGGTCCCGATTGCAAATGTCGGAGACTGTAGAGATTTGTCGCATTGTCGGAGCTTGCTTGTGAGCACTATTCACGCCAATTCAGCAACATCCGCTTCTACAGAGACATTGCCCGAAGAGAACAGCGTGGTCTGGTCAATCTTCGATGCGATGCCCGCATGGGGAATGAGCCTGCTGGTGCACATCGGGATCATCATTATCGTGGCGATGATTTCTTTGCCGGAAATTGCACTGCCAGAGTTCAACCTCACCTCCACGGTCGAAATGGAAGAAATTCAGCAAGTGGAGTATGTGCTGGATACTGAACCTTCGGAATCACTGGGGACCAAAAGTGATCTGAACATCGCCAGCCCCTCTGCGGCTGTCGCTCAGAATCGCGGCCTGGATAATCATCGCGAAGAGATTCAGCAGATCGAAAGTTCAGTTGTGAATCCAAAGATTCAGCTGAACGAAACAGTGTCGACTCCCAGTGAAGCAGAGATGCTGGAGAACATTGACCTCACCGGCACCACCGAGCATGCAGGTGGAACAGACGGAGCTGTTGACCGCATCACCCTGGAAATTGCCAACTCGCTTCGACAGCGGAAGACTCTTCCAGTCTGGTTGCTGGACGAATCAATCTCCCTGGAATCTCGTCGTGAGAAGATCATCGAACGATTTGAGAACGTCTATCGTCAGCTGGGTTTGATGGATGACATTGATACTAAGGACGCATTGAAAACTGGAATCGTTGGCTACGGCAAAGACGTCCACGTTCTGCTGGATGAGCCGTCCAGTGACATCAACGAGCTGTCCAAAGCGATCAAGACCATCAAGAGCGACACGTCCGGCGTGGAGAACGTCTTCGCCGGGATTAACCAGGCCATGAAGGTCTACGGACCCGTTCGCAAGAAGATGCGAGCCAACATGATTCTGATTATCGTGACCGACGAGCGTGGTGATGACTTTGGTGAGAACTACACCATGCTGGAAGAAGTGGTTAAACGACTCAGCCGTGACGGCGTGAGAGTCTTCTGCATCGGCAACACGTCGCCGTTTGGTCGCCAAAAAGGGTTCGTCCA
>JBILXT010000119.1:0-18400 GCA_044378235.1 Planctomycetaceae bacterium
GCTGGGGTTTGAAAACTTTGTTACTGCAACGAGATTTAGTGGGACAACTGTCGTTCTTATCTCGCCTCGTAGAGGCGGCAGCAGGTAGCCCCAGGCTTTAGCCTAGGGGAAGATGTTTGAAAACAAACTTAAGCCGTGAAACGGCGACAGCAATATGTTGACATCGTTGAAAAAAAACATCGCTGCCGCCGTTTCACGGCTGATGGATCGTGTTGTCGCCTCTCACCCCAGGCTGAAGCCTGGGGCTAAATGCTGCCGCAGCTACGCTGCGAACACAACTCGAGACGGATCGCCTTGGCGCAATTCGTCTCAAATCGTAGCTGCCAGTTGTGTCCTCCGCCGAGACAAGCTCGACGGAAGATCGCTGGACATCAGTTAATTGCTTCAGTCCACGCTACCGGGGTAATACTGGTGGGGAGATTTGTGTCATCAGCCGCCGGGCGTTAGCCCTCGGTTCCGTTTGTTCTTGTGTGTGGAGATCTTTGGCTCATGTTGGTTTTGGAACGGTTCTCATTTGGTGTTGGTGATCGGTTTGCTCATCAGGCGAAGTCTCAGTTGCGAGCGTTTCAGATGCTCGCAAAACATGGGATCGAGGTTGCTCCGGTCTGGAACAAATCGAATCGCGAGCACACCTTTATCGGCTCTGAGCCGCAGAGCGTTTATGACGCCGGACAGGCAGCCGTAAAAGAGTTGGGCTGGACCGGTGGCTGGCATGTGGATGCGGATCATATCCAGTTGAAGACTGTGGATCGGTTCATGAGCTGTTCCGATTTCTTCACGATCGATGTGGCCGATTCGATTGGCAAGCCGGCCGCCGCACAGGATGTGGCCGCCTTCATCGCAAGGCATCCGGAGTTGATTGGAACTCTGAATATCAGTGGAGTGTCATCGCCACTTGTGATCACCGCAGCCGATGTGGAGCGAGTTGCGTCGAAGTATCTGCTGGCCGTTCAGGAAGCCGGTCGGATCTATCGTTACATCGTCGAAGCAAAAGGCGAGGCGAACATCATTGCAGAAGTTTCTATGGACGAAACGGACGCACCGCAGACGCCGCCGGAGTTGCTGATCATTCTGACGGCACTTGCCGACGAGAAAGTTCGCCTGCAGACAATCGCACCGAAGTTTACGGGGCGTTTCAACAAGGGCGTTGATTATGTCGGAGATCTTGTTCAGTTCGAAAAAGAGTTCAATGACGATCTGGCTGTGATCGCCCACGCCGTTAGGACGTATGGCCTGCCCGCGAATCTGAAACTCAGCGTTCACAGCGGAAGCGATAAGTTCAGCCTTTATCCGATTATTCGAACAGCATTGCAGAGGACCGGGGCGGGCCTGCACTTGAAAACAGCCGGGACAACCTGGCTGGAGGAATTGATTGGACTGGCCGAAGCCGGTGGTGACGGGCTCGCGCTGGCGAAGGAAATCTACGCGTATGCTCTGGAGCACGTCGATGAGCTGTGTGCTCCGTATGCCAGTGTGATTGATATCGATCGCGCAAAGTTGCCGAGTGCTGAAACGGTGAATGGCTGGTCAGGGCCGCAGTTGGCGAGTGCCCTGCGACATATCCCGGGGCATCCTCAGTTCAATGCTCACGTGCGTCAGTTGCTGCATGTGTCGTTTAAGGTTGCGGCCAAGGCTGGTGCGCGATACACGGATCTTCTGAAGAAGAACGAGGAGATCGTCGGCAAGCAGGTCACAGAAAATATCTTTGATCGCCACATGAAGCCGCTGTTTATCGGTTAGTTCGTTTGTTTGGTGCTCACACTTCTCTTGATGGTGACAATGCTGTGGAAAAGCGTGTACTTGGAAAGACCGGGCTTGAGTTGCCTGTGTTGAGTTTTGGAGCTTCCTCGCTGGGGCAGGAATTTCGCAGTGTCCAATTGGATGAGGCACTCAACAGTGTCCGCGTCGCGCTGGACTGCGGGTTGAACTTCATCGACACGTCGCCGTTTTATGGACGTGGCATGAGCGAGGTTCTGCTGGGCATTGCTTTGCGAGGTGTGCCGAGAGACAGTTACACGCTGTGTACAAAATTGGGGCGCTATGATCTGGGCCATTTTGATTTCAGCGCCAAGCGAGTGGCGGAGAGTATCGATGTAAGCCTCCACCGTTTAGGCACCGATCATCTGGATATCATCCTGTGCCATGATATTGAATTTGTCCCGATGCAGCAGATCGTGGATGAGACGATCCCTGCTCTGCGGAAGATTCAGCAGTCAGGGAAAGTTCGGTTCATCGGCTTCAGCGGATATCCTCAGAAGATCTTTCGATTCATCTGCGACCAGATCGATGTGGACTGTGTGTTGTCGTACAACCAGTACACTCTCCAGAACACGCGATTTGTCGACGAGACGGTTCCGTATCTGAAAGCGAAAGGCGTGGGCGTCATGAACGCCGGTCCGTTTTCAGCTCGTCTTCTGACGAACGCTCCGCTGCCGGCCTGGTTGAAGGAGCCGGAAAATGTGAAAGCTGCGGCGCGAGCGGCGGCGGCGCATTGTGCAGAACGTGGTGTGGATATTGCGAAACTGGCAGTTCAGTTTTCCTGTGCACATCCGGACATCGCAACGACCGTCGCGGGCAGTGCCAATCCCATAAACATTCGTAATTGGGCTCAATGGCTGTCGGAGCCTCTGGATCAGGAGTTACTCGCTGAGGTTATGAGTATCTTTGCCCCTGTGAAGAATCTTGGGCATCTGGAGGGTTTGCGAGAGAACAACTGAGGAATTCTTTAGCTCTTCTCAAGTGTGCGTAAGTTGTGTGCATATCCCACAATTGAAAATGGGAAAAGTCGACACATTCTTCCCAGTCCTCTCTGCTTGACAGTTGGTCTCATCTCCCCTAGTCTTTCGAGTCGTGTCGCGTGACGTTCTGCATGGGGCGTCGAAGGCAGCAGCACATTCTGGCTGCAATTCAACAAACGGGAGGTTGGTAATGAAGAAGGTATTGGGTAGTTTTGCTCTTCTGGCGCTGGGTGCTGTCGTTCTGACTGGCTCTGCAGAAGCTGGTAAGCGTTCACACGGATCTTGCGGTTCATACGGTTCAGTTCAGTGCGAACCAGTGAGCCCATCTTGTGGAACTCAGGCGTCATGTGGTTCACAGGGAACCCATGTGTCTTACACATCCTGCGGTTCTGCTGGTGACTCACATGCTTCAGCGGGTTCAGTAGGCACAGACGCATCATGCGGTTCTTACGGATCTCGTAAGGCTCGCCGTGCAGCTCGCAAGGCCGCTGCGTCACATGGTTCTTACGGATCATACGGCTCACACGGTGCTCAGGCTGACTGTGGCTCAAATGGCACGGTTTCTCACAGCTCTTGTGGTTCAGCTGGTCACTGAGAACGGATGGACCTCCGACAATAATCGTTGACGGAGGTTCCCGACAGGCTCAGACTGGCGACTCGTTGCTCTGAGTTTTTTTTGATATTGATTGCATTCCGTACGAGCTCGTACGGAATGCAGTTTTTTTGGAGACTCTTGTCCCTTCAAACCATCGATTGTCGTCCTGAAAAGGACGGAGCTGTTTTGGAGGATTGATGAGAGGTGTCTGGTGTCCGGACATGTTGAAGCTGTTGAAGAAATGCGGATACCTTGTTGTAAGCCTGATGCTGGGCTTCCATGTGTTCGCTGTGTTTATTTCGCCGGCCGCGATGCCGCCTGCATCGCCCTTGCTGATGGACGGTTACCGTCTCGCATTGCCGTATAACGAACTGTTGTTCCTGAACCACGGCTATCACTATTTTGCTCCCGATCCTGGTGCGAGCACTCTGATTTCTTATGCTGTTCCTCGTCCTGGTGACGCGCCTGTGGTGGGGCGATTCCCGAATCTTTCGATTCATCCTCGGCTGCTTTACCATCGCTACTTTATGCTGGCGGAGAATCTCTGGGCGTTTGATGATGAGACTCAGGCTGAGATCCAGAAGGCCTATGCTCGACACTTTTCAGCTTTACATGATTCGTCGTCGATCACCTTGAATCGAATTAGTCATGAGCCGTCATCGATTCTGCGAATTCAGGCCGGCGGAAAGCTGGATGATCCGGAAACGTTTGAAGTTGAGACGATAGGAGCGTTTGATTTTTCCACGGAGGCTTCACAACAATCATCTGTTGCGCAGAGCTTCTGAGGACATAATCATGTTGCAGGCTCGTGGGCTGCTGCGGTCCAGTGGCGTTGTCTGGTTGCGTCAATACGTCAATGGATGTTTGGAGGCATGGCATCGTTTCTGGTTTGAGCCAGCCGATGCGTTCATGTTGGGCATTATCCGTCTGCTGGGCGGATGGATGTTGTTCTATAACCTTGCCGTCTGGACGTTGGACCTGGACGCGTTCTTTAGCGACAACGGGCTTCAGCCATTGCAGGCGGTGAAGGCTCTGTATGTCAATCGGCCGATTTTTTCGTTCTGGCTCTGGACTGGTGACCAGTATCTTTGGCCGATGCACATCGCTTGTCTCGTGATCAGCGCGATGTTCTGCCTCGGCTTCGCGACTCGCGTGACTTCCATCCTGTCATTTCTGATCACGATCTCTTACTCGCAACGAGTACCGATTGCGAACTTCGGCTTCGATCAGATCCTGGGCATGCTGTGTCTCTATCTCAGTGTCGGGCCGTCGGGCGCGGCTGTATCAGTTGATTCACTGATTCGTCGATGGTGGCTGGGCCGCAAGGGACTGATTGATGCTCCGCGCAAATTCGCTTCCGCTCGAGTGGCTATGCGACTGATCCAGTTGCATCTGTGTGCCATCTATTTCTGGGCGGGCTTTGCTAAGCTGAAGGGACCGAGCTGGTGGACGGGCGAAGCGTTGTGGCGAGTCATCGCCAATGAAGAGTATCAGACCATGGATTTAACCTGGATGGCCTGGGTACCGTGGCTGCCTTTCCTGATTGCTCATGTGACGATTGCCTGGGAAATCTTTTTTATTGTGCTGGTCTGGAATCCAAAGTTTCGTCCCTTGATGTTGTTTATGGGCGTGTTAATGCACGTGGGGATCGGCGCCTTTTTGGGGATGTGGACCTTTGGCCTGATTATGGCGTTTGCTTACCTTGCTTTTTCGGATCCTGATCTTTGGCGACATCGGATGACGTTGTTTGTTCGATGGGTCCGTGGCCGAAGTGATGTGTCTCTGGTTCCTGCCTTCGAAGCGGCGCACGTACACTCAGGGTTTGGTGTTGACGGTGCAGTCGAGTCTGCAGTGCCGCCGATGATTTCGGAGGCTGCTGGATTGCCGCTGGATCCGGCGACCTCAGAGTCGACAGCTTCTGCCGCGTCGAACCATTCGTCGACACCCTCAGAGGTTTGTGTTGTGGCTTCTGCCGCGAATGATCGTTCGACCTTGCGACGTTATCTTCGCGAGCATCAGGTGCCGTGTCGTATCGTTTCCGATCTGAATAGCGGTTTGGATGTGATCAGCCGCTATCGAATTTCTGCGGTCGTGATTAACACAACACAACTCGTGCCGTCGAATGTCGTCGACTTTGCGGCCGATGTTGCTGATCTTACGAATCTGCCGATTCTGGTCCTGGCGGCCTCCTCGCAGCAGAGCCTGTTTGTTGGGCTTGATGCTGTTTCGCGTGTTGAGGTGCTTGACCTGTCGGCCTCGTTGCGGGACATCCGCTGCCGATTACAGTCTATGTGTGATGCCGCTGGATCCTTCAGTTCTCGTGACAGTACGTTATCCAAACCAGAATTGGGGTAGTGGATGAAGCTACGAGTCCTGTGGGTTCTGGTCTTACAACGGGACTCGTAGCCTCGTCCACTACGATGAACTCCAGGATCGAATCTTTACCAAGCACTTGTTAACAGAATACTTTGCCATGCGTTCAAACCTTAAGACTCAAACCAGGTCGTCCTGGATGTTATTGCTGGCGGTCTTTTCTGTTGGCTGCGGTGGTTCGCCTGATTCTCCCGAGGTCAAGCTGGAGCGTGCTCGTATCCTGATGGAACGTGAGCAGGCAGCGGAAGCGATTCCGCTGCTCAATGAGGTCGTCGATGCAACTCCCAAAGATCCCGAAGCTCGCTATCAGCGTGGGGTGGCGTATGAAAATCTGGATGTGCTGGAGAAAGCTCTGAATGACTACAACGAGTGTCTGATTCTGGACAGCGAGCGAACTGATGCGCTCAACAACAAGGCTGTTGTTCTCGCCAAGATGGAACGATTCAAAGAAGCCGCCGTCGAGTTTACTCGACTCGTCGAACTCGATCCTCAGGGAGCCCTGGCTTATCGAAACCGAGGGCTCTGTCATGTGGATCTGGGCGATTATGAAACCGCACTGGCTGACTATGCCAAGGCCCTGGAATTGGATCCAAAAGATTCGGCCAACTGGTATCAGCGAGCCGGTGTGTATCTGGCTCAGAAACGCTACGAAGAAGCCGAGCAGGATTACTCGAAAGCGATTGAGATAACACCTGATCTCGCGCCGGCGTGGATGAATCGTGGGGTGGCGCGATACAAGCGTGGCGAAAAGAAGCTGGCGGCTGAAGATCTGAAGAAAGCTCAGTCACTGGATGAAAACATCGTTGTTCCGGACATCGGATTCTTTGACGAAGTTCCAGCTGCGACTGTAAGTTCAGCGGTCGCTGAGTCGAAGCCTGTGGAATGGTCGGCTGTGAAACTCACCGCCGAGAAAGAGATGTCCGCAAAGGGCTTTTCCGGTTTGTTGCTGGCGGAAGAGACTCCGGAACTTCTGTGTGGCCAGTATCAGGCGGATCTCAACGGCCGAAGCTGGACAATTTTGGTTGCTGTTGCGACCACTGCGAAGGAGTCCGTGGTATTGCCGGCCGAAGGTGTTGCTCAGGCATTCCAAACCGATCCCGCGCTGAACGCAACAGCATTGATGATTCTTGAGCCGTCAGGTTCCGGGCAGGAACTGGTTGTGCGATCGTTCGAGAAGCCATGGAGTCCGGCCGCATCGTCTGCAGGCTCAGCTGTTGTACCTTACAAGCTGCCGTGATCGCTATTGAATAATGCCTTGAACGACGTTCCCATGGACGTCCGTCAGGCGGTAGTCTCGCCCCTGAAAACGATGTGTCAGTCGAGTGTGGTCGATTCCCATCTGGTGCAGCAGAGTTGCATTCAGATCGTGAACATGGACGGGATTTTCAACGACGTTGTAACAGAAGTCGTCGGTCTTTCCGTAAACGAGTCCCGGTCGAATTCCGCCGCCGGCTAACCACATCGTGAAGCATCGTCCATGGTGATCGCGGCCATAATTGTTCGGCTCCAGTTTACCCTGCGTGTAAGTCGTTCGTCCGAATTCACCGCCCCAGATTACGAGTGTTTCATCCAGCAATCCGCGTTGTCGCAGATCTCTGATCAGCGCGGCGGCTGGCTGGTCAACATCGCGAGCTTGTAGCCGAATATCGCTCGGCAGATTGTAATGCTGGTCCCAGCCTCGATGATAAAGTTGAATGAACCGCACGCCGCGTTCGGCCATTCTGCGAGCCAGCAGGCAATGCCTCGCGAAAGTTCCGGGTTGTCTTGCAGCCGGGCCATAAGCAGCGAACGTTGACTCCGATTCGTCATTCATCTCGACGAGTTCGGGCACCGACGTTTGCATGCGAAATGCCAGCTCGTACTGTGCGATGCGAGTTTCCGTTTCTGGATCACCCGTGATGTTTGATCGAGCGGCATTAAGGGCCGACAGAACGTTGAGCTGATCTCGCCGTGAGTCTGAGCTGACTCCGGGCGGATTGGACAGATAGAGAACGGGATCGCCTCCGGAACGAAATGCGGTTCCCTGATGACTGGACGGAAGAAATCCCGGCCCCCACAGTCGGGCATAAAGCGGATCGGCTGGTCGAGCTGCACTCCCATGGGACAGTAGAACGACGAAGGCCGGGAGATTGCTGTTTTCTGTGCCCAGTCCATAACTGGCCCATGCTCCGAAACTTGGGCGGCCGGGTTGTTGATGCCCGGTTTGCAGCAGCATTGCGGCGGGATCATGGTTGATCGCTTCGGTGTGCATTGAAGGAATGATGCAGAGTTCGTCGGTGATCTTTGCTGTCTCCGGCAGAATTTCACTCACCCATGCACCGGAGTCGCCACGTTGATGAAACCGAAACGCCGACGACGTGACCGGAAACGATTTCTGACCGCTCGTCATTCCCGTGAGTCGCTGATCGCCGCGAACAGAAGCGGGCAATTCTTCACCATGCCGTTTGCGCAGGTCAGGCTTGTGATCGAAGAGATCCAATTGTGATGGACCGCCGTGCATAAACAGATAGATGATTCGCTTCGCGCGAATTGGCAGCGTCAGAGCTGACGAGACGGCAACCTGAGATTGCTCGGATGCGGAAAGGAGCGAAGTCAAAGCCATGGAACCGAGGCTGATTCCGGACTGAGTCAGAAAGTGGCGGCGAGGAGAAAGCTGGTTCATCTGCGCGTGATCGCCTCATCTAGATTCACAATTGTGTGAGCTGTCATCGTCCATGCGGCCAGCTCGGTCGGTGCAAGAGACTCATCGTGTTGGCTCGCTCCAACTTGAAGAAGCTTGTCGGCCGCGGTGGGGTCTGTTTGGAAATGATTGCGTTGACGTTGTAAGAGATCGATTAGAAGAGCTGACTCACGAGGTTCCGGGGTGCGACTGAGGATGCGTCGGAAGATTTCAGCGATGCGGTCATCATCCGACGCTTTGGCCAGGAGAACATTGTTCGCCAGCATGCGAGCCGCTTCCAGATACGTCGGGTCGTTGAGCAGAATCAGGGCCTGAATTGGCGTGTTCGTGCGGGCTCGCTGGACCGTACATTTTTCTCGCGTTGTTCCATCGAATGCCAGCAGCGATGGTGGCGGAACTTGTCGTTTGATGTAGGTGTAGAGGCTTCTTCTCCAGAGACCGTCTCCGGTGGATTCTTCATAGGAATCCTCCGCGTTGTAAGAGACCTCTTCCCAGAGACCACCGGGCTGATATGGCTTTACGCTGGGACCGCCAATCTGTGGCCGCAGGAGGCCGGATGCGGCGAGGGCCTGATCGCGAATCATTTCCGCGGACATGCGAAAGGCTGAATTGCGAGACAGCAGTCGGTTCTGCAGGTCGTGAGCTGTTGACGGGTTACTGCCAAGGTCAGACGATTGTCGATAGGTTCGAGAAGTCACGATCAGTCGCAGCAGATCTTTTGTGTTCCATCCATTGTCTCGATACGTTGCGGCCAACCAATCCAGGAGCTCTGGATGAGTCGGTGGTTCTCCCTGACTGCCAAAATCATTTGCCGTTCGGACCAACCCTTCTCCGAAGCATTGCTTCCAAAGCCGATTCACGGCGACTCGCGCGGTTAAAGGATTGGCGGGATCCATCAGCCATTTCGCGAGACCAAGTCGATTCTTTGGTGCGGTCTCAGGCCATGCTGACAACGCCGTGGGAGTGCCTGCTTCAACCTTCTGGCCGGGCTGGTCGTATTGTCCTCGAATCAAAACGTGAGTTTCGCGAGGCTGCGGCAACTCCTCCATCACCAGAGTTGACGGGATCGAATTGCGAAAGCGGATTTCTGTTTCCAGGGCTTCTTTGACGTGGCTTCTGGCAGCACGCGTCTTCTCATTGGTGTGACGGGCGATATAGAAATCCATCAGCGTTTCTGAGTCGCGTGCGCTGCGAGCGTCGGTTGGTCGTTCGAGGATACCGTGGATCTGTTCGCCGTGATACCAGTCTTCAATCGCCTGCGGATTGAGTGCTTGATGCAGGATGCGAAGCTCATCCATCTGGCCGTAATAGCCCAGCCCTGAATCTCTGCGACCGATCAGGAGTGGTCGATCATTTTGAACGCTGCTCTTCAGAGAGTCGCGATCAATTCGGAGGTCCAGTGGGTGTCCGTCCAGAAAGAGTTTCAGCCCGGCCGCTGATTTTGAACCGTCATAGGTAATTGCGACGTGATGCCACTGCCCTGCTTTCGCAGGAGTGATCGATGTGACTTCGATTGCGTCAGTTCCCCATCTCGCGACAAGGTTGACATTAACTCGACCTTTCTGCCACAGGACTTCGAGGCCGGTTCGATTGCCTTCGGGTTCAATTCTTGACAGTGGGCAACTGAGAGAGTTATCGGGCAGCAACCAGAGACCGATCGTCCATGGGCCGTCTGAGTCAAAGTGCTGGATGTCTCGCGAAGCATGTTGAGTCGCGTCGAACAACGCGGCCTGGGCTCTGATGCCCGTCTGATAAGTCAGAGTTGTGCCGATTGCCTGAGTTTCTGATTGAAGACCGTTGTTGAAGGCTTCATGCAGAATGATGTCTTGCTCTGGCGGCTGTGGGATCGACTGACGAGCTTTGGCTTCCCATGCGGAGATTTCGGTCGCGAGCATCATTCGGACAGGTTCAAACACCTGAGCTGCGTTTGTTGTCTCTTGTGACAATCTCGCCAGTTCCGCATCCTGTTCCGGACTGGAGACCTTCATCACGGGAGGCGGGTCATCCGTAACGATCAGACCTTTCTCCGGAACGTTATTGAAGAATGCAAAGAGCTGATAGAACTCCTGCTGAGAAATGGGATCGTATTTGTGGTCGTGGCACTGAGCGCATCCGACTGTCAGGCCAAGCCATGTTGTCATCGTCGTATCGACGCGATCAACGACGTACTCGGTGCGAAATTCTTCCTCGATGATTCCCGTTTCATTGTTCGAGACGTGATTGCGATTAAAGCCTGTCGCGATACGCTGTTGAACTGTCGGCGTTGGCAGAAGATCCCCCGCCAGTTGTTCGATCGTAAACTGATCAAGCGGCATGTTGTCGTTGTAAGCCTTGATGACCCAGTCACGCCAGAGCCATATCTGACGCGGCTTATCGCTGAAGTAACCATTGGTGTCGGCGTAGCGTGCGGCATCTAGCCATTCTACGGTCATCCGCTCGCCGAAGTGCGGAGAGCGAAGAAGTCGATCGACGACCTCTTCATAGGACTCGTCAGTTCGAGCGAGATCGTCCGCCGTCGGAGGCAGTCCCGTCAGATCGAGGGTTACTCTCCGCAGCAGAGTTTCGCGAGACGCCTCCGGAGAAAACTTCAACTGTCGTTTAGCCAGTGATTCGGCAACAAAGGCATCAATGGGATTGATCGTGGACGAAGAATCCAGAAGCGATCTGACTTCCACGCTGTCGGGAACTGCTGAAGGCTCGATTGGTTCGAACGACCAGTGTTTCTGGAACGTTGCTCCTTCTGAAATCCATTTTTCGAGGATACCAATTTGAGCGGCCGTCAGTGGCTTCTGAGCGGAATCCGGCGGCATACGCAATGTTGCGTCGTTGGAGTGAATGCGTCGGACAAGTTCGCTGTCCTGCGGTTTCTCTGGCACGATGGCGTGCAACCCGGATTCTGCTGGAAGTATGGAATCATCATACGTGTCGAGTCGTAGGTTTGCCTGGCGGGCCGCGGCATCGGGGCCGTGGCATGTCCAGCAATGCTCGGCAAGAATCGGCCGCACGTCGCGATTAAACAGCAACGGCTCATCGGCGAACGTTGTGCTCGTCAGCAACAGAACCAAAACAGCAGTTCTCATGCAGCGGCCTTTACGGGAATATGTATAGGGAACTGGGGGCGGCTTGTTGATTTCGTCGCCCCCGACCCCGCGTCGGGGGTTTAACGGCTTTTGCACCAGAAAGAAGAGATGCCGTTCAGTGGTGCAAAAGCCCGCAGGCCCCTGAGGCAGGCTCAGGGGGGATTAAATCAACAGATCGCGAAATCGTTTCTGTATTATTCAAGTTCGTCGCCGTGTGGTTTGGGCACACCGTCGACGGATGTCAGGTAGGCGAAGAGAGCTTTAATTTCATCCAGTGTCAGTGGTTCCAAAGTTCCTTCAGGCATGTTCGAGATCTTTTGGTTCACGATCTTCTCAATCTCTGTTCGGGGGAATTCTTCTCGCACGGCCGTATTGGACACAACGCTCATCATGCCTTCAGCACCTGAAGAGAGAACTCCGTTCAGAGTCCGTCCGTCTTTGAGAGCGACTATGACCGATGGATATTCTTCATTGAGATCGTGAGATGGAAACAGGATGGCCTGCAGGATTTCTTTCTTTTGCCGACGCCAACCGAGCGATGTCAGGTCGGGACCGAATGCCTGTCCTTGTTGACTGCGGCGATGACATTTCTGGCAGCCTGCTTTTTCGTAGACTTTCTCCCCAGCCTCCACCATTTCGGGAGTTGGCTCAAGGTTCTGAATTTCAGTCTGCAGGCTATTCAAGGTCCACTTTCGAGTTGTCGAATCAACAGGCAGCACCGCTTCAGGATGCTCCGGATGTTCTTTGGCGAACCATGCCTGATAGTCTGACAGTTTCCAGCTGTCTTTACCCTTCGGCATCGTCGTCCAATGTTTCAGCAGATTGATGGCCGCAGGCTGTTGCTCGGGAGTCATCTGTAAGCCGATCAGAATAACCTGTCGCACCCATTGAGGTTTATTCGCCCGAACTCGAAAACGCATCAACGCTTTCATCACCGAGGCGGCATCGTCACCGGAAACGACATTGAGTGATCGAACCATGTAACGCCAGTCCTGCAGATCGGCCGGACGCAACGTGGTGGATTGACTAAGGGCCCATGCGGCCAGACCACGGCGTTCCGGATCGTTTTCAAAGATCGCGCGAACATGTTCCATGGCGGTTTCGTTTTCTGAAACGGCGAGAGTTCGCAGAATCGTGCGACAGGTTTCGAGGCTGCCCGGATCCTTCTCGTCGGAGAGCGACAAGTCGATCTGCACCAGTCGAATCAGATCCTGCTCAGCTGCTGGCAATGCGAGAATCTGCTGAGCTTCCGCATGTAGTTTTTGATCGACGTCGGAGCTTTCCTGAGCCAATAATCCGGCGGCAGCAAGAATGAGAAGTTGGCAGAGTTGATGCAGCATTTTCACTCCGAAGTTTGCAGGCACAAGTGAGGCGGGAAGTCAAGATTATTACCGTTGTTGCCCGATTAAGCAAAACGTGAAAACGAAGTGAAGATTCATTTCGAAGCCGCTACGACTGCCAGAAGCCATGGTGGCGTCGACAGTGTTCGCACCCAAGGACTCAGTGGATGGACGTTTTCATCCGGTGATATGCGTTGCGTTAATGTTTCGGTCGTCAAATTTTTCGGTCAAATGTTTTGTTTGACGCGTGAAAGTATCGACCGAAAGATTTAGTGACCGAAAAATTTCAGCGCGATCAAGGGTGAGATCAAGTCGGTTGTTCGAACAGACAGCGGCGGACGATGGATAGGGCCATCAATGTGGCATGCATTTAACTTTTCGGTCGTCAAATTTTTCGGTCAAATGTTTTGTTTGACGCGTGAAAGTATCGACCGAAAGATTTAGTGACCGGAAAATTTCAGCGCGATCAAGGGTGAGATCAAGTCGTTGTTCGAACAGACCGTCGCCGGCGGCGCTCATAACGGGTTTACGCTGACACGAAGTACGGTGAAGGAGGATAGTTCCGCTGATACGCTGATTGGCGGGAATGGGCGGGACTGGTATCTGCGGAATAGTCTGGGATTGCCATCAATTTTCCGGGACACGACTACTGAATCGAATGTCGACAGTGTGTTCTCGGAGATTGATACGTGGCTTTAGTGTATTGTCAGTGGTGTTGTTTCACTCGTCCAATCCTGGACTGCTGCAGCCCGCTGCAGCTTTCCGTTCCACAGCCTGCTGTGGAGAACGTCTTTCGAGGTTTCAATACGCTACTTTTCAGCAGCAGGCTGCTGAGGTAAAAGCTGCAGCAGGGCTGCAGCAGTCCAAGGTTAGGCCCGAGAACACTTTCGAGTGGAAATCCTGAACGGAGACCGTCACAATGGCGACGTGTGAAAGTTGGTGTCTTTGATTCAGGGGCGTCATGTCCGGCCTGCTTGCAAAACTCGCGAAAGCGAAATCCAGACTGTTCGGCTCGGCCCCCGAATCAATCCCGGTTCCGTTTGAAGTGCCGTGTGACTGCGGGCATCGGGTCACCGGGATTCGCAGGACCAGCTATCAGATCGCTGTGTGCTCAGCATGTCAGAGCAGTATTTTCGTCCTGCCCGTCAACGTTTATCCGACAACCAAACGAATCCGAAGTGAGGTTGTTGATGGCCCGGTTCTGGAACGTGTTGGGACGGTTGTTCGAGATCTTGTTCGAGGAGATGCGACTCCGGAGGAGAACGACACTCAGGAGCCGCGATCTGTCCGGAAGCCTCAGGAGTCCGAGGGGCTGCGAGATTATGGAGCTGCCGTTGATCTGAAGCCAAAGGGGCGCAAGTCAAAGCGATCTTCCGACGAAGATGGTTCCTCATCTGGTGGCGGTGCTGAAGTCAACGTTCAGGAATCTGCCGATTCGATTCCACTAGTCCAGGTTCCTCGACCGAGCTTTGCTACGCGAATGCGGCGAGTGTTTTCTCCGACGCGAGTCCTTGCTTTGGCAGGATGTGTGATCCTGTTTTCCACCGGATTCTGGACGATTCATCAGCGGAAACTGGAACAGGCACGCAAAGTCTGGCGACTGGAAATGGACCGCGCCGAGACGGCGCTCAAGCAAAAGGATCTGAATACGCTCAGTGAATCATTGACCCTGGCGGTGAAAGCAGCGAAGACGTTAAGTCGAACGGATGAGGATGCTCGAGTTGCGGAGTCACTTCTTCGTCAGACAGAAGCGGTGCAACAGTTGACATCTGTGGATCTTGTTACACAGTTCAGTAATGTGATTCGGAACGATGGATCGCTGGATGTCACCAAGGCGGGCAATGTCGCGGAAGGACTCCAGGGCCAGCGATTTGTTTTCGAACTGGTATTGAAACGTCGGACCGCAGGTGCAACGGAATTTCAGCTGGATTTTCCACTCATTATTCAAGACACTCCGATCGACGTCTTCGTGGCTTCGTCTGTGTTGTCCAGTTGCGTTGTTGCCGGTAGCGAACCCAACGTTTTGTTTACGGCCAGTGTTCGTGAATGTCGGCCTCCGAGCCCTGCCAATCGCAGGTGGGAAATCGTGCTGGATGGTCGCACATGCACGCTGATCACCACAGAGTTCCATGCCGAGCAGTTAGGTTTCGAATTGAAGACATCCACCTCGTTGCAGACCGTTCTGGAGAATCAGTCAAAGATTGTCAGGTCAGTTCACGACTCGGTGATTGACAGCACATTGCCCGCTGATGGCGGTGAAGAAACTGGAAAGGAGGCCATCCAATGAATGGGCGAATCGTTTCTCTTTCAGTCTTGATGGTTCTGTTGATTGGTTCAGCGGCTATTGGGCAAACGACAACTGTTCCTGAGGTTTTGAAGTTAAAGCCTCAATGGAAGAAACTGGCGGACGAGGGCCGAAAGCTGAATTTTGAAGGCCGGTTCAACGGGCGAATCGGAGAGTCGTTTCGAGTTGAAAAACTGGACGTTGAGTTTCGACTGCCGGGCAGCATTCGTCTTCCCGATCGCATGCGTGAACGACAACGTCTGGACATCACCGGGAAGTTTGCGGTGAATGGTCAACGGATAACGTTTGTGGTCAGTGAGCTGACGATCCGGGAAACAGATTTGGAGAGGTTAGCCAAACGCGTTGAGGAGGTACCCAAAGATCAACCGGATGCGTTGCTGGCATTGGCTGATGAGTATGCGGAGATTGCTGAGTTCTATGGTGACGAACGTTTATCATCCGAAATAGAAGACATTCGCCTTAGCTCTGTGCAGATGATGAGACGAATGGCGTCGGGAGATGTTTCGCGATTGGCGAAAGTTGTCGATGTCGCGAAGACTCAGAAAGTCAATAACAGCTTTCTGCAGGCGATAGGTTACGAGATTCTCTTGACGCAATGGAAGGCTCGGGCGGATGCTTCAGAACTCGTGAAAAGTGTCCAGCAGCTGAGTGGCTGGGATAAGTCTGAGATGGAGGTTCCGGATCGACTCAAGCAGGGATTTCCCAGGGACGCAGTGAAGCTCTACAACGACGGTAATACCAGCGATCGCGAGATTCTGCATCGTTTGTTGTATCGAACGGTTCGAGTTGAGCAGCTTCAGGCGACGTTGAAAGCGGATGGCAGCAATGGTTTAGAACTCGCGGGGCTTGTGCGAGATGAACTTCCGGAAGAAGTTGCAATGGCCGCCAGCTTTGAGCAGCGTGAGGTCGACTATCGGCTGGGGCGGATTTCAGAACTGTCACGTCGTGAGATGCAGCAGTTACTGGAATTGTTGAACGGGCTAAAACGCAGTGATGGGCAAGACGCGATCATTGCGGACTGGTTAACCGCACAGGAGAAGCGATTTGGAACATCGGAACTGGCAGGTGTGCTGCGAGTCGCGGACGAATACCTGTTTGTGTTTGAACAATGGAAGAATCCTGCTCATCAGCAGAAAGGAATTGATCTCCTGAAGTCAGCCTGGGCCATCGCCGCTGTGGAATCTCCCGGTGATGCTGTTCAGATTGCCGAACGGCTCAAAGTGCTTGGTTGGGAACATCTGAATGGAAAGTGGCTGACGACGCAGCAGATGGAAACTTTGCCGAAGGATGATATTCAGGTTGCGATTCGAGATGGGCGTGTTGTCAAAGGCATGACGGCTCAGCAGGTGGTACAAACGCTGGGGCAGCCGGAACGCATTTCGCGATTTGGATCTGCCAAAGTGATGCGAGAAATGTGGACCTACGACGGCACTGGTTCGGCCGGTCTGGTTATCCGCCTAAGAAAAAGTTTGTTAAGCCGTGCGGATCAGTTTCTGGTGGAAGACGTTTCACGAACTTCCGCATTGGTGACGCCCTGAATCCGGTGTTGTTTTGATTGCTGTCATTTGCTGCACACGTTTACCGCCCAGCTATGGACGCCGGCTCATGTCCCAGGCAGCACTCATGGTTCGGCAGCTTAAAAAAGTGCTGAAAGGGTGTTTGAACCAGTCTGCGTCTTCCCTGGCACAGTTGTGAAGCATCGACAATAATTACGGTCGGCCTGTTATGGATTCGAATGAGTTTTGACGAGGGATTTTCGATGGTTTCATTGTTGCGTGGACTGATCATTTCACTTGCTCTGCCTGGCTTGTTGCAGGCGTCTGACTGGCCACAATGGCGCGGACCGGATCGCAATGCTCAGTCAGACGAAGTTTTGGCGTCGAAGGACTGGACAGCTGATCCACCGAAGCATCTGTGGACCGTTGAAGGTTTTGGCGAAGGTTACGCGAGCGTTGCGGTCGTCGGTGGTGTGCTCTACACATTGGGTGACATCGACGGCGGACAATCCGTGATTGCGGCCAGCGCTGAGGATGGAAAGATTCTTTGGAAGAAACCACTGACGGAAACACGACCAGAGCACAAGTACGAAGGGTCTCGCTGCACTCCGTCCGTTGACGGAGATCGCCTGTACGTTGTTTCTTCTGACGGAGCCATCAGCTGCCTGAAGTCGGCCACAGGAGAAATTGTCTGGCAGAGAAAGTTCTCGGAATGGAATGGCCGAATGATGTCTGGCTGGGGGTTTTCGGAATCTCCGCTGGTTGATGGCGATCGCGTGTTGTGCACACCAGGTGGCGACGACGCGATGGTTGTTTGTCTCGATAAGATGACCGGCAAAGACATCTGGGCCTGCAAGGCTTCCGTCGAAGGCAGTGCTGGCAAGGATGGAGCGGGCTATTCGTCTATCATGATTTCGAATGCCGTCGGAATTAAGCAGTACGTTCAGCTGGTGGGCCGTGGGCTGATCGGGATTCGAGCAGAGGATGGAAAGCAGCTGTGGAGCTATAACCGAGTTGCCAACGGCGTGGCCAATATTCCAACTCCGATCATCGATGGAGATCTGGTTTTTGCCTCAACCAGCTACAAGACGGGAGCAGCTCTTGTTGAGTTGAAGAAGGATGGTGACGGAGTCGTTGCTGAAGAGAAGTATTTTCTGGAAGGCCAGGTCTTCAATAATCATCATGGCGGAATGATTCTGCTGGATGGACATATCTACGCCGGACATCAGCAGAATGAAGGCTTTCCAACCTGCGTCAATCTTCTGACGGGAGAAATCGTCTGGGGCGGAAAACTTCGCGGGGCGGGCAAAGGCTCAGCAGCGGTGTTGTTTCTTGATGGCCATCTGATCTTCCGCTATCAGGATGGCACCGTCGCTCTGATTGAAGCAACACCGACGGGCTATAACCTTAAGGGCTCATTTGCGCCGGACTATCAGAAAGGTGCAAGCTGGTCACATCCTGTCGTTGTTGGCGGCAAGCTTTATTTGCGTGAGCAGGACAAGTTGATGTGTTACCAGGTTGGGAATTAGATCTGGCAAATGGCATAGAACGAACAGGCCATGGGAACGTATCGATCACTTGAGCCTGCCGCAATACTAGAGAATGATCAGCACGTGAAACCCCGAGGAAGCAATTTTCTCGGGGTTTCTACATTGTTGGCTCAATTAACATCCTTACCGGTCAGTTGCTTTTCCACCGAGTCGGCTCTTGATCCGAGTTCGATTGCGCTGCGGCGGATGTCTTCACCACTGACGGTTGCTCTGGAATAGGTATCAACCATCACAAAGTAGGGG
>JBILXT010000120.1:0-18391 GCA_044378235.1 Planctomycetaceae bacterium
AGGCGAGACATCTTCGACAACGATGTCTGGTCTGGTTTTCTTTTGTGCGGTCCCTGCAAATGAATAAAGCATTTGTCCGAGAGCCGGATGCAGACGCTCGAGTCACCTGTCCTCGCTGCGGATCCGTCGGCCACACCGTTGGGAACGGCCCCATCGAATTGTATGTTCCGCCGGCTTTGCAGGATCAGATGCGAAATGCCGCATGGTGCTGCTCCAATTCGGCCTGCGAAGTTGTTTACTACAACATGTTTGAACAGACCGTGCGTGCCTCCGACCTGGTCACGCCAATATATCCTTACGCCCCCGATGCTCCCATCTGCGCGTGTTTCGGATTCACATTGCAGGATGTGGAGGCTGAGGCCGACGAGGCTCAGCCGCTAAGAATCAGAGCTCTGCTGGCTCGATCACAGTCCTCGGAAGCTCGCTGCCAGGCAGTTGCCGTCGACGGCTGTTGCTGCATGCGCGAAGTGCAGCGACTTTACATGAAACTTAAGTCATCGCGGCCGTGACACCCGCGCATCGCTGTGCCACCCGAGACCTCCTGAACAGCTGTCATGCGGATTTTTCCCCATGTGGGTTTATCCCGTATTTCTGCGCTGCGAGGGTAAGTCCTCTCTCGATTGTCCGATAGTGACGCCACGGGCGAAGGGTATTGCAGAACCCATGACCCCCACATCTTGAAGTTGACAGCGTGCTACGGGGGAATCATGAGTATTCGGTCACAGATTTCGTTACTGCTGCTTTGCCTGGCTGTTCCGTTTCTGTGCATGAAATGGCTGGTTTATTCGGCGGTGCTGTTACCAGCCTTTGATCAACTGGAAAATGAACAGGCAGAGCGAGACGTCGAACGCTTTCTGGATGCCATCGAGAACGAACTCCAGGTTTTGTCGAAGCGAGCCAACGACTGGGGAGCGTGGGACGACACATACAAATTCGCGGCGGATCGCAATGAGACGTTTCAGGCCACGAATCTGGTCGACGAAACCTTTACCAACACGGACACGGATTTTCTCTGTTTTCTGACTCCTCAAAATGAAGTCATCTGGGGGAAGTGTTTTGACCATAAGAGCGGTACTTATCTCGATGTCCCCGATTTGTTCTCATTTGTGTTGAACCCCGTCAATGGAGTTCAGCGTTTTCGAACGATTGATGATGACTTTACTGGCGTCGCACTAACAACACGCGGAGCGGTTCTGTTGGCGTCACGTCCGATTACAACAACGGATCGAAAAAGTTCTGTGCAGGGTGCCGTGATCTTTGGACGCTATCTTAGCTCCGACTTTGTTAACTCCATTGCCGATCGAACTCATCTGCAGATTGACCACTGGGCGCGGAATGCGTCAGCAATCCCGGACGATGTCACCGAGAATGCCGGACGACTGCATGGCTTTCGCGAGAAGATGATTGTCCCTGTCGACGATAAGCGGCTATGCGGTTATGTCGCTCTGACGGATCCGCGAGGAGCGGCAGTCGCCTACGCTCGAGTCACAATGGAGCGAACCGTCTCTCAGCTCGGAAAGCGCGCGGGATTCACCGCAACCTGCTTTTCACTGGGGGGTGCCCTGCTGCTGGTTCTGATGCTCGCATTGACTTTGCGACATCTCATCACAGGGCCTCTTCAGCAACTTAGCTCTCAGGTTGCCTCGATCAGCACTCGAACCTCCTCCGAGCTTCGCCTGAAGGTCGTGCGAAAAGATGAAATTGGCATGCTGGCCGAAGGCTTTAACACACTCCTGGACGAACTCCGGGAAGATCACGAATCACGGGAAGAGATTCTGCGAAGCAGCACAACGGCTTCACTAAGCCTCGAGTCACAGATTCAGCAGTTTTCTGTCGACGGATCAAATGTTGCCGCGATCGCTCAGCAAACAATGACGGCTATAGAAGAAGTCACCGACGCAATTGCTCGAGAGCTCTCGATTGTTTCAGAGATCGCTGCTCAAACTCATTTGCTGGCTCTGAATGCGGGCATTGAGGCTGCTCGAGCCGGTGAAGCCGGCCGAGGCTTTGCGGTCGTTGCAAATCAGATTAAGCATCTTGCCAGCCAAAGCGGCAATGCGGCCAGCCGAGTCGGAACAGGAATCAGCGATGCCGCAACGGCCGTCCGTCGTGGTCGCGAAGCATCTGACAAAACTGCGCAGGTTATCGATCAGTTTGTCGTGGCCGGACGAGACTTCATGCAAACTCTCTCTCAGAACAAACCGCCCGAACATATTCCAGAAGCTGTTCCGTCCGCGAATGCCGGGGTTACGGCGACGGCAGGCGTTACGATGGCATCGTGAAACGAACAGACGACCAGGTTCCCGGTGAGTCAGCCTAAGACTCGCCAAAACGGGAGAACGGATCGGCTAGCGCCTCGGGCTCAGGAGAAAAACGAAAAAGGGCTGTTCAGCTTTCTGCTGAACAGCCCCTCTATCGAAACATCCGTGCTTGCACTGGCTTTGGTAACTGACCGTCCGCTGCAACGTGAGACCAGCAGACAGGAAATTCAGAACACAGTGCTCGCCACCGGAAGAAGACGCTTGAACTGACGTTAGTCAGCCCTTTGACTTCTTAGTACATATCTTCGTCGTGGCTGTGACCGCCACCTTTCTTGTCGTCCTTTGGCTTTTCTGCGATCAAAGCATCGCTGGTCAACAGCAGAGTTGAAACGCTGGCGGCGTTCTGCAGAGCTGTTCGAGTCACCTTGGTTGGGTCGATAACACCGGCCTTCACCATGTCTTCGAACTTGTCTGTCGCTGCGTTGTAGCCGAAGTTTCCTTCGCCGTTAGCAACCTTCTCGCAAACAACTCCGCCGTCAACGCCGGCGTTGTCAGCGATCTGAGTCAGTGGAGCACGGCAGGCTCGAACGATGATGTCGTAACCGACCTTCTCGTCATGAGTCAACTTGCCAGGCTTCACGGCTGTGGAAGCTCGCAGCATCGCCACACCACCACCTGGAAGAATTCCTTCTTCCACAGCAGCGCGAGTTGCGTGCAGAGCGTCTTCGACGCGAGCCTTCTTTTCCTTCATTTCGCTTTCAGTCGCGGCACCAACGTTGATCTGTGCAACACCGCCTGCCAACTTCGCAATTCGCTCTTCGAGCTTTTCACGATCGTAGTCACTGGAGCTGCCGGCCAGTTCACGACGAATCTGTTCGATTCGTGCCTGAATGTCGCCCTTCTTGCCACCACCTTCAACGACAGTTGTATTGTCCTTGTCAACAACGATCTTGCGAGCTGTTCCAAGGTCGGCCAGCTCGATGCTGTCCAGCTTGATACCCAGATCGTCGAAGATTGCAGTGCCACCAACCATGATCGCAATGTCCTGCAGCATAGCCTTGCGGCGATCGCCGTAGCCTGGTGCCTTGACAGCGGCGATCTTGAAGGTGCCACGCAGCTTGTTGATTACGAGAGTTGCAAGGGCTTCGCCTTCAACTTCTTCAGCAATGATCAACAGTGGCTTGCCGGAGTTAACAACCTTCTCCAGAACAGGCACGAGGTCCTTAATGCTGGAGATCTTCTTTTCGTGGATCAGCACGTAAGCGTCTTCCAGGACAACTTCCATGCTTTCTGAATCAGTCACGAAGTAAGGAGACAGGTAACCACGGTCAAACTGCAGACCTTCGACAACTTCGAAGCTGGTTTCCAGGCTCTTGCCTTCTTCGACGGTGATAACGCCGTCTTTACCAACCTGCTCCATCGCGTCAGCCAGGATCTGGCCGATTTCTGCATCGCCGTTAGCGGCAACAGTACCAACCTGAGCAATCGCCTTCTTGGAGCGGCAGTCCTGAGCCATTCCACGGAGGTTTTCGATGATGTCGGCAACAGCCTTGTCCATACCACGCTTCATGTCGAGCGGGCTGACACCGGCCACAACGGCCTTCAGGCCTTCGTTGTAGATTGCCTCGGCCATCACAGTCGCTGTCGTCGTGCCGTCACCAGCAACGTCGCTGGTCTTGCTGGCCACTTCGCGAACCATGCGAGCACCCATGTCTTCGAACTTGTTTGGCAGTTCGATTTCACGAGCCACAGTCACACCGTCCTTTGTGACGGTTGGTGAACCAAAACTCTTTTCAATGATCACATTGCGACCGCGTGGGCCGAGAGTCACTTTTACGGCCTTCGCCAGCTTCGTGACACCACGACGCATGGCTTCCTGAGCTTCCTGATCAAAGGCAATCATCTTTGCCATGTCGAACTTCTCCGATGAGAAAAATCTAAAACTTTGAATATCAGAATGAGGCGAATGGACAGGTCAGAGCAAGCAAACCTCTATTAACGAGGAATGCTCTAAGTGCTTCACAATCAGACCTTCGCCAGAATGTCACTCTCACGCATCAACAGATAGGTGACGTCGCCAACGCTGATCTCGTCCCCTGCATAAGAACTGAAGATCACTCGATCGCCTTCCTTAACCGACAATGGAATCTTGCCACCCTTGTCGTTGGTATGACCGTCGCCAACCGCGATCACTTCTCCACGCTGTGGTTTGCCCTGAGCTGAATCCGGAAGCAAAATCCCGCCAGCTGTCTTCTCTTCAGCTTCGGCTCGCTTCAGCACAACGCGATCCCCCAGAGGCACAATGCGAGTGCCTGCCGCGGAAGCCTTCTTCGCCATGACTTTCTCCTGACCTGTCGATCGAACTTCTTGTGAGTTTACAAATAAACTTCCACTGACCGCCGAACAGCCGTTAAGGCATCCCGGACCGTCAGCGGCCAGATTTGCAGAAAATGCACCAATGGTCTTCGCGAAGAAGCGAATTACGTGCCACGGGAACAGCTAGTCGCGCAAGTCTTTACAAAACAATACCTTACAGAGAATATCAACAAGCCTGCCCCCAGCAAGGCAGAGTTCCACCTGCCGTTTTGGCGCGGAAGAATGATGGCAGCCATCTTGAACCAACTATTGCCGTCAGCCAACAACAACAGGATTGCCACGATCCGCGTAACCATCAGAAACGAAATAATCATCCCATTTTAACATTTGTGGCTTGAGTCGCCTCCCTGAGCCTGGCTATTTTGTCCGCTCTCGATTCCATCTCCCTCATTCTCGCTGCCTGAACTGAGCACGTCGGATTGCTTCCGAGGCTGAAGATCCTCAAGGTCTTTGGCCAGTCCATCATTGATGGAATTCGTGCCCATGAGTTTTGAACTGTTTGGCTTGCCGGTCGTTGCCTCAACTTCCGCGACCCCCGTATTACTGTGCTCCCGTGTGAGAACTCCGTCGCTTCCATCCGCGATTCCGGTCGACGGAGCGTTGCCAGTGCTTTGGTTTCAGGGCAACTCGTCTCTGGATCACGCCTCCATCGCGGAAAACAATGCTTTGGAACTCGCCGATCACCAGGTCGGAGATAAGTCGCCAGGGCTGACGGCTGAGTATCTTTTCCTGTCCGCTCATAAATTGATGGCGGCAGGGAAATTCGGGATGGCCGATCGCTGCCTGCAGAAAGCTTTGCAACTGCAATCCACGATGCCACATGCTCCTAATCAGAACAAGCCTACGATGGCGTGGCTTGTTCTCGCGACAAGTTCATTGCTCAAGAATGATCTGGATTCGTGCGAAACCTGGCTGAAACAGGCTGAACGCGCACTGCACGGCAAAGACCTGAATGTAGAGTCGCCGGAGTTTCAGAGAGCAGCCGGTGATCTATTTGCTATCAAAGCCTGCCTGATCGCTCAATCGCCTAATCGCACGAAAGCCGACACGTTTCTGACTCATGCATTGGCCTGCCACATCAAGGCGGGCGCGAATCTTTCAACGGCACACGATCTGATTCTGCAGGCCCGCCTGAGACTGCTGGACCGCAATCACAAAGAAGCCGAACTGCTGCTGGCTCAGGCCGAGATGACTCTGGAGCGATGCCTCGACGACAGCATGGCTGATGTCGAACGTCTCCGGCAGGCGATTCAAAGCGACCGTCAAGCCCTCAGCAATCGTCGGCGAGTCCTGATGGCAGCGGAATCGAACTGACACTTTGTGACAGCCACGAATCAGGGTTAGCGATGTCAGGCGGAACGCGGTAGCGTCAGGTTTTGAATCATGGAGGAGCGTCCTGCGGCTAACACCTCTGCCGCAGAATTGATCTGCCTACCAACGAAAACAGCGGAGGAATAGTCCCTGAAAGACCATTTCCTCCGCTGGATTTTTGCCACAGTTAAACCACCCGCTTGCATCGCTTCCGCTGGCAGGGGACTGTTTCAATCGCCGTCGAAAACTACTTCAGTTCCTTGAGGCGAATGTTCTTGAATTCGGCCCACATGGGCTTGCCAGCATGGAGCTGTACAGCCAACACACCTTCAAGCAGAGTCAGACTGGGCTCATTATCGGTAAAGTCCAGAACCAGCTTGCCGTTCATGTAATGTTGAATGTGGTTACCTTTGGCGATGATCACGACATCATTCCAGTCGTCAAGGCGGAAGAGCTGCTTCCAGCCCGCTTCGTCAATCAGATCAGACTTCTCAACCTTCTTGCCGGAAGTCTCCCATGACGCCTTTTCGCCGATCAGACAAATGCGGCCACGCTTGCCGCCTTCGTCGTAGATGAATCCGGAGATATTCGGGAAGCCGACTTCGTTGCGAAGTTCATGCTGATAACCTCGCACCACCCAATTGTTCTTGGTCTTCCCGTCGGTGATGTGCTTCGAACGATACTGGATGCCGGAATTATTCGTCGCGTTGCAGCGGAATGACAGGCGGAGTTCAAAGTCCTTAACAACTCCATCTTTCCAGATCAGAAAGGTGTTGCCATCGGCTTTCTTTTCTTCTGTCGTTTCACCGTGAATCACGCCATCTTTCACCGTCCAGAGATCTGGATTGCCATCCCAGCCGGTCAGATCTTTTCCGTTGAACAGAACCTGCATATCTTTGGTTTCAGCAGGTGCGTCATCAGCGAACGT
Organism: Planctomycetaceae bacterium; assembly: GCA_044378235.1. Classification (GTDB taxonomy): domain Bacteria; phylum Planctomycetota; class Planctomycetia; order Planctomycetales; family Planctomycetaceae; genus SXXK01. The sequence goes on from JBILXT010000120.1 coordinate 6,877, forward strand.
GACGGACGAAAATGAAAGGACCGCAGTCAGAGCAAACACCAGACTTCGCATTACGATCTCCTGTGCCAGGCAGTTCTTGTGGGAAATTTCAACTCTGCTGTGAATAGTATGCATTGAAGTCTTCGTGTTCCAGGCATGGCAATTCCCGGGAGAAATTCGTTGCGGAACCGCGATCAATCCTGAGTCCCCGAATCAGACCCCACCTTTGCAACGCGCCAAAAATCGCTGCGGACAGCTTTTTATCCGGTGCCAGACTAGAATCGCATTCTTTTGCATTTGGGGGCCCGTCTGATCAAACGGAAGGAATTGCATGGCTCGTGTTTTTCTGGCAATCGTCGGAGCGGCGTATCTCATCCTGGCCGCATGGTGTGCTATCTTGCCCGACACGACTTCGGCTTCAGTTGGTTTTACCCTTCAGCCGGGCGCAGGGCAGTCCGAGTTCCTGACTGTCTATGGTGGATTACAGGTTGCGATAGGGCTCGCTTTTCTTTGGCCGCTGTACCGTCCGTCAGACATTGCCCTTCCGCTGTTTCTGTGCCTTTTGATTCATGGGTGTCTGGTTGTTTTTCGAACGCTCAGTTTTGGGCTTTACAGCGGAATCCCTGCCACAACAATAGTCCTCGCCGCGACAGAATGGATGATTTTTATTGGTGCGGCGATCTTGTTCTGGAGGAGCAGATGAATGCCAGGTGTCTTGCCGATGGTTTCCTATTGTCGTATCGCCTAGCGCCTCAGGCTCAGTAGGGACTTCTTCTTCCGCAGCTCGAAAAAAAACAGTTGATTGTCCGGAGAAAACAACCATGTCTGGATTCACTCACTTGACGGAGCAGGAAATCACGGAAGGTCTGGCAGAGGTCCTGAAATCGCCGCAGGATTTCGGCACGCTCAAAGCAATCGTCATTCGTCCTGGTGATGAAGAAAGACTCAGCCTGCAGGAATGTCGCCTCAGCCCTGAAGGTGGAACTGAAGGTGATGCGTGGGCACGAGGATGCTGGCTGCAACTTCCGGATGGAAGCCCTGATCCCGACGTTCAGATCTGTATCATGAATTCCCGGATGATTGATCTCGTGGCGTGCGACAAGACACGATGGGAACTGGCCGGAGACAATCTGTTTGTGGATTTGGATCTCAGTCGAGAAAACCTGCAGACCGGTCAACTGCTGAGTATCGGCGAGTGCGTCATCGAGATTACCGAACAGCACCACAATGGCTGCAGCAAATTCAGCCAGCGATATGGTGCACCGGCTCTCAAGGTTGTGAATTCGCCAGCCGGAAAACAACTGCGACTCCGCGGAGTTTATGCCAAAGTCATCACCGCTGGTAAAGTTCGAGTGGGAGATTCGATCACGAAAACGAATGATGCCAGAACGTCTGCAAGTTCTGTCAAGTATTAGTCGGACGCGGAATCATGAACAAAAGGAAGCGAACGCCAGCGGAGAAGCTTGCCAGGAAACTGCGAAAGGAGAAGTTCATGTTCGTTTTCGTTAACGGACGCCAAAAACGCGTGCGGCGTCCTGAGACAATTGATGGCATGCCGGTGGATGAATTCATTGCTCGGAACGCAAATCCCATCTGGCTGCACCAGAATGAGATGTGGGAACTGATGCCTATTGATTCTGAAGAAGAAACTCCGACCTGCTCAGAGAGAGACTATCGGCGGATGTTTGAGTCCGATGAAACAGATATCGATACAGACACAGAGTCTCGAAAAAACAGAACCGCTGATGAACACTAATGAACACTAATGGTGAGAAGCGAATAGAATCGTCAGCGGGCAAGCCTGGTTTCAGCGAATTGGATTTTGGTGCGTGGATTGAACACAAAAAGGTGTCAGGAACAGAATCGTTCATATTCACGCAAGCGGTTCCCGACACCTTTTGCGTACCCCGCGGAGTGACCTTCTTTCCGCAAAGAACTTAAGGCCGCTGAAGCCAGCCGTTCCTCCTTGCCGTGAGCCTTTTGCTGTTATCAGCGTTCATTAGCGGTTCCAAACCTCTTCAAAGAAATTCCGAAAGAACGAACCGCTTGTATTCCAGTTTCCCGATCGGTCCAAAGTTGATCAGGTACCCGACCGGACTCCTTGAGATTCTCATATAGTTCATCAGTTGTCCTTCATGTTCCGGTAGGATCACAGTGGCAGACTTCAGTTCAACGACGATCTTGTCGTACAGCACAAGATCCGGGATGTATCGCTTCTTCAATTCTCGCTGCTTATAAAACACGGCAACTTCGGGTCGCGACCGGAAGGCAATACCGCGTAGATCCAGTTCAATTTCCAGGCTCTGCTGATAGATCTCTTCGGCAAGGCCGCCACCGATCTCATTGTGCACTTCAAAGGCCGCACCCATCAGAGTATAGCCTTCCTCGGAAAATGGCTGCTTTGCGGAGCTCACTTGAACCTCTCGAGGATAATCACAAAAATTGAACCGCTGATGAACACTAATGAACGCTAATGGTAAGTGGCGAATAGAATTTTCAGCTGGCAAGCCAGGATTCACGGAATCGGTTTCTGGCACATTTGATCATCTCAGAACGGTGGCGCTCCACAGCAGGCTGTGGAGCGGAAAGCTGCAGCGGGCTGCAGCAGTCCAAAGGTTCAGCCTTTGACCTTGTAGCCGATCTTCTGCAGTTCCGTGCGAACTCGATCCAGGTGAGCGCCCTGGACTTCGATGTTGTCGTCTGCAATTGTGCCGCCGGCACCGCACGCGTTCTTGAGCTTCTTCAACAGCTCCGGCACATCGTTTTCCGCCGCATCGAGATCACGAACGATCGTCATCACGCGACCGTGCTTACGCTTTTCGACACCGATCCGAAGTGTCTGCTTCTCCGGCGGTTTTCGCTTTGGCGTTTCCGGCGGACAGGTGCATTCCGACTCGAGTTTTTCACAACGATCGCAATGCGGTGGTCGATCAAATTTGGTCCCGGCCAGCAATCCCATGCCTGATGACTCCGTCAATCAATTCGCTGAGTATTCACAGAGCCGAAAAGAGCCCCATCCAGAACAGCACTGCTGCTGCTACCAGACACAGGGCCGCTCCAACACCACAAGTTTCCGGCGCGAAAACTCTGACGCTGTCATCGGATAGTAACGCGGAAAAAGGCCGAGCAAACTCGATCTTGCGGCCGTCCGGAGGAGCATCGCTGGACATATCGCGGAGGAACCCTGCAGAGTCATTCACCCCGGCCAAATGTCGATTGCACCGATTTTCCGGGTTTTGCAGATTCTGCTCAGTTTTCCGCCGAAAGCCAATCGAAACGATCCTCAGCGTCTCGATTAACTCGACTTTCCCGTCCGCAGGTGATTTCTATCACCAACTCGCTGTCCGCATGCCTCCTGCGATGCAGGCCAACGCAATTCGTTACATTTTGTCGTTGATCAATTGCTCGCGGAGTACTTCACGCCCAGCGCTTTATGCTCCATCCGGAGACCTGTGCATGCCGTCAGGGTTCACTGCGAAACAGGTCGACTCGGGCACGTGAACCGGCCCAGTTCAAGGCATCGCTGCCAATGTCTTTTGTTTCCGTGCCCTGTGTATCACGAATATGCACTTTGTGATTCGCATGATAGATGCTTGCCCCGTAGACCAAAGACATGCGGCTGTCGCGATTTTCGAAGATCGGTCGATCCGCAGGGATCTCACCGATAGGATAGATGAAGCCGCCGAGAATTTCGGTTGAGGCGTCGGCTTCAGCCAACAACTTTTGACTTTCGTACTCTGTCTTAAACCCCAGCGCCCAGATCGATGCACCTTTGCTGTGAATGCACGGGCCGGTGGCATGGCTCTCTGGATTCCATTGTCGCACCCAGACGCTCTGCGGATGATCGAAGTGCCAGTCGGCCCCGGCGATGTCTTCGCCAAACAACTGCCCGCCAGCGACTGTTGTTGTGTACCGGTTCGGCGTACTGCTCCGCAGAACCAAAGTCGCTTTGGAAGCGTGCTGCAGATGCACACATCCGAGTCGATCAAGAATCAGAGTATGCGCCGGATTGGGTTCATCGTAGATGAGTATCGCTGGCGGAGTTCCCTCCAGATCTGTCTGATTGCGTGGCTTGTCCTCGGCCCACACATCACCAGGCCAGTTCAGTTCGCCGCCGAAACCAATTAACCGCTCCAATGGTGCGTGCAGGTGAATCGGCGTTCGTAAACTCATGCGAAGATTGGCCGGGATGTAAACCAACTTTGCACCGCTGTCGACGGCGGCCTGGATGACGGGACTAAAATCATCGCCGTCCTTTCGGTCGATGAAACTCAGAACGTTCACCCACTCGTTGACTGGCGGAAGTGGCGGATCTGGAGTCTCCTTAATCGGCAGTTTGAGTGCCCCAGATCCGCGTCCATGTCCGGAGATGATCATGTCACCGATGTATTCATCAATCGTTGGACCGATATGCTTTTCGTCTTTCCATGTCGTCGGCTGCTGACCAGTCATTATGCGTTTGGAGATTGCTACAGAACATCCGCTGGTGTTGACTCGCAGACAATAGAGGCCGCCTTCACTGAGAATCGCCGAGTGCTGTTCACTTCCTCCACTGAGAGTCGAATCCAGCAGCACGACCATTGAGTTCGCCCCCTCACTCATGATCGCCGGGACAGAGTTCTGCGACTTTAGTCCTCGAATTGCAACGATGTTGCCCTGATTGCGGAAACCGACGACGCTTTGGCCCTGCAGTGTCAGATCTTCAAAGGTCATAGAGTATTCCTGATAGCGAATGGCCACGCCTGTCTGGAATCCGTCGATTCTCACCTTCTTCACCAAAGCCGGGCCAACGTCATGGTGGGTCAAATCAAGCCCAACAACTCCGCCATTGTCTTCACTTCGCAGCACGACGTTTTCAAGTCGTCCAAGATTGTTGGAGTGGTACTCCAAAGCCTTCGCCCCGGGATTATCACGGCCCGTGTTGATTGTGAGTCCATCCAGATAGATAGAAATGCTGCTGCCATTCACCCAGTCGTGTGAACCCGGCGCGCCATTGGTGCTGCTCATGCGAAGCACAGGTTCAGGTGACTCGGGATTTGTGAACGTGCCGTCCTTCAGACGCAGAACAGTTTTGTCGGGGCCGGCACCTTTCACATCAATAAAGCGAGAACAATACAGAGTCCCGCTGATCAGATATTCGCCTGGCGGAATGACCAAAGTGTTATAAGCCAGTGGCACTCGACTTGTCAGATGGCTGAAGGCTGCATTGAACGCGATGGTATCGTCGGTACGTCCATCACCGGCCGCGCCGAAGTGCTCCTTCACATCCAGACAACCGGCATCGCGGGGGACAACGGTCTGATTTGAGGAAAAAGAGATGTCCCGGATCTTATCTGCTCGCGCACGCTGGAATTCGAATGGTTCAAGAACTCGGCCGACGATGCGAACTTCGTCGATCAGCGATGCCGTTCCCCAGTGATCGGTTCGGCCGCCGATTAGAAAACTGCCTGCATCCCAGACTATAGGTTCCTGCAGTGTTACCGCGTGAGACAAATGATAATCGACCCAGGCGGTCACTTTCTTTGTACCGGCATCATAAGAGACCGCCAGATGACGCCACGCCGACACATCGGAATCAAGGCGTGTCGATGAGGAATAGTGGCCAACCGGAAAACGATCTGTCGAACCGACTCGCGTCGACACTTCCGCGCCATGCCAGGTCTGATTGGAGTTATTCAGATGCACGAGTTGCAGCGCCAGCTCGCCACGATCATTGGCAGCCCGAGACTTTCCGACCAGCCATGAGTTTCCACCGGCCTGTTGAGACGGCTTAAAGAAGGCCTCTATCGTGAGACTTTGATTTGGCTGAAGAGAGTCCGTGAGATCGGCTATAACGGCGTCGCTCTTCTGATCGCTCCCGTTGAACTTTCCGCTGGCATTGTTGGCTCGACTTTGTTTCGTCAGTGGATCGTAAAGATATGCCCCCGGAACCTCCTCACTGAACTCAGACGGTACATTGGGCATTCGTCGACTGCTGATCTTTGCTGCGCTGGTCGCTTTGTCAGATTGTTCGAACGACCAGCGGGCGATTTCCTGAGACCTTGCAACTTTTGCGGCGCCGTCTGAAAACAACATGGCAAGCAGAACAAAAACGATCGTGGTGATCCGCATGGGCGGTCTCCGAACTGGGTTTGCGATTCGAATTGCTGGAGGCCGTTTACCGCCCAGCCGAAGGCGCCGGCCAGAATGAAAGCCGGCGCCTTCGGCTGGGCGGTAAACAGAAGTTTGGTGGCGTCATGCACCGGCATTTGTACCGCAGCGGGGCAAAGTCAAATTACTCGGCATCATCATCCGGCTCCGGGCTGGTCGCTCGGAGGGCTCGAATGGAACTTCGGTCCGTTGTGGTTCGCAGCACGACTTCGCTGCCGGGCAGGATGGCAGAGACGTCCGCTCGTTTGCCATCCACTTCAACAACGGCTTTGGCATCGATCTTCAGCGGAATCCTGATGAGTGTGTCATTTTCATCTTCCGTTTCGATCATTGCGGTCCCTGCAGCCACGTCGATCGAAACGAGGGAGCCGACGATTATTGTCCGTGGATCGGCTTCGGCTTCGATCGCGTGAACGGTTCGACCATCCTCGGCAAGCTCGAGAGGAACCTCCATGCCGGCCTGGAAGTCATCACGCGTGGCGGGCAGCCCACCGATTCGCAGAATCGCATCCGGCGCCAATTGATAAGGACGTGACTCATCGGCAGATTCGCCATCATCCTCTGTCGTCGCCATCATGGCACCGGAGTCGGAAAGTCCTCGGATAGATACTTCATGCTGAGCACCACTCACATGAATCTCATTGACCGTGCGATGATCAGAGGCCAGGCGGAGCGATGCGAACTGTCCCGGTTTTACATTGGCAAGCGTTGAAGATTCATAGGCTTTCCAGACCTTAACTTCAGCACTTACATCAAGATTCAGCAGTGTTTCAAATTCTTCAAGCTGAATTGTCACCGAATGGGACTGCCCGCGAGTTTGCACGTCCACGATCTGACCGACCAGACCTTTCTGAAATCGTTGAGGATTATCGTGAAGCACACCATAGGCAACTCCACCGGCCGTTATCAATGACAACACACAGGCCGTGATAAACCGGAGCTTTTCCATTCCCATCATTTTGAGTACTCCCTGAGCAAGTGTGACAGCGACCGGAGCCGCTGTGGATGTAGACGAACCTGAAGCAAAGACAGTTGCAGCGGCTGCCGTCGCTGTCACGAGCGTGGTTGAAGCGGCCTGAGCTGTTCCCGGGAGCAGCCAAGCCGCCAGCATGGTGCCTGAAACAGTAATGCCGCGACGCACCAATCGGCCACGGAGCTGACTACGACCACGTTCAAGACGATCCTTAACGGCCGCCTCGGAAATCCCGAGCCGTTGAGCGGTCTCTTCACGACTCAGGCCTTCAACCTGAGTCAACAGAATGACCTCACGGAACAGCACAGGCAGTTGATCTAACTCCTCGTCGAGGATTTCAGCCAGTTCGTGAATTGAGACGGCCGCTTCCGTATGGGTCGAGACGACACTGATTTCACTACGATTGCCGGCGGCTTGTTGTTCTATTCGCTGTCTCCGCACCTTCATGGAACGCAGCTTCAACGCTGTTCGACGAGCTGTCTGGTGGAGCCAGCCAGCGATCGAGTCCTGCCATTTGAGCGAAGCGGCCCTGCGAGCCAGCACAAGAAATGTCGCCTGGAACGCATCTTCGGCATCGGCGGCTTCTCGCAGAATCCTCTGACAGACAGACATCACGAGCTGCTGATGTCGATTCATCAGACACGCAAAGGCGGACTCATCACCAGCTACAAATTGCGTAAGCAGGGACCAGTCTGTCGGAGCCTCTCCTCCGGCGGAGTTTTGGCCATTGCCCTCTCGCCTCCAGGACAAACGACGCATAATTGAACCAGTGGCCATTCTCGTAACCCCTCGAATCCGGGCATGAAAACGATTCATTGCAGATCATATGCCCGCTCGCTTAAAAGCGGCGGTAACATTTTGCAAGAATCGTTGACGGGGTTGGCAACGGTGTCTCTTCTGAGACCGTTTCACATGATCCGAACGGAGTAAAGGAGTCTTCCGCCGCGGAGAACTCACAAGATCTCTGGCGGCGAAAAACTTGATGAATCCGGCCACCCCGAGAATGCGAACACCCAGACATAGCAACAGCGGGGTGCAAAATTCGATACGAGCTCATCGCTCCGCTTACCGATGCAGAAACAATAATCGCACGGTGTATACAACGACAGAGCCTACAACCGCGGTCCCACCCCATAACAAAGCCTGAGCAACCAGCGGGCGAGTTCTTCCGACGAATTCAGCGATCGCGACAACCAGTCCGGTCATCATCAATTTGAAGATGGCCATCCCCTGAATTCCCCAGCGAGCCAGCACCCATTGCGCGAGGGGATTGCTTTCGATAAATGTTCCCTGCGTTCGCCCCTCTGCACTGAACCTTAATGCCAGCCACGTCATTACGATGTCCAGAATGCTGACCAGAACAAACCAGCTGACTTCTGTTTCAAATCGCAGACCTCGCCGAGCCATCGTCAGGCTCCTCCAACTGCTGAACCGGTCACTGGCCCGGCGGCTGGCGGAGGATCGAATCGGTACCCGACCCCGTGAACCGTTTTGATCAGCACGGGATTCGCGGGATCCAGCTCGACTCGCTTACGAAGCTGTGACACATGCTGATCCAGAGTGCGGCTGTTCGGAAAATAGTCTTCCCCCCAACCCACTCGGAAGATGGTATTTCGATCCAGTGCCTTCCCGGCGTGATCATTTAAAAGCTGCATGATGCGAACATCGCGTGGACTGAGTTCGATCACCAGGTCACCTCGACGAGCACGAAGTTCGGCAGGACTGACTTTCAGATCTCCCATCTGAAACTCTGCAGGAGCATCAGGCTGACGAGCACAACAGCGGCGAGCCACCGCACGGACTCTGGCAACTACTTCACGCACGCTGAACGGCTTCACGATAAAGTCGTCGGCACCCAGTTCAAAACCGACCAGCCGATCAAACTCTTCCGCTTTGGCACTAATGAAGATGATGGGAACATCCGGCGACTGAGCTCGGATGGCTCGACATGCTTCGTAGCCACTGCGACCTGGCATCATGATATCAAGGCAGACGAAATCCGGGCTCTGTTGCTGAAACAACTGAATTGCTTCCGAGCCATCCACGGCCACAACAACACGATATCCTTCACCTTCAAGGACTTCGACGAGCCCTTCACGAGTAAACCGGTCATCTTCAGCGATCAGCACTTTCATGTTTTTCTCCACCTCAGAGAATCGAGATCTTAACATGATCGAGAACTCTGGTCGTGGCCTGAATCAGGCGCACCTGCCGATTTTACAACGATCTTGCGCGGCCAAGGTTATTGAACCAGATCGGCCCCGATCGTTTGCTGCGAAGGAACTTCGGGCATCGTGTTCGAACTGAAGGGCTGCCCATATAACGACGCAGCCACTTCCGAAAGGCTGGTTGCCGACGATCCATAACGCTTCCGATGAAGCATGGATAAGGAGGCTGCACACAATCGAAGCACAAAAAAAACGTTGCAGTGAAAAACACTGCAACGTTTTCTGATAGTGCGCAAGAGAGGACTTGAACCTCCATGGGAGTTACCCCACTAGCTCCTGAAGCTAGCGCGTCTGCCGATTTCGCCACTTGCGCGTGCGATTGGGTCCGGAAGTATACTGCCCAGAGACATCATCGGCAACTCTCTGGTTCGCGAAATGCTGCAAATGGAAATCGGCTTTTTCGTTTCGTGCCTGCAGGGAATTCAGAACTCTCGCAAATTCCCCACAGAATGCCGGTTACCTTGGTGCGCAAACCGCACCGGACAATGGACGAATGTAGAGATTGCGATACCAGACCTCGCTGCCGTGGTCGGTCAGCATCAGCCGACCAGAATGATTCTTCCCAAATCCTTCCTGGTCCTTGAACTTGCTCTCAGCGATCGCCTCGGCAAACTTCGGTGAGCAGTCCAGTTCATCAATGATCAGGTTTCCGTTCATCCAGTGACGAATTCGATGGTTCTGTACCACGATTCGGCCCACATTGAATTCTCCGGCCGGTGCATACTTACGCTCCAGAATTGAACTGGAACGATCCATAATGTCATACAAGGATGCGGTGTAATGTTTGGGGGGAAGCTTCGGAAAGGCCGCATCATCCTGAATCTGATACTCAATCCCCAACAGGGAATTGCCATACTTTTGAACTCGGTACTTGATTCCACTGTTGCCCTTTTCTGCAATCCGGAACTCAAACCACAGTTCAAAGTCCTGATATTCATTACGCGTGATGATATTGTCGCCTTTTCCCTGCAGATGCAGAGTTCCATCGGCATCGAACCGCCAGCCATTTTCAACATTATTCCCGTTCGGCAGCATCCATTGGGACAGAGACTGGTCCTGCAGCAGATTGGCGAATTGCTGAGCGTAAACAGTTCCTTGAGTCATCGCTGCCACGGTCAGTGACAGCACAGTAATCATGCGAAGCATCGGCGGTGTTCTCAGAGATCAAGTGGGAATTGATGACAAAACGCGGCACAGAACCGCGGCACAGTGTCCCGAGAAATGCCGGTCGCCGCAACTACGAAAATGACCTCTCCGGACGCATTTGTGGGACTCGAACCGAGATTCTGATGAGCCAGTATCTGCAGACCGGGGCCAGCCAGCAGACGCTCAAGGCTGTCAGGGTCAGGGCTCACCGGCGTCGTTGCTGCATCCCGAAAAGAAATCACGGGGCTCGGCCTGCGCCCTGGAAAACGATTGAGAATCGCAGGATTCAGGTTTGCAGTCCCGGCACGCGCAACGCCCCTCGATCGTTTTGTCAGTGGACGGCAACCTGCTATACCTCGCAAAAAATAAGCAGTTCGGGATCGAGCTGCTGAGCGGACAATGACGCAGCCTGTGATGAATCTGCCTGATGAATGCTTCCATAATTTCCTGCCAGGACGATTTTCTGGACCTGTGTGACCACATCAAACAGTGTGGCATTGTTTCCTTTGACTCCGAGTTTATTTCAGACACCGGCTATCGGCCACAACTTGGTCTGTTGCAGTTCTCCACTCCGGAACGCTGCGTGGCTGTCGATCCGCTGGAGGTCACTTCGCTGTCGCCCTGGTGGGACATCATGGCGGATGACCTCACCACAGTCATCGTTCATGGTGGCCAGGCTGAGATTCGATTCTGCGTTCAACACAGTGGACAGGTTCCTCGACGTCTCGTTGATATCCAGATTGCCGAAGGTCTCCGCGGTCGCAGTTATCCCCTGTCTTACAACGCGATTGTTGAGCGAGTGCTGGGAACCGTCATCACGAATTCGCAGACACGCACGGACTGGTTGCGTCGACCTCTGTCTGACGAACAGATCGCGTACGCTCTGGAAGATGTTTCCTACGTTCCACTTGTCTGGGAGCGACAACGGAAGTGGTTGGAGTCCAAAGGACGCCTGACCTGGGCGACGATGGAATTCGATCGCATGTGTCAGTCGATTCTGGATGAAGAAAAGACAGCTCCGTGGGAGCGCTTATCCGGG
>JBILXT010000484.1:0-5149 GCA_044378235.1 Planctomycetaceae bacterium
CCACAGTCCCCGCGAAGGCCGAAGGCGACAGTGGTGATTCCGCAAAAGCGACTCCGCACGGCATGGACCCATCGTCAGCCTCGACTCAACTGGCCGCTGCCGCAGGTCCGGTCAACTACGAAGCCGAACGCAAAGCCGCGGAATGGGTGCTCTCTGTTGGTGGTGAGCTCCATACAATTGACGAGGCAGGAGGCTGGGTACACGTGAGGCCCGGTGGCAAACTGCCCGACGGTCAATGGCAACTCAGCTGGGTGTGGTTACAAAACTGTAAGAACATAAACTCCGGAGATCTCGAAAAACTCGCCAGTTGCCGTAGCCTAAAAATCCTCGGAGCGCGAGACCACAACATTGGAGATGTAGATTGCCAGGCGATTGGTCAAATGGCCAACTTGGAAGCCCTGGATTTGCTGGGGAGTTATCAGATCACAAATGCCGGTATCAAAGGGCTCGGACCTCTCAGGAAACTACGCGAACTTTGGCTCACATTTATTCCCATCAGCGACGACGCGATGGATGTCATCGCCGGAATGACCGAATTACGAATCCTCCGCCTTGGTGAGACACAGGTCACGGAGGTTGGATTCAAGAAGCTGGCGACGCTCATTCACCTTGAAGTACTGGATGTGCCGCCTGGGGTGACCGATCAGGGGCTCAGTATTCTTGGAAACTTCCCGCAGCTGACGACGCTGGGATTAAAACAACATCAGGTTACCGACATATCAGTCGCTCAACTGCAGAGACTCCCCAAGTTGATCAATCTTGATGTTGTTGGAGCAACGGATGAAAACATCGTGGCTATGAAACGCCTCACTCAACTTCGACGCCTGGGCTTAAACATGGGGCTGCTCACCGAACAGGGCTTTCAAACCCTGCCGGAATTTAAATGGCTTCAGACCTTCAGTTACGCGAATGCCCCAGGATTCGATGATGCCGTGCTGATGCGTTTGTCAGAGAACAGCAACCTGCAGTTTGTCTTTTTCGATAAATCCAGCAGCGTGAGTCCGAAAGGCATCGAAAACTTCCGAGCGGTCCGCCCTGACGTCCTTGTCAGTCACTGACGGCGTACAAGTCTATCCCGCCACAGTCCCCGCAAAGGCCGAAGAAAAGTGACCGGCCCCATCAAGCCCGTCATTTCGCTTCACGGCTGTCAGTTAAGGCAAGCCGCGATCCGTTACGCATTCCATTTGCATGCTATGGCCACCTTCGTCGCTATAACAAACATTCCACGCCACCGCAGTCTGATCATCGAGACAAGTCGATGGCTACAATGCTCCCGAGCTGAACCGGAGTAATTCATCCGGGGACCGGTTCACCTCGACAAACCTTTGGTTGAGCGATCGCCCTTGGAACGTCCGCTGAAGCAAAGGGGAAAAACTGAACGGAAAATCAGGCCCGCGGAACTGAATCACGCTGGTCATTGGGGAAGGTTACCTCGCGTGCAGGATTCATCGCCCGAGCCATGTCCGGCTTCACGAATTGTGGCTTTGGATGGCGGTTTTCATTGCTATGTCCGGCAACACACATCGTCTGACGCAGAAACAAAAAATGCCTGTCGAGTTAACGACAGGCGTTCACTTTGGCGTGTTCATGCCTCTGGCGATTGATCGGTGCTGAGTCACCGATCAATCAGCCAGAGGCAATGATCTCTGCCAGCGAGAATAATCAAGGACTGTCGTCGCCTGATTCATCGTCGCCGGAATCATCATCGTTGTTGTTGCCGCTGCCACCGTTCTTGCGATCTTTTCCACTGCCCCGAAGATTGTCGTCTCCATCTTCGCCATTCAGGTCATCAGTTCCGGTGCCACCAGTGATATCGTCGTTGCCACTTCCGCCGAACAGGGAATCATCATCCTGATCACCGAACAGATCGTCAGCACCTTCGCCGCCTTTGACCCAGTCGTTGCCGAGCCCGCCGCGAAGAATGTCGTCGCCCTGTTCTCCATCCATGTCATCGCTGCCGTTTCCGCCTTTCAGATCGTCATTGCCGTCGCCACCTCTGCAAATATCGTCGCCTTCCCCTCCGTCGATGCTGTCGTCACCATCATCGCCATCCAGTGAGTCGTTTCCATCGTCTCCGGAGATGTCGTCATTTCCTTCATCGCCGTCGATACTGTCGTCTCCACTCCCTCCGGAGACGGAGTCGTCACCGAGGCCTCCCGAGATGTCATCGGCCCCATCATCTCCTGAGATGTCGTCAATTCCATCATCGCCATCGATGCTGTCGTCGCCACGTCCTCCGGAGCAGGAGTCGTCACCAAGGCCGCCCGAGATGTCGTCAACACCGTCGTCGCCGCTGAGGACGTCGTTGCCATCATCGCCTGTGATCAGGTCGTCTCCCAGACCACCCGATGCCGAGTCATTTCCTGACTGGCCAAACAGCGAGTCATTATTGTCTCCGCCATTCAGAGAATCATCGCCGCTGCCACCGAACAAGGAATCGTCGCCCAGACCGCCAGCGAGAGTGTCATTCCCAGGGCCGCCCTTTAGTGAGTTGGAGAGTGAGTTTCCGGACAATGTATCATCAGCAGAACCTCCTGCTGAACACTCGAATGTTGCAGAGGAATTCAGCTTCAAAGAGCGGTTGGCATGAACATTCTGGACCAGATTTGTACCAAGGCTTAGCCTGACGGCACTGATCAATGCCGTAAACGACAGAGTATCTGTACCGGCGTTTACACCTTCGATGACCTGGTCAGCCTCCAAAACCGCTGCTGTGAAGAAAGAATAAAAATCATCACCCAGACCGCCAGAAAGGGAATCATCGCCTGCACCTCCATTCAGTCTGTCATTCCCCTGGCCGCCCTGCAAACTGTTTGCCATTGAGTTGCCGGTCAGCGTATCGTCCGAAGTACCACCGACAGTGCACTCAAATGTTGATGATGAGTTGAGTTTTAGTGAGCGATTGGAGTGAACCTGCTGGACCGCATTCGTGCCAAGGCTCAAATTCACACCGCTGCTCAGTGTGGAGAAGGACAGCGTGTCTCTCCCCGCATCAACACCTTCCACAACCTGGTCGGCTTCCGCAATTGCAGCCGCCAAAAACGTGTAAAGGTCGTCACCCAATCCGCCGGAAAGCGTATCATCGCCAGTTCCGCCATTGAGCTTATCATTTCCCCTGCCACCCTGAAGCGTGTTTGACTTCGAGTTGCCCGACAGCGTGTCGTCTGCAGTGCCCCCGACAACGCACTCAAACGTTGATGTCGAATTGAGTTTCAACGAACGATTGGAATGGACATTCTGTGAAAGACCAGACCCGAGACTCAGGTTGACACTCGTCGTCAGAGTCGCAAAGGACAGAGTATCCTTTCCGCCATCGACGGATTCTGAAACCTGATCCACTTCAGCGATTGTGGCTGCTCCAAACAAATAAGTGTCGTCACCGGATCCACCAGACGCAGAATCGTCGCCAGAGCCGCCGGTCAGTTTGTCGTTCCCGCCGTCACCTGAAAACGTATCATTTCCGGCCCCCCCGACGATACTGTCGTCTCCGGCTCCGCCGAGAATAGAATCGTTCCCGCTGCCTCCGTTGATGACATCGTCGTACTCGCTTCCGTGGATTGTATCGTCACCATTATTTCCGTTGATGGTGATAGACTGGCACATTGGAAACGCAGAACTGGTCACGCCGCTCAGATTGATCGCGTTGTTTCCAACACCACCATTCACCAGAATTGAGTGCACGTCAGCTGCACTGACATTGGCTCCCGCGTTCTGAACGGCGACACCATTCAACGTGACATGCTGATTTGCATTCGAAGAGATGATCAGCGATTCGGATCCTGTGGATGAGACATTCAATGAATGTGTGGTGGCATCATAGCTGGCCGTAGCGCTCAGCAGGACTCTTGATTCCAACTGCATGGCCATATTCGCGACAGCTCCATGGGCTTTGACGCGAGTTCTCCGAGACGCTCGTATGACACCAACATTCTTCTTCAGCGACTTCAGCCAGTTGAAACTAATCATTATCGACTCCAGGGTTTTGAAATTGTTTTAGTGCGATGATTGATGTGCCATGATGAATCGACGCCACGGCGGAATTCGGCGGTGTGATTTCTTTTGCCAGCAGATCTCTTGTAATTGAACAGTTCTGCTGAGAGTGATCTCCGAACCGTTCGTATTTCGGACTCGAATCTCATCCGCACTTTTGATGACTTGCTTTTCACACTTGTTGATTACTTAAAGTAGCTGCACGGGACAGATTCATCCGCCAATTTGTTTTTAGAAATTTCAGTCGTCGCGAATTCGCGAGCCAGCGTTCCGATTTCGATTGCGTGATGCCATCCTGCGACTTCCGTTGATATCGTTCACAACACAGGCAACGAGTAGGAGAACCTCGCCAAAGATGTTCCGAAACCCCGCATGCTTAGAGGCGATTCTTTCGTCCGCAGATCAGTCACCTTTGATTGTGACTGACCAGAATAAAGCATGAAGGCCGCGGAGCAGCTCGGCTCCGAACAGCCGGGGCCGATGAAGCAGCACACCTTCATTAACAGCCCTGGTGGAGCTTGAGTACAGAACCTACTTCTGAATGCTCCGCGCAATAGGGATTGTCCTTTGCGATAGGATGCTTTTCCTACCGGCGTTCAACACAATGCACTTCGTGTGAATCAAGAACTCGGTCAGGCTGGGTGCTCTCCGCGGTCTTTAGTGTGAGTTGCTTTTGCCAGTCACTGGTATCGATACTGCAATAATAAGCAACGATTATCTGGCGAATTAATAACGCCCTTCTGATGATGCCGCGTCTGAAAAGGTCGGCATGGCGTCCGGTATCACCACGCGTCATCGCAGGGACACTTCATCACCAGGTGCTATGAGAAAATGACTTGAGGATTGAATGAGCTACATGAAGAGTGCGAACGGCGACTGCGCTCATTGATTGCGTGGGATAAAGGCAGCTTGCGACGGAAATCGTTGCTGCTGATCTAATGATCTTTGTCAGGAGCTAAAGCGAAGGTTCGAGTGAAAGCAGAACCTCTGACAGCCCCGGAAGCTTTGTCATGCTTGATGACTCTGAAGAGAACGAATTTGACAGTTGGCACAAGAAGCAAGCATGCCTTGCAGTCGATCATTCTGAGTTGCCGAAATGAAGCGTTCTGGAATTTAAGAGGGCGAGCAGCTGATTCCATTGACGGGTTGTTCGACAGCT
>JBILXT010000485.1:0-5147 GCA_044378235.1 Planctomycetaceae bacterium
GCCGATCGTGTCGCTTGAAAAGGCCGATGCTATTGTCATCCGGCAGGCGGACTTCAGCGAATCCAGCCGAGTCGTCACGTTCTTCAGCAGAGAATTCGGAAAGTTCGCGGCTCTGGCGAAAGGAGCCAAGCGGTTGAAGGGCCCGTTCGATGCTGCTCTTGACCTGCTCTCGACGTGTCGCGTAGTCTTCATCCGGAAATCTTCCGGGACCCTGAATTTACTGACGGAAGCGCGGTTAACGCAGCGTTTTACGCCTCAAAATTCGGGAACTCCCAGCAGTCTCAACAGCGTTTACGGCGGATATTACGTCGCAGAGTTGCTGAATGGGCTGACGGAAGATTTCGATCCCGCTCCTGAAGTTTTCGACCTCTCAGTTGCGACGCTGAATTCACTGTCAGCAGTCGATTCTCAATTCCCTTCCATCATTATTCACTTCCAGATCTCCCTTCTTCAGCTCATCGGTCTCCTTCCTAATCTGTTTGAATGTTCTGTCTGCGGCGAGTCCGTCGACCAAAATGGCGGCTATGCGCATTGGGTCAGTCAGGGTGGATTGCTCTGTCAGGCCTGCCGTCGTGAAGAATATTCGGGTGCGTCGATCTCGGCCGGTTCCATTGAAGTTCTGCGTCGCATGACTCAGGGTTCATCAGAACTGATCAGCCGAGTAAAGCTCAACCGGCAGCAGGCGGAGGAATGTCAAAAACTGGCCGTTTCTGCGATCACCCAGGCCATGGGCCGAAGACCATCCACACTTCGCTACATTCAATTCTGACCGGATCCCCCATGTTGACTCGCAGGATGCGCAACAGCCGAATGGAATCGGCCCGACGACAGCGGTCGCAAGACCCCGTCGCCGTGTGCGTCACCTCTGCGCGATATGGTTCGGCAATTCTGCAGTTTGGAATTGTGCTTCTGCTGACGACAATCGGAGGCTGCGCCTCGATGTCGGAGGACGATGAGCCGGGGTTCTTCGGGAAGATGGCCAGTATCGGCGGTATTCGCGGACCGCTGGAACGCTCGCTGTACGGTGAAGAGTCACCGCTCGAAATGGGCCGTCGCTATACCGAAGCCGAACGCCGTGAAGCTCGACAATGTCGAGATGCCTTCGACAAAGGCGATTACGAGCAGGCGATTAAAGTCGGCAAGAAGACCGCCAAGAAATTCAAAGAATCGTCACTGGGAGAAGAAGCTCAGTTCTATATTGCCGAGTCCTACTACGCTCAGGGCAAGTTTTCAAAAGCTCAGGACGGCTACGATCAGCTGTTCGAAGACTATCCATCCACTCGATATGTCGAACCGGCCACTCGCAAGCTCTATCGTATTGCTCGCATCTGGCTGGAAGTGGCTGAGCCTGTCGCGAAGAATGAGATCCGCCAGGTCAGCGGCGAAAAAGTGATTGAGGAGGCAGAACCTCCGAAGCCGACGCTCGATCCAACTTTGCGAGTTCGCGTGCTACCGAACTTCCACGATCGATCTCGCCCCATGTTTGATACTCAGGGACGAGCCCTCGAATGCCTGAAGTCGATCTGGATGAACGATCCGACGGGGCCGCTGGCTGATGATTCACTGATGCTGACCGCCACTTACTATCAGCGACACAACAATTATGTTGAATCCGACCGCTATTACGAAATCCTGCGTGAAGAATATCCCGACAGCCCGCATCTGGAAGAAGCGTTCCTCCTGGGTGCTCATGTAAAGCAAATGAGCTACCAGGGACCATATTACGAAGGGCGAGAACTCACCGGGGCCAGAAAACTTAAAGAACAGACCTTGCAGCTCTTCCCGGCATCTCATCAGCGCCAGCAGCTTCGCAAAGATCTTGATCAGCTTTACCTGTTGGAAGCTCAGCGAGCGTGGAGCAAAGTTGAGTACTACCAGAAGAAACGTCGTCCTCGAGCGGTCGCGATTGCCTGCATTCAGCTGGTGTCAGAGTATCCGGATACATCCTTCGCAAAAGACGCCCGCGCTATCCTGAGAACGATCGATCGTAAAGAGATGCAGGGACTTCCTGAAGTCGCAGAGTTCCTTGAATCACTGCCTCCAGCGGAACCACCGAGGCCAAAAGCGGCCGAGGAGGAAGGTTCACCGGTGAAGTCGGTCAGCAGTCCTCGAACTCTGGACTAAGGATAACGGTCATCCGGTTCGGTTTATCATGCAGAAAGTTTTCCCTTACCTGACGCTGCTGCTGTGTCTCGCTGCCATTCCCGGCTGCGGTTATACGCTCGGCACGCCCATGGTTCCGGGAGTTCGGACGGTGCATGTTGCTGTCTTTAAGTCGGATTCATTTCGCCGAAATCTGGATTATTTGCTCACGGAAGCCGTCCAGAAAGAAGTGCGAACTCGCAGCGGCTATCGGCTTGATGAAGCGGAAACAGCCGACACGATCCTAAAAGGCAAGATCGTCGAGATCCGCAAGAATCCGCTGGTCGAAAATCGCTTCGACGATCCTCGTGAGATTCAATTGATGGTCGGCGCGGAAGTGACCTGGATTGATCGCCGCAGCGGACAGATTCTGCAGCAGCAGACGTTTCCGCTGGGCCCCGAGCTGACTCAACACGCCAGCAATGTCAGCTTCGCTCCGGAGGTTGGGCAGTCGTTGGCGACCGCTCAGCAGGAGTCCGCAACACGCCTGGCCGCTCGCATCGTCGATCTGATGGAAGCCCAGTGGTAAGTGGCTTCGGCAGAGGCCTGCAAACAACCACTCAGGCGAGCGGCCGGTATAAACCGGCCGGTCCATGCGATTGAAGTCCATGTGACGAGTCTACGAATGTTTTTGCATGCTCCTGAAAGCGTTACAGGATGCAGTCGTCTGCACAGGAATAGCTCGTCGAGGATTCGAACCTCGTCTGATGGTTCCGAAGACCATCGTGCGTCCATCACACTCACAAGCCAAAGTGAGTCATCATGTTTCAGTTTGACGCGGCAACACACATCGCCAT
Organism: Planctomycetaceae bacterium; assembly: GCA_044378235.1. Classification (GTDB taxonomy): domain Bacteria; phylum Planctomycetota; class Planctomycetia; order Planctomycetales; family Planctomycetaceae; genus SXXK01. Next base: position 2,940 of record JBILXT010000485.1, read on the forward strand.
GTCATGACAGCACGAGCGCGAGGATTCGAACCCCGTCCGTCAGTTTTGGAGGCTGACTGCTCTCCCAGGAGCACGCTCGTATTGGTGGAAGAGGCTACGAGTAGCCTGTTGAATTAATCAGCCGGAACGTGTTAGCGTCCGGTTTTCGCCACTCCCCTTCGAAACGCGGTCTTTGTAGCGGCAGGGCGCAAGCCCTCCGGTGAGTCTGCGGCATCAATTCACCGGACGGCTCGCGCCGTTCCCTTTTGAATCTGCTGGCTTCTCAATCAACAGCCTGCAAAACGTCCCCGAGGGGATTTGAACCCCTGATCTCCACCTTGACAGGGTGGCGAGCACTCCGGACTGCTCCGCGAGGACAATGAATCAAGATTCTGACGAAACCGGTGCGGTTAAACGTCGCCGAAACGCATGGCCCGAATTGTCGGGACCGGCCAAAAAAGAGGCCCGATGCCGTGGTGACATCGGGCCCTGAGAATCATGTGACTCTCAATCCGCTGTTCACCATTTCCGACCGTGGGTCCAGCGCCATGGAATGCACCACCGGCGGACCAATACATCGCATCGACACCATCGATCGGCGGAGAGGTCATCGGAGTAGAACGGCGAAGTGCACACGATTAAATGGCCTGCAAGAAAGAGAAACAGTCCATAAGTTCACGGACCGCTGCAGAGTGAGACGTCGGGTCTGCCAGAAAGGTTCATCGAATCTTCGAAGTTTTTGTTGCGGTTTGATGGTTGGTCTGAACAAGACTGGTTGTCGCCCTCACCCTGACAGAATTCTTCAGACAATTTTTGCACTGAGTGGAATCACTGAAAACAGAAGGTCCACGAAATCGCTCAATCCTCATTCCGACAAGGAGACGTCTCGACAACCGCATCGCGCGAACTTCTGGTGCCCTGCCTTTTGATCATGTGAATGAATCATTTTTCATCAACGGAGGCGGATCATGTCGCAATGTCGAGTCCCATGGTTGATCAGATTGCTGTATACGCACAATCCCTTTTATCTGATCAGTGCCTGCCTGTTTGTTTATGGTCTCAAGTTGCTGTTTCGCGCGGGCAATTCGGCCATGTTGTTTCAGCGAGGCACCGTCGAATACATGTCACCGACAGGACTCATGGGAAGTCTGGTCGCTGTGACTCTGCTGATGGCGGTGACCGCCGTTCTGATCGTGCGACTGGGGAAAGTCTGGGAAGATGCCCGGTCATTGGTGCTGATTGTGCTGCTGATGCTGCTGGCGATATCGGTCAGTCTGGATGAACTGCTGTCGATGGCCTCAGAACAGGAGAAGGGGCTCCTGGAAATTGGCGGCATGGTCCTGTCCGGTGCTGCGATTGCGGTCGGAATGGTCGAAATCCTGATTCGGGGGCTGCAGGTGCGTTTGTCTTGGCTCTGGCGTGGACCGCTGTATTTGCTGCTGACTCTGTTCTTTGGCTGGCCGCTCTTGTTGTTGCCGGAGATCATGCCGTTCAATACCGCGCAGGTCCAATCGTTGATCGCCGTTTTCCCAACCGTGGCCGCGGTGATTGCTCTGCTACTGCTGCCCGGGATTCGTCAGGGATCTGCCTCTGTACGCGAGAATGGGACGCCGTGGACATGGCCATGGTTGCCGTGGACGCCTTTTGTTTTCCTCGCGGTTGCCGTGTGCTTCAGGTCTTACTCACTGACCATTTCGTTCGATGCACCCGATGGAAATGTTTCTTTCTGGGATACGATCTTTGGGTTGTATCTGCTTGTTCCTCTGGCTTTGGCCGTCATCGTTTTGCTGATAGAAATTGGAATCGTCGAGAAACGACCACAGCTCTGTTCAACAGTTTTGAACTTTTCCCCGGTCTTAATGTTAATGGCGTGGCCCTGGGGAGTTCCGTGGAGTCGTTTGCCATCGTACTATCGTTTTGCCACTGAGTTCTCAAGCTCGTTTGGCTCGCCTGTTTTCCTGACGCTCACGGCTTTGCTTGTGATCTCGGCATGGGCATGGCGACGAGGGGTCGCTCGAGGAGAATTCATGACGTGGGGTTTTCTGCTGCTGGCTACTGTTGTCGGGCCGAGAACTTTGATTCACCCTTATGCTCCGCTCTTTGCCGACCAGTTTCAGGTGGTTCCGGTGATGATGCTTGCGTCGCTGAAATTGGCGAGTGCCTTCTATCGCAATCGAACTAGTGATCTTTTGACCGGACTGGTCATCTTTGCTTTACTGCCGATGGTCG